>CAYOEQ010000032.1:0-14490 GCA_964402775.1 uncultured Enterobacteriaceae bacterium
TGTCCGAACTGATGCGTTTCAGGGAAGGGGTCGCCGTGGCCGGCACCCACGGCAAAACCACGACCACCAGCCTGATCGCCAGCCTGCTGGCGGAGGGCATGTACGACCCCACCTATATCATCGGCGGGCGCCTGAACATGACCGGTTCCCATGCCCGGCTCGGCAAGGGGAAATACATCGTCGCGGAGGCGGACGAGAGCGACGCCTCCTTCCTGCACCTGTCGCCGGTGTACGCGGTGCTGACGAATATCGACGCCGACCACCTGGAGTATCACGGCGGCAGTTACCAGGCTCTGCAGAACAATTTTATTGATTTCCTGCACTGCCTGCCGTTTTACGGCCTGGTAGTCATCTGCGGCGATGACCCCGGCATCCGGGAGATCCTGCCGCGTATAAACCGGCCTTATGTCACTTACGGGATAGATTCAGACGCCGACTACCGGGCGCAGGCGATTGAATATGACGGCCCGCATACCAGTTTCGACATCGTGCGCCGTGACGGGGATGATCCGTTCCGGGTAACCTTGAGCCTGCCGGGACGCCATAACGTCCTCAATGCGCTGGCGGCAACGGCACTGGCGACCGAACTGGGCGTGTCGAAGCAGTCCATCGGCGCCGGACTGGCGAATTTCCAGGGCATTGCCCGCCGGAGTTCGATCCTCGGGGAAATCCGCATCAACGGCAAGACTGTCCTGATGGTCGATGATTATGCCCACCATCCCAGTGAAATAAACGCCATCAGCGACGCGCTGGCCGACGGTTGGCCAGGGCGCAGGGTGGTGGTGGTGTTCCAGCCGCACCGCTACACCCGCACCCGGGACCTGTTCGAAGAGTTCTGCCAGGTGCTGTCGGAACTCAAGATATTGCTTCTGCTCGACGTGTACCCCGCCGGGGAACAACCCATACAGGGCGCCGACAGCCGCTCCCTGAGCCGGGCGCTCAGGGTCAGGGGCACGGTGGAGCCTATCCTTGTCAGCACCGAGGTGGAACTGCAGGCGGTGCTGGGAAACGTCGTCGAAGACAACGACATCCTGCTGCTGCTGGGCGCCGGGGACATCAGTGCGCTGGGCGGCCGGCTGCTGCACGCATACGGGAACGGGAGCGGCTGAGATGCTTATGGAAACCGTAACCACATACCTTGATGAACAAGCGTTCCGGGGCAGGTTGACGGCGGGCGAGGGCATGGCCCGGCACACTTCCTGGAAAGTCGGCGGGCCCGCGGACCTGTTTTATGTCCCGGCCGATGAAGACGACCTGGCCGCTTTCCTTGCCGCGTTGCCGGACGATGAGCCGGTTACCTGGATCGGCCTGGGCAGCAACGTGCTGGTGCGGGACGGCGGCATCCGCGGCGCCGTCATTTCGACGTCGGGAATGAAAGACCGGCTGGAACTGCTGCCCGACAACGCCGTCCGCGCCGGTTGCGGCGCGGCCTGCGCCAAGGTAGCCCGGTTCAGCGCCAGGTCCGGCCTCACCGGCGCCGAATTCATGGCGGGGATACCGGGCTCGGTGGGTGGCGCACTGGCCATGAACGCCGGCGCTTTCGGTTCCGAGACCTGGGATATCGTCGAGCGGGTGGAACTGGTGAACCGCGCGGGCGCGCGGGTGGAGAGAACCCGCGCCGGCTTCGATACCGGGTATCGCCGGGTAGACCTGGCCTATGATGAATGGTTCCTGGGCGCGGTATTCCGGCTCGGCCCGGATACGGAAGAGGCGGCGGAAGCCCGCATCAGGGAACTGCTGGCGCAGCGGGCCGCGACCCAGCCCACCGGCCGCTTCAGTTGCGGCTCCGTGTTCAAGAATCCGCCGGGCGACTTTGCCGGCCGGCTGGTCGAACAATGCGGCCTCAAGGGCTTCGCCATCGGCGCGGCAAGCGTGTCGGAAAAACATGCGAACTTCATCATCAATGCCGGCGGCGCGCGCGCCGCGGACATCGAGGCCGTGATCACGCACGTACAGGCGACCGTGGCGCAACAGACCGGCATCAGGCTGGAACCGGAAGTGAAAATCATAGGCGAAGGCGGGCTGACTTGAACGGGCAGGCATACAACGGGCGTTACGGAAAGGTCGCGGTGCTGATGGGAGGCCGCTCGGCCGAGCGCGAGATCTCCCTGCAGACCGGCGCGGCGGTCCTGGCTGCCCTGCGCCGGCAGGGAGTGGACGCGCATGAAATCGACGCCGGTGAGTCGGTGGTGAGCGGCCTTGTCGAGGGCGGGTTCGACCGGGTGTTCAACGCGCTGCACGGACGCGGCGGTGAAGACGGCGTCATACAGGGAGCGCTGGAGGCCCTGAACCTGCCCTACACGGGCAGCGGCGTGCTGGGTTCGGCCCTGTCCATGGACAAGGTCCGTTGCAAGTGGATCTGGCAGCGGCTGGGCCTGCCGACCCCGGATTTCACGCTGGTCCGCTCAGAGGAGGACCTGGAAACCGCGGCCCGGGAACTGGGGTTTCCGCTCATGCTGAAACCGGTGCATGAAGGATCCAGCCTGGGCGCCGCCAGGGTAGGCGCCCGGGAAGACCTGTGCCAGGCCTGGGTCAACGCGTCCAGGTACGACGACGATATCATTTGCGAGCGCTGGATGCCGGGGGGCGACTACACCGTGGGCATCCTGCACGGGCATGCCCTGCCGGCGATCAAGATAGAAACGGACCGGGAATTTTACGACTACCAGGCCAAGTACCTGGATGACGACACCCGCTACCTGTGTCCCTGCGGTCTGCCGCAGGAGTTGGAAGCGGAACTGGCCGGCCTGGCATTGCAGGCATTCGATGCCATCGGCGCCGGCGGCTGGGGCAGGGTCGATATCCTGCTGGATGAAAACCACAGCCCGAGCCTGATCGACGTGAACACGGTCCCGGGCATGACCGGGCACAGCCTGGTGCCGATGGCGGCGGGCCGCACCGGACTGGATTTCGACAACCTGGTGTTGCGCGTGCTGGATACCAGTTTGCCGGCGACCGCAGCGGCCGGACGGAGTTGATAATGGCGCAGCCCTATATCGAAGTAGACACTGATTTCAGGGCCGCCGACGATATGGCCCTGGCGCATTGGCAGCGATTCCTCATCAAGGTGCTGGCCGTTGCCGCCTGCTTCGCGCTGGCCGTGTACTTCTGGCAGAGGACGCCCTGGCCGGAAATCCTGCCGATAAAACAGGTGCAGATATCCGGCCTGTTCGCGCACCTGTCTCCGGCGGAGCTGGAAACGAAGGCGGCGAATGCCATCCGCGGCGGGTTTATTACCGTAAGCGTTGCCGGCATCAAGCGGGAACTGATGCAGGATGAATGGATCAGCGAGGTCGCGGTGCGGCGGGTCTGGCCGGACAGCCTGCTGATCTATGTCACGGAGCATGAACCTGTGGCCCTGTGGGGCAGCAGCGGCCTGATAAGCAACGAAGCGGCGGTATTTTCGCCGCCGCAGGAATCCTTTCCTCCGGGTTTGCCGTTCCTGAACGGGCCCGGGGGCAGCGAGGCGGCCGTACTGGAAAAATACGAGCGTCTGAAAACGGAACTGGCGCGGCGGGGCATGGAGATCGACATGCTCATGCTGACGGAACGGAGGGCCTGGCAGTTCAGGCTCGTGGACGGTCCGCTTGTCCTGCTGGGCAGGAAGGACGTGGAAGGCAGGTTCGAACGATTCTTTAATTTTGCAATCCCGTACCACGCCGGCAGGCTGTTGCAGGCGCAGTCGGTTGATATGAGATATACCAACGGGTTTGCGGTCAACTGGGCCGGCGGGTCCGTAACCAGCGTTTCAGGGTGAGAAATCATGTCTAATTTAATTGTCGGGCTTGACATCGGCACTTCCAAGGTGGTTGCCATAGTTGCTGAGATAAACGATGAGAACGAGATCGAAATCATCGGTCTGGGGTCGTGCCGGTCGCGAGGGCTGAAGAAAGGGGTGGTAGTCAACATAGAGTCGACGGTGCAGACCATCCGCAGCGCCATTCAGGAAGCGGAACTGATGGCAGGGTGCAACATCCACGCGGTATTCACGGGGATTGCCGGCAACCACATCCGCAGCCTGAACTCCCACGGCATCGTCGCGATCCGCGACAATGAAGTTACGGCAGGCGATATCGAAAGGGTGATTGACGCGGCGAAAGCCGTCGCCATCCCGGCAGACCAGAAGATACTGCACATAATTCCCCGGGATTTCATCATCGACGGGCAGGAAGGCATCAAGGAGCCTATCGGCATGTCCGGCGTGCGGCTTGAAGCGAAGGTGCACATCGTCACCGGCGCGGTCAGCGCGGCCCAGAACATCATCAAGTGTGTGCGCCGTTGCGGCCTGGAAGCGGACGACATCGTCCTGGAACAACTGGCGTCGAGCTACTCGGTATTGACGGAAGACGAAAAAGACCTGGGCGTATGCCTGGTGGACATAGGCGGCGGCACCACCGACCTGGCAGTCTTCACCAACGGCGCCATCAGCCATACCTCGGTCATTCCCATCGCCGGCGACCATGTCACCAACGACATCGCCGTCGCCCTGCGCACGCCCACACAGAATGCCGAGGAGATCAAGGTGCAGCATGCCTGCGCGCTGGCGCAGCTTGCCAATTCCGACGAGACCGTGGAGGTCCCCAGTGTCGGCAACAGGCCGTTGCGCCGGATGTCCCGGCAGACGCTCGCGGAAGTGGTCGAACCCCGTTACGTGGAGCTGTTTTCACTGGTGCAGGCCGAGTTGAGGCGTAGCGGCTACGAGCAGCAGATCGTGGCCGGCATCGTGCTGACGGGCGGCAGCTCAAATATGCAGGGCGTGGTCGAACTGGCTGAAGAAGTATTTCACATGCCCGTCAGGGTGGGTACGCCGCAGTATGTGAGCGGCCTGGTCGAACTGGTCAGGAACCCGATTTATGCAACCGGTGTCGGGTTGCTGCTGTACGGCAGGGGCCGGCAGCAGGACGGCGACCGGACACGGCGACTGGATACCGGCGCATCCGGTGTCTGGAATCGTATGAAGAGTTGGTTTCAAGGAAACGTGTAACGTAATTTTTTATTAATTTGACTATGGAGGAAATTGACATGTTTGAACTGGTAGATGCCGCCAACCAGGCGGCGGTAATAAAGGTGGTTGGAGTCGGTGGCGGCGGCGGCAACGCGGTCAACCACATGATGAAAGCTGAAGTCGAGGGAGTCGATTTCATCTGCGCCAATACGGACGCGCAGGCGTTGAAAGCCTCAAGCGCGCGTAACATCATTCAACTGGGCAACACCATTACCCACGGCCTGGGCGCGGGCGCCGACCCGGATATCGGGCGCCAGTCGGCGCTGGAGGACAGGGACAGGATTATGGACGTGCTGGAAGGCGCGGACATGGTGTTCATCACCGCCGGGATGGGCGGCGGCACCGGCACCGGCGCAGCGCCCGTGGTCGCCCAGGTGGCCAGGGAAATGGGTATCCTGACCGTTGCGGTGGTGACCAAGCCGTTCTCCTTTGAAGGCCGGAAACGTGCCGAAGTCGCCAATAACGGCATCCGCGAGCTCAGCCAGTACGTCGATTCCCTGATCACCGTGCCGAACGACAGGCTGGTGGATGTGCTGGGTTCGGAGGTGTCCCTGGTCAATGCATTCGAGGCTGCCGATGACGTGCTGCTCGGCGCGGTGCAGGGCATTGCCCAGGTCATCACCTGCCAGGGTCTTATCAACGTCGATTTTGCCGACGTCAAGACCGTGATGGGCGAGATGGGCATGGCCATGATGGGTTCCGGGAAAGCCCAGGGCGAGGACCGCGCCAGGGTTGCAACGGAAGCCGCCATCAGCAGCCCGTTACTTGAACACATCGACCTGGCGGGCGCCAAGGGCATACTGGCCAATATCACCGCCGGCATGGACTTCGGCATAGGCGAGTTCAATGAAGTGGGCAACATCATCAAGAACGTGGCCGCCGACGAGGCGACCGTGGTGATAGGGACGGTGCTGAACCCGGAACTCAGTGGCGAAATATGGGTGACCATCGTCGCCACCGGACTCAGCCAGCCCGGTGAGCAACTTTCGCGTCCGCAACTGGTCACAACCAATGAGCCTGGCGCTGAAAACCCGGACTATGCTACACTTGACCGTCCAGCTGTATTGCGCAACAAGGCCGTCAATGATGATATCTACCCCGCCAAAGATGATCCCGACTACCTGGAAATTCCTGCATTCCTCAGGAGGCAGGCCGACTGATTGATACGTGATTAGACAGCGCACACTGAAAAACGCGATCCGGGCACAGGGGGTTGGGCTGCACACCGGCAAGAAGGCCGATATCACCATACGCCCGGCATCGGCCAACACGGGTATCATCTTCCGCCGTGTCGACCATGACCCCCCTGCGGAGATCCCTGCGCAGATGGCCAACGTGGGCAGCACCCGGCTGTCCACGACACTGGTCAGCAACGGGGCGAGTGTTTCCACGGTGGAGCACCTGCTCTCCGCGCTGGCCGGATTCAGTATCGATAACGCCTATATTGACGTGAGCGCCGAGGAGGTGCCGATCATGGACGGCAGCGCCGGTCCGTTCGTGTTCATGATCCAGTCCGCGGGAGTACGGGAACAGGATGAAGAGAAGTGTTTTCTCAGGATAAAACGGGAATTGCGCGTGGAGGATGGAGATAAATGGGCGACGCTCGAGCCTTATGACGGGTTCAAGGTGGGTTTTACCATACAGTTCGACCACCCGGTGTTCCAGGACAGGCACTGCCGCGCGGAGATTGATTTTTCCACCACGTCATTCATCAAGGAGGTGTGCCGGGCCCGGACCTTCGGTTTCATGAAGGACTTCGATTTCCTGCGCAAGAAGAACCTGATCCTGGGCGGCAGCCTGGACAATGCCATAGTCGTCGACAGCGAACAGGTGGTAAACGAGGAGGGCCTGCGCTACCAGGATGAGTGCGTCCGGCACAAGATCCTCGATGCCATCGGCGACCTGTACCTGCTCGGCCACAACCTGATCGGTTCCTACCAGGGCTACAAGTCCGGCCATGAACTCAACAATCGCCTGCTGCGCAAACTGACCCACACCCGCGACGCCTGGGAGATCGTCAACTTCACCGAAGACGTCGCGTCATCCGTCTCCTACATCCGCCCCCTGGCTGTTGAGAGGATATAGGATCGTTATAAGGTGTCCCTTCGGGACCAGTATTTGACTGGACTCCCGCTTTCGCGGGAATGACGGGAAAAGAGATTCGTCATTCCCGCGCAGGCGGGAATCCAGTAAAACACCCTGTCGCCCTCCGGGCGACTCCTTACAATAGCCTGTCCGCGATCCGCAACAGGGCGGAGCGCAGGGGCAGGTCATCTATCCTGCCGGCTACCTCGCGGATGGTGTCTACGGTATCGGATGAGGCCCTGGCGGCATGGCGCGTTGTCTGCTCCCGGGCCTCAACAGGCGGGTTCTTGATGCGGATTGTCCGGATTCCCGGCAGGTCGTTCTTGAAAAGTTTCAGGATTTCCGGAGTGCGGTAGCGCAATTTTGTCGCCCAGGCGGCGCTGTCGGCGTGAAATACAAGGGTTTTCTGCCGGTAATCGGCGATGATCACGTGTTCATTCAGGGGCGGTTCGAGATAATCATGCAGCTTTGTTTGTAATTTGCCCAGTTGTTCGATATGATTACATAGTCGTGACAATATATCTGAGGACTCAAGGAGTTCAGATATGGAATTCAATTGACGGGAGGTACGGATTATCATTGTCTGAATTTGCTATCGGGTTGTAACATATGAAGATGATAATCTTTCTGAACCACAGAAAGAAAGCCCTGAAGTTGACCATTAGTCCCTGGGTCTTCGCCGCAGCCCTGTCGGCGTTCGCCGCCCTGTCCATCTACCTTTCCGATATTGCCTCTGTTTACCTTGATAAACACGCCGTTCAGGGCGAACTGCAGGCCCTGGAGAACGTGAAGGTGGATACCGAGACGGCGCTGAGTGGAATGGTGGGCAGGGTGAGCCTGTTGCAGAGCCATGTCATGCGGCTCGATGCCCTGGGTTCCAGGCTCGCGGAGATGGCGCAGGTGGAAGATATCGAATTCGGCATCGAACATCCGCCGGGACTCGGCGGCCCCCATAACCTGTCCGATGACGGTTCCCGGGAATTGTCCGATTACGATTTCCTTATTTCACTCAATCGCCTGGAACAGGCGCTGGAGGACCGGCAGGATAAACTGTCGGCCATGGAAACCATGCTGATGGGAAGAAGCCTGCGTGAATCGACCCTGCCGCAGGGCAACCCCGCAAAAGGCGGGTGGTTTTCATCACTGTTCGGCTACCGCATCAATCCCATATCAGGTAATAAAGAGTTTCACCTGGGGGTGGACCTGGCCGGCCGGTCCGGCATGGCGGTCACTTCCATCGCCTCGGGCATCGTGACCTGGTCGGGCCCGAACCAGGGCTACGGCAACATGGTTGAAATCAATCATGGCAACGGTTACGTCACCCGCTATGCCCATAACAAGGAAAACCTCGTCAACGTCGGGGAAAGGGTCGAGAAAGGGCAGATGATCGCTATCATGGGCAGCACCGGACGCAGCACCGGCGCCCACGTGCACTTCGAGGTGGTCAGGAACGGCCGGCATATCAATCCTCACAGCTATATTTCTTCCAACTGAATCTTTATTTTTTTCCGTCGTTCTGTTTTAATCAGGCCACGTCTTCCCGCGGGCGAATGGGGTCAGGTCGCACAATGCACACGTCCGGGAATGTCACTTCATACGGGTTGTGTGTGCATTGTGCGACCTGACCCCATACACGCGCGGGCGACGAGTTGATTGATGGGACTTTCCACGTGATCAAAGCCGTTTTCACAAAACTGTTCGGCAGCCGCAATGCGCGGGTGCTGAAACGCATGCAAAAGACCGTTGAACGGATCAATGCGCTCGAGGAAGGTGTTGCCGCGCTCGCGGACGCCGAGTTCCCGCAACAGACCGCGCAACTGAGAACCCGGGCGGAACGCGGCGAACCCCTTGAGAAGCTCATACCGGAGGCGTTCGCCCTGGTGCGCGAGGCCGGCAAAAGGACCCTGAACATGCGCCATTTCGACGTGCAACTGCTCGGCGGCATCGTATTGCACCAGGGGAATATAGCCGAAATGCGCACCGGCGAAGGCAAGACCCTGGTGGCGACGCTGCCGGCATACCTGAATGCCCTGACCGGCACGGGTGTGCACATCATTACCGTTAACGACTACCTGGCGAAGCGCGACGCCGAGTGGATGGGGGTGATTTATTCTTTCCTGGGAATGACCACCGGCGTGATCGTTTCCGGGCTGAACAATGAAGAGCGCAAACAGGCCTACGGCGCCGACATCATCTATGGGACCAACAACGAATTCGGCTTCGACTACCTGCGCGACAACATGAAGTTCCACGGGGGCGACCAGACGCAACGCAGCCTGAAGTATGCCATCGTGGATGAAGTGGATTCGATACTGATCGACGAGGCGCGCACACCGCTTATCATCTCCGGCATGGTGGACGACAGGTCCGACCTGTACCTCAGCATGAACCGGATTGTCCCCCGTCTGAAGTTGCAGAAAGAGGAGGAGGACGGCGGCGATTACGTGCTCGACGAAAAGAGCAAACAGGCCTACCTGACGGAAACGGGCCATGAGCGTGTGGAAAAGCTGTTGCTGGATCACAAGATCATGCAGCCGGGCATGAGCCTGTACGACCCGGTGAATATCCCCATCCTGCATCACCTGAACGCGGCGCTGCGGGCGCACTCCCTGTTCCACAACGACATCGATTATATCGTCCAGGACAACCAGGTGGTCATCGTCGATGAGTTTACCGGCAGGACCATGCCGGGCCGGCGCTGGTCCGACGGCCTGCACCAGGCCATCGAGGCAAAGGAAAACGTGCCCATCCAGAACGAAAACCAGACCCTGGCGACCATCACCTACCAGAATTACTTCCGCCTGTATGAAAAACTGGCCGGCATGACCGGCACCGCGGATACCGAAGCTTATGAATTTCAGCAGATATACGGCCTGGAAGTGGTGGTGGTCCCGACCCACCTGCCGATGATCCGGGACGACCAGGCGGACATGATCTACCTGACCACGCGGGAGAAGTTCACGGCGATTATCGATGATATCAAGTCCTGCCAGGAGAACGGCCAACCGGTACTGGTCGGCACCGTTTCCATCGAGGTGTCGGAATACCTGTCCGGACAGTTAAAGAAACAGAAGATTAAACACCAGGTGCTGAATGCCAAGTACCATGAGAAAGAAGCGGAGATCATCGCCCAGGCCGGGCGACCCGGCACGGTGACGATAGCGACCAACATGGCCGGGCGCGGCACCGACATCGTACTGGGCGGCAACCTGGATGCAGAGATCAAGTCGCTGGGCGCCGCCGATGACGTGACGCTGAACAAGGTGCGCACAGCCTGGCAGGAACGCCACGAGAGCGTGATCGAACAGGGCGGACTGCGCATCGTCGGCACCGAGCGCCATGAGTCCCGGCGCATCGACAACCAGTTGCGGGGCCGGTCCGGGCGCCAGGGCGACCCGGGCTCGAGCCGGTTCTATATCTCCCTCGAGGACGACCTGATGCGCATCTTCGCATCCGAGCGGGTGTCTTCCATCATGCAGAGGCTGGGCATGGAGGAGGGCGAGGCCATCGAATCCAACCTGGTGACCAAGGCGATAGAAAACGCGCAGCGGAAAGTGGAGGCCCATAACTTCGATATCCGTAAACACCTGCTGGAATACGACGACGTGGCCAACGACCAGCGCAAGGTGATTTATGAATGGCGCAACGACCTGCTGGGCGGCGATGACGTTTCCGACGACATCACGACGATGCGGGAGGACGTGGTGAAAGGCATTGTCGCGAAACACATCCCCCCCGGCAGCATGGATGAAATGTGGGATACCGGGGCATTGTCGGAAGCGCTGGCCAATGAACTGAACGTGCACCTGCCGGTACAGCAGTGGCTGGACGAGGAGGTTTCCATGGACGAAGAAGCGCTGCTTGCCAGGGTAATCGAGAACGTCACGGCAGACGTAAACAACAGGCATTCGGACCTGCCGGAGGAACTGGTGCGCCGGGTGGAAAAGGGGCTGATGCTGGATACGCTGGACCGGCACTGGAAGGAACACCTGGTGGCCATGGACCACCTGAGGCAGGGCATCGGGTTGCGCGGCTATGCGGCAAAGAACCCCAAGCAGGAATACAAGAGGGAAGCATTCGACATGTTCGGCGTGATGCTGGAAAACATCAAGTATGATGTCGTGTCCCTGCTGTCGAAAATACACGTCAGGGAAGAGCAGGGTGCGCAACTGCTGCCGGCGCGGCCCCGACCGGCGGAGATGCAGTTCAATCACCCAGACGCCCCCAACGCCATGGGCAACCAGCCTGAACCGCCCCCGCAGCAGAAACCGTTTATCCGCAACCAGAGAAAAATCGGCCGCAACGAGCCCTGCCCCTGCGGTTCCGGGAAGAAATTCAAGTTCTGCCATGGGAAACTTAGTTGACGATCAGAATGTGTCGCCCTCCGGGCGACGCAGTATTTGACTGGATTCCCGCATTCGCGGGAATGACGAGGAGGGTGCGACTCTTTATAATTAAAATATGGCAATTGAACCGGCAAATCTTCTGAAGCTTAGTCCTGTAGATGGTGTCCGGCTTGCTGCTGGTTCTGCCGGCATCTACGGGAAACCCAGGGACGACCTGGCCCTGTTCGAGATCTGCGATGGTGCCAGGGTCAGCGCGGTATTTACGCGTAATCTGTTTTACGCAGCGCCGGTTGCCGTCGCCAGGAAACACTTGCAGCAGGGACCCGTGAAGTACCTCCTGGTAAACGCCGGCAACGCCAATGCGGGCACCGGCGCCCGGGGCGTGGACGATGCGATGCAGGTGTGCGCAGCCCTGGCCGGCCGGGCCGGGCGCCCGCCGGAAGCGGTACTGCCGTTTTCCACCGGGGTCATCGGGGAATACCTGCCGGTCGATATCATCTGCCGCGCCCTGCCGGGACTGGCCGGCAACCTGGCCGATGACGCCTGGCCGGATTGCGCCCGGGCCATCATGACCACCGATACGCGTCCGAAAGGCAGTTCCGTGCAGTCTGCCGTTGGGGAAGAAACGGTTACCGTGACCGGTATCGCGAAAGGCGCGGGCATGATAAAACCGGACATGGCAACCATGCTGGCGTTTATCGCCACCGATGCCGCAGTCAGCCGGGGCGCCCTGGACCGCATGTTGAAGACGGCCGTGGATCAATCATTCAACAGGATCTGCGTTGACGGCGATACCTCCACCAACGACGCCTGCGTCCTGGTCGCTACCGGCAAACGCGCCGCCGCTTATGAGCAGCTTCAGGGCATGGTAACGGAGGTATGCATCGAACTGGCCCGGGAAATCGTCAGGGACGCCGAGGGCGCGACGAAATTCGTCACCATCCGGGTTGAAAATGCCGGAAGCGAGGCGGAGTGCGCTGCCGTAGCGGAGGCCGTGTCGACGTCGCCCCTGGTCAAGACCGCGTTATTTGCAAGCGACCCCAACTGGGGCAGGATACTTGCCGCGGTCGGCCGTAGCAGGGTCGGCGAACTGGATATCAACCGGGTCTCCCTGTACCTGAATGAGGTATGTATCGTCGAGAACGGCGCCAGGGCTGCGGACTACACCGAGGAAAAAGGGGTCGCCGCCATGCAGCCGGAAGACATCCTGGTGCGCATCGACCTGAACGGGGGCAGCGCGAGCGGCGATTACTGGACCTGCGACCTGTCCCATGATTACGTCACGATCAATGCCGAGTATCGAACCTGAGATACCTGGGGTCAGAGTAAAATCCTCATTATCCCGGTCGACGGCAGGATCGGTGGCGATTTTACTCTGACCCCTGCAATGGCTGAATGAAGAGAACCGGCATAGTTCTTGGCGTGATCCACAACGCCAACGGGGACAAAGTGCTGGTCGCCCGGCGCTCGCAGGGTTCGCACCTGGGTGGCCTGTGGGAATTTCCCGGCGGCAAGGTGAGGGATGGCGAAACCGCGCTCGGAGCCCTGAAACGGGAACTGTACGAGGAGGTCAATATACAGGCCGGCGACTGTACGCCGCTGATTTCGTTCGATTACGATTATCCCGACAGGTCGTTGCGCTTCGAGGCATGGAAGGTACGGTCCTGGACCGGGCAGGCAATGGGAAAGGAGGGACAGGAGACGCGCTGGGCCGATACCGACTCACTCTCTGCGCAGGATTTTCCCCCGGCAAACCAGGGAGTGATTACCGCCTGCAAGCTGCCGGGCATTTATGTCATCACGCCGGACCTGGACAGCTATTCCCCTGCCTTCATGAATGAGTTGCAGGACTACCTGCGGGCAGGCGTGAAACTGGTGCAGTTCAGGAGCAAATCCGCGCATGACCACAGGCCTGCGGTCATGGAGATGATAGACACCTGCCGGCGCCACGGAGCTGAACTGATGGTCAATTCCACGCCGGAGTTTGCCCGGGAAGTCGGGGCGCACGGCGTCCACCTCACCGGTCCGCGCCTGCTGCAGTTGACCGAACGCCCGCTGCCCGCCGCGTTCCGGGTCGCGGCTTCCTGCCACAACCCTGAGGAATTGAACCATGCGGCAGCGGCCGGCGTTGACTTCTGCGTGCTGTCCCCGGTGCGCAAACCCTCCGGCAAGCCCGGCATTCCCCTGGGGTGGGACAGGTTTTCCGGCATGATCGGCAGTGTGCCGATACCCGTTTATGCCCTGGGTGGGATGAGGCTATCCGACGTCGACGAGGCGCGGCGTCGCGGCGCCCAGGGGATTGCCCTGATCAGCGGCGTGTGGGGTAATAATGTGTCCCTTCGGGACGAGTATCCGACTGGATTCCGGCATTCGCCGGAATGACGAAAAGAGGAGCCGGAATGACGGGAAAATAGTGTCATTCCTCGGGCCTGACGACTCGTCATTCCCGCGAAAGCGGGAATCCAGTGAGACAACGGGTCGCCGGAGGCGACACATTATAATTTTATGAAACGCAGAAATGCAGTTCGAATTCCACGTCCTTCTCGGTCTGCACCGGCCGGTTCTGCGTCTCCGCCTGTTCCATGAAGCGCACCGTGATGCGATGTTTCCCGCCGCTGATTTCCGGGAAACACTTCAGTTCACGCGACGTGATGATCCTGATCAACTGGTACGGCGCGCCGGACTCGATAGATTGCTGGTAAAATCCCCCTTCCGCGGTTTCTTTTTTCGTAATGGCATTGCTCCTGGTCAGCGACAGCACCAGGTCCGCGCTCTTCCGGATAATGGACAGGTCTTCCTGCCATTCCTGCAGACTCTTCTGCCTGGCGATGGTGGATTTGTTCAACCAGAAATTATAGGCGGGCAGGTCAAAATTGCAGGCGCCTCCAGCCAGGGAGTCCTTTTGTCTGATGGAGGCGATTAATTCATCCCTGTCCAGCGCGCTCCCCGGCTGGCAGTCATTATCCCTGATGGTCTCAACACACCCATTGAGATCGTTTAGGATCTGCTTGAGCTTGTAGGTATCCACTCCGGGATTGCCTTCCAGCGCGCGCA
>CAYOEQ010000032.1:14590-19158 GCA_964402775.1 uncultured Enterobacteriaceae bacterium
AGGATCTGCTTGAGCTTGTAGGTATCCACTCCGGGATTGCCTTCCAGCGCGCGCAGCGCGGACTGGCAGCGTTCCAGTTCCCGGGCCAGTTCGATCCTGGTATCGGACAGCTTCAGCAATTCATTCAGGTCGATCAGGAGGGTGATGCTGAGGCGCATGTCCTGGGTGTCGGTTGACTTGGAGTAATGCGTTAACCTGTTGAATAAATTCTCGATTCTCAACAAGGTCCTGATGCGTTCGTTCAGGGGGTGTTCGTAGACCAGGCGATTTTCCATAGGTGTCCCACCAGGTGTGTGGTTATTGCTGTTGTGACCCCATCATCATATATCGTTTATGCAGGTTTTCGACCTGTGCTTTCAAGTCATTAATATTACCATCGTTCACAATAATGTCATGCGCGGCGTGCAGTCTCTGCTCGCGTCCTGCCTGCGACCTGATTATACTCCTTGTCTGCCGTTCATCCGCATTGTCCCGCCGGCTGACCCGCGCCACCTGCAATTCCTCGGGCGCGTCCACTGCCAGCACCCTGTCCACGGTGGACTGTGCGCCGGTCTCCAGCAGCAGGGGTATGCAGATGACGCAGTATGGGTGGTCCACCCGGTCCGTGAATTCCCGGATTTGCGCACGCACCCGCGGGTGGATGATCGCTTCCAGCTCTTGTTTCAGGTCAGGTTCGTCAAAGATCAGCGCGCGCAGCCGCTTCCGGTCCAGGTTTCCCGTTTCGTCCAGACTCTCTTTTCCGAACAGCGCGACCACCTCGTCGAAAGCCGCCTGGCCGGGTTTTGTTATCCTGTGGGAAATCTCGTCCGCATCGATTGTGGGCGTCCCCAGTTCATCAAAGAAATTCTTGACCGTGGTCTTGCCGCTGCCTATTCCGCCGGTCAATCCTACCCGCAGCAGGCGCTTCATGGCATGGCCGCCGCCGGCAGGTACCGGAAGTCAAAAATATCCAGTCCCCATACCAGGTTCAACCACCCCGCCAGGGCCAGGTAGGGGCCGAAGGAGATGGGCGCCGACCTTTGCCGGCGGCGAACGATAACCAGGTACAGCCCCACCAGTGAACCGAGCAGCGAGGAGAGGAAAATTATTGTTGCCAGCGCCTGCCAGCCGGTCCATGCGCCCAGCATGGCCAGCAGTTTCAGGTCTCCCTGCCCCAGGCCGTCCTTGCCGGTGATGAGCTTGAAGACCTGCATGACCAGCCAGAAAATCATGTAACCCGCCACCGCGCCCAGCAGACTGGAGTAGAGGTCGGTGTACAGGCCGAAATAATTGCACAGCAGGCCCAGCCACAGGAAGGGCAGGGTGATGCCGTCCGGCAGCAGTTTATGGTCGATGTCGATGAAGGCCAGTGAAATGAGCGCCCAGGTGAGCAGGCAGGCGAATACCGTCCCGGCGCTGATGCCGAACCTGTACGCGACCAGCAGCGCCAGCGTTGCGCTCAGCAGTTCCACCAGGGGGTAGCGCACGGAAATCCTGTTGTTGCAGCCTTTGCACCTGCCTCCGAGCAGGAGGTAGCTTATAACCGGGATGTTCTCGGACACGGTGATGCGGCGTCCGCACTGCGGGCATGTAGAGCCGGGGTGAAGCAAGTTGTAAGGCCGCGCTTCAGGTTCGCCTGTGGATGTCATATCGAGGAATTCGCGACATTCCGCGCGCCATTTCGCTTCGATCATGCGCGGCAGGCGCAGGATGACCACGTTCAGGAAACTCCCGATGACCAGGCCCAGGATACCGATTGTGGCGTAAAAAAGGGAGGGAGAGATTTGCTGGAGTGTATTCATCGTAATTATAGGGACACAATAATTATACAGAGAGTCGCCCTCCGGGCGACATAGCATTTGACTGGACTCTGGTCCCGGCTTTCGCCGGGATAAACTTTCGCGGGAGTGACGAGTCCCTTTCCCCATCGTTATTGTGTCCGACCCCACCGTCATTCCCGCGAAAGCGGGAATCCAGTGAAGCAACAGGTCGCCGCAGGCGACACCTTATTTACCCGGCGGAGAAGGTGAGGGAGCCGTCTTCGGCATCCACGTGAATGGTGTCCGCGGAGTGAAACTTGCCCGCCAGCAGTTGTTTGGCCAGGGGCGTTTCCAGGTGGGTCTGCACCGCCCGTTTCAGCGGGCGGGCGCCGTAGACGGGGTCGTAGCCGATGTTGGCCAGGGTCTCTTTTGCCTTGTCCGAGAGGGTGATATCGATGCCCTGCTCGGCCAGGCGCTGTTTCAGCCGGTTGACCTGGATATCGGTGATGGCGGTGAGGTGCTCGCGCTTCAGGGTGTGGAACACCACCAGGTCGTCAATCCGGTTGAGGAATTCCGGCCGGAAATACGCGGATACGATTTCCAGCACCGTGGCCTTCATGGTCTCGTAATCCGCCTCGCCGGACTGTTCCCGGATGCGGTCCGAGCCCAGGTTCGAGGTCATGATGATGACGGTGTTGCGGAAGTCGACGGTCCTGCCCTGGCCGTCGGTCAGGCGCCCGTCGTCCAGCACCTGCAACAGCACGTTGAAAACGTCGGGGTGGGCTTTTTCCACCTCGTCCAGCAACACCAGGCTGTACGGCCTGCGCCGCACCTGTTCGGTAAGCTGGCCGCCCTCGTCATAACCGACGTAACCCGGCGGCGCGCCGATGAGTCTGGACACCGAGTGCTTCTCCATGTATTCGGACATGTCGATGCGGACGATGGCGTCCTCGCTGTCGAACAGGAAATCCGCCAGCGACTTGCACAACTCCGTCTTGCCGACGCCGGTGGGTCCGAGGAAAAGAAATGAGCCATTCGGCCTGCCGGGGTCGGACAACCCGGCGCGGGCGCGCCGTATGGCGTCCGCGATCGCGACAATCGCTTCGTCCTGGCCGATGACCCGGCGCCGCAATGCCTCCTCCATCTGCAGCAGCTTGTCCCTTTCACCCTGCAACATCTTTGCGACGGGTATGCCCGTCCACCTGGAGACGACTTCGGCAATCTCGTTTTCCGTTACCTTGTTGCGCAGCAGTTGCAGCGGTTCCGTCTCGGCCCGCCCGGCGTTTTCCAGTTGTTTCTCGAGGTCCGGGATGATGCCGTATTGCAGTTCCGACATCCGGCTGAGATCGCCGGCCCGCTGCGCCGCCTCGAACTCCATGCGCGCCTGCTCCAGCTTCTCCTTGACCTCGTGCGCGCCCTGCAACGCCGCTTTTTCCCCTTTCCAGATCTCTTCCAGGTCGGCGAACTCCCGTTCAACCTGCCCGATATCGCTTTCCAGGTCTGCCAGGCGCTGTTTCGATGCCTCATCGGTTTCCTTCTTCAGGGCCTCGCGCTCGATCTTCATCTGGATGAGACGCCGCTCCAGCCGGTCCATCGCCTCCGGCTTGGAATCGATCTCGATGCTGATGCGGCTGGCGGCCTCGTCGATCAGGTCGATGGCCTTGTCGGGCAACTGCCTGTCGGTGATGTAGCGCTGCCCCAGGGTCGCCGCGGAGATGATCGCGGGGTCGGTGATCTGGACGTTGTGGTGCACTTCATAACGCTCTTTCAGGCCGCGCAGAATGGCAATAGTGTCGTTCACGCCCGGTTCGCCGATAAACACTTTCTGGAAACGCCGTTCCAGCGCCGCGTCTTTTTCGATGTTCTTGCGGTATTCGTCCAGGGTCGTGGCGCCTATGCAGTGCAACTCACCCCTGGCCAGGGCGGGTTTCAGCATGTTGCCGGCGTCCATCGCACCTTCCGCCTTGCCGGCGCCGACCATGGTATGCACCTCATCGATGAACAGGATGATGCCGCCTTCCTGTTTCTTCAGGTCGCTGAGTACCGCCTTCAGGCGTTCCTCGAATTCACCGCGGAACTTTGCCCCGGCGATGAGCGAGCCCATGTCCAGGGCCAGCAGGCGCCGGCCTTTCAGGGAATCGGGCACTTCGCCGTTGACGACCCGTTGCGCCAGGCCCTCGACGATGGCTGTCTTGCCCACGCCGGGCTCGCCGATCAGCACCGGGTTGTTCTTCGTGCGCCGCTGCAGCACCTGGATGGTGCGGCGGATCTCCTCGTCCCGGCCGATGACCGGGTCCAGTTTCCCGCTGACGGCCTGGCCGGTCAGGTCGATGGTGAATTTGTCCAGCGCTCCCCGGTTGTCTTCGCTGTTGGGGTCGTTGACGTTTTCCCCGCCGCGTATTTTGTCGATAGCGGCCTCGATCCTGCGTTTCTCTGCGCCGCATTCGCGCATGAGTTTGCCCAGTTCCGACTTGTCGCCGGCCGCGGCCAGGGAGAACAGTTCGCTGGAGATATATTGATCATTGCGCTCCTGCGCGTACTTGTCGGTGAGGTTGAGCAGCCGGTCCAGGTCCTTCGATATGTATATTTCCCCGTTATGTCCCTGCACCCGGGGCAGGTTTTCCATGGACCTGGTCGTACTGCGCTGCAATTGTTCAACGTCCACGCCGGCAAGTCCCAGCAGGTGGGTGGTTGAGCCCCCCTCCTGGTCCAGCAGCCCCGCCATGAGGTGCAGCGGCTCGATAAACTGGTTATCGCGCCCCAGCGCCAGGCTCTGGGCGTCTCCCAGTGCCTGCTGGAATTTGCTGGTCAATCGATCTGTGCGCATTG
>CAYOEQ010000033.1:0-16387 GCA_964402775.1 uncultured Enterobacteriaceae bacterium
TCGGCCAGCACAACCAGGATATTTACCAGGGGTTGCTCGGTTACGATGCCGCCGACCTGGAGCGCCTGAAGCAGGACAGGATTATCTGATCACTTCAGGCGTGTGACCTGATAATATCGCACAGCGCGGTGATGTGCCGGGGGCGGTCGTTCAGGGCAGGGATGTAGGCAAATTTTTTCCCGCCGGCTGACAGGAAAAAATCCCTGTTCTGTATCTGGATCTCTTCCAGCGTCTCCAGGCAGTCCGCGGCAAATCCGGGACAAATGACCTGTACATGGCCGACCCCGCTCTTGCCCCATTTTCGCAACAGCTTGTCCGTATACGGTTGCAACCACTTGCGCGGTCCGAACCGTGATTGAAAGGAGACTGCCCATAGATCGTCGTGCAGGTCCAGTTGCCGGGCCACCAGGCGTGCGCTGGCCCGGCACTCATCTTCATAAGGGTCTCCGGCAAGGACATAAGCCCTGGGTAAACCATGAAAAGAAAACAGCAGTTTATCCGGCTTGCCGGACTGCGCCCAATGGCTGCGGATGCTTTCCGCCAGGGCATCGATGTAACCGGGATCATCATGGTAGCCCGTGAGCATCTTTACCCGGGGAACAATACGCCATGTTTTCAGGACATCGGCAACCGCATCGAAGGTTGACGCAGTGGTCGCGGCCGAATACTGCGGGTACAGGGGCAATACCAGCAATTTCCTTATATTGTAACTGCGCAATTTGTCCAGCGCGGCGCGGATGGACGGGTTGCCGTAACGCATGCCCAGTTCCACCCGGTACGGTTCATCGGCATCCTCACCCAGCGCCGGCCGGATCGCCTCGCATTGTCTTTTTGATATGGCCAGCAGGGGCGAGCCTGCTTCAGTCCATACCTCGCGGTACGCCCTGGCGGAACGGCGCGGCCGCAGCCGGAGGATGATGCCGTGCAGTATCGGCCACCACAGCAGCCTGGGCGTTTCGATGACCCGCGGGTCCGACAGGAACTGCGCCAGGTATTTCCTCAACGCGGCCGGAGTCGGCGCATCGGGCGTCCCGAGGTTGGTGATGAGTATCCCGGTCGCCGTCGGGGTATCGTATTTGAATTCAGGGTTGCCGCTATACCTGGCCATTTTTCTCCTTCTCGGGTTAATCCTGATCCCATTATGTGTCAGTCCCGATAAATACTCCAGAGGTTCCCCTCGCGGCAGGTCGCCTGTATTATTCCCTTATGCCTGCAGGGAACATGCAAATCTCCGATCCCTTACTGGGTCCCGAGGACCCGCCGCCGTTCCGTTTTATGGATCGGCGTTCGTCTTCAAGGTGCCTGGTCGTCGCCGATCACGCCGGGAACGCCGTGCCGGGCTCCCTGCAGGGCCTGGGCCTGGAGCAGGACGTTTTCCGGCAGCATATCGCCGTTGACATCGGCAGCCGGGCGCTGGCCGCGCGGCTTGCGGAACTGCTGGGGTCGTCGCTGGTACTGGCGAATTACTCCCGCCTGGTAGTCGACCTCAATCGCCACCTGGACGACCCCACGGCGTTCATCCCCGAGAGTGACGGTGTTATCATCCCCGGCAATCAAAATCTCGGCGCCGCAGAGAAACTGCGCCGCGCCGATGCCATACACCGGCCTTATCACAGCGCCATCGACAACCTGATCGACGACTTCATGAAGCAGGGAAGCCTGCCCGTCATCATCAGTGTGCACAGTTTTACCCCGGTGCTGGGAGGCGTGACTCGCCCCTGGCATATCGGCGTGTTATGGGACAAGGACCCGCGCATCGCCGGTCCGCTGCTGGCTGGGCTCAGGCAGAATCCCGAACTGCTCGTCGGCGACAATGAGCCTTACTCAGGCCGTCACCCGGCCGACTACACGGTGGACCACCACGGCGAGGGCAGGGGGGTCGCGAATGTATCCCTTGAAGTGCGTCAGGATCTCCTGAGCGATAAAGCCGGCGTTGAACGCTGGTCCGGGCTGCTGTCCGAAGCCTTGACTGAGATACTGGTCGATGAGACGCTGTATCAATGTCTGGGGTCAGAGTAAAAATACGCGGAGACAGTGGGGACGGATTTAAAATCCGTCCCCGGCCTGCCAGGGATTATATTTTACTCTGGTGTCCGGGAGGTAAACCGCATGGTACTGCCTGAACCCGAATTCACGGTAGGCATCGAGGAAGAATACCTGCTCGTGGATAAATCGACGCGGGATCTTTGCAATGACCCGCCCGGTACCATGGTGGAGGAATGCGCGGCGCTATGCGGAGGGCAGGTTACCCCTGAATTCCTGCGTTCCCAGATCGAAGTGGGCACCCGTCCGTGCCGGACTATCGCCGAGGCCCGCGCCGACCTGGGGTCGCTGAGGCGCGCGGTCATTGAGGTTTCCGGGCGCTACGGACTGGCCCCCATTGCCGCGTCCACCCATCCGTTCGGCAGCTGGCATGAGCAGTTGCCTACGCCGAAGGAACGCTACAATATCCTGGAGCACGATATGCAGGCTGCGGCCAGGCGCCTGCTGATCTGCGGCATGCACGTCCACGTCGGGATTGCGGATAATGAGTTGCGCATCGACCTGATGAACCAGTTCAATTACTTCCTGCCGCACCTGCTGGCCCTGAGTTGCTCCTCGCCGTTCTGGGAAGGGGAGAACACCGGCCTGCTGTGTTATCGCCTGACGGTTTTCGACGCTTTGGTGCGCACCGGCATTCCCGAACAGTTCTCCAGTTACGGGGAATACGAGCGCCACGTGAATATCCTCAGGACTGCCGGGGTGGTGGAGGACGCCAGCAAGATCTGGTGGGACCTGCGGCCCAGCGCGCGTTACCCGACCCTGGAGACGCGTATCATGGACGTGTGCACCGACCTGGATGACGCGGCCTGTCTTGCCGCGCTGACGGTATGTCTCATGCGCATGCTTTACCGCCTGCGCAAGGACAACCAGCGCTGGCGCACCTATTCGCGGATGCTGGTCTCCGAGAACCGCTGGCGCGCCATGCGTTACGGATCTGACGAGGGGTTGATCGATTTCGGCAGGGGCGAGATTGTTCCGTTTGCCGCGTTGCTGGAGGAGTTGCTGGAACTGGTGGAAGAAGACGCCGCGGCCCTGGATTGCGCCGCCGAAGTAGCGCATACCTGCACCATACTGGAACGCGGCACCAGCGCGCACCGGCAGGTCCGGGCTTACCAACAGGCCGTCAACTCCGGCATGGACAGGCAGAAAGCCCTGCAGGCCGTGGTCGATATGCTGATTGACGAGACGGCCCCGGATACTGAACAGTCGGGGTCAGGATTGTCTTAACGCCAGTATCGGCGGCGTGGACAGTACCTTGCGGGTCCCGGCCAGTCCGCCGGCGACAACAACCAGCGTGGATAACAACGGCGTGATGAGCCAGACCCAGGGGTTGATCACGATGTCCATGCGAAAGACGTATTCGGCCAGCAATATTTCCGCCACGGTGGCTGTCAGGGCGGCGACAACGCCGGCAATCAGGCCGAGAAGGGCAAACTCAGCCAGCAGACCGTAGATAACGTCGCCGCGTTTCGCTCCCAGGGTGTTCAGCAGGGCGGTTTCGCGCCTGCGCTCGTCATGGGTGGCTTGCAGCGCGGCGAGCAGGACTATAACCCCGGCAAGCAGGGTGAACCCCGAAACGAACTCCACTGCCTTTACCACCTGTTCCATGATCCCGCGCACCTGTCTGAGAATGGAATCCACGTCAAAGACGGTAATGCTCGGCCAGGTCCTGATAAGCTCGATGAGCAGCCGCCTGTTTTCCGGGGCCACATGGAAACTGGTTATGTAAGACGCCGGGTAGCCGTCCAGTGTCCCCGGGTTGGCCACGACAAAGAAATTAACATTGAACGTATCCCAATCAACCCACCTGGTATTGCTGACCGTTCCGGTTACCCGTTTATCCGCAACTTTAAACTCCAGCCGGTCGCCCAGGGAAATCCCCAGGGTGGCCGCGAATTCTTCCTCGAAGGAAAACAGGTTTTCACCGGTTTCGCCCCACCAGTTGCCGGCCGTCAGGCGGTTGTCATCCTGCAGGGATTCAGCGGTGGATAAATTGAACGTCCGCCTGGCGAAGCGTTTCGCCCTGTCTTCCGTGTAGTCGTCGGGATTAACCGCCTTGCCGTTGATGGTCGTCAGACGGGCGCGGATCATCGGGTAGGTGAGCGGCGCCATTCCGGTCCGCTTATCGATAAACTGCCTGACCGCGTCCACCTCGTCGGGCTGGATATTGATGAGGAAGTAATTGGGAGTATCGGGAGGTAACCGGTTATGCCAGTTTGCCAGGAGATCTGTCCGGATCAGCACCAGCAGGGTAAGCACCATCACGCCGATACTGATGGCCAGGACCTGCGCCGTGCTCAGGCCGGCCCGGCGCACGATATTCGCCAGGCCGAAGCGGGCGGCAACGCCGACACCCGACCTCAGCCTGTTCAACCAGCGGATTGCCAGGCGCGTGGCAAGTAACGCTGATACACCGGTTATCGCCAGCCCGATGAAACCGTACAGGATTAACCCCATGTTGCCCGGCTTCCATGGGGCCAGCAACAACAGGCAGCCGACGGCTGCCGCATAAATGCCCAGGTTGCTCAAAGGCAGGGGAACCAGGTCGCGCCTGAGCACCCGCAACGGCGTAACGTTTTTCAGTCTTAAAATCTGCGGCATGGCAAAACCCAGGGCCGTTACCACGCCGGCTGACATACCGGCCAGGACCGGCGTCAGGGCAGGTTCCGGTACGGGTCTCGACACCAGGCCGCGCATCAACGCCGTCAGGCCTGACTGCCCCAGGTAGCCCAACGCGCAGCCGATGCCGCTGCAGATCAGGGCAAGTACTGCCAACTGGATAAAATAGATTTTAATGATCATGCCCTGGTCTGCGCCGAAGCAGCGCATGATGGCGCAATTATCAAAATGCCTGACAACATAGCGTTGCGCCGACAGGGCGATCGCAAGTCCGGCCAGGGCGATACTGACCAGCACGGCAAGTCCCAGAAACTGCTCTGCCCGGTCCAGGGCGGTACGCAATTCCGGCCGGGCGTCCCGGATGCCGCGGATATCGTATTCTTCGTATTTGCCGATTAAATTACGAAATGCGGTTACGGCCTTGCCGGGGCCGGAAACCAGCAGCCGGTATGTTGCCCGGCTGCCGGGCCTGATCAGGCCGGTGGCTTCCAGGTCTGCAAGGTTCATCAACAGTCTCGGCGCGATATTGAACATGTCGCCACCGCGATCGGGTTCATAAGTCAATACTTTTGCGGCGTGAAGAGCCGACGCTCCCAGGTTGACCTTGTCGCCGACGCTGAAACCAAGCAACTGGAACAGTCTCGGATCAGGCCACACCGCGCCCGGTTCCGGGATGGTAAGGCTGGCGTTCTCTTCGGAAAATAACTGCTCTGAAACCAGCAGCCTGCCTCTCAGCGGGTAACCGGTTTGTACCGCCTTGACCTCTGCCAGTTCGAGTCTGTCATCGAATACGACGACACTGCGGAAACTGACGGTCAGCGCCGTATTCAACCCCAGCTCCCCGGCTTGTCCGATAAAGTCCTGCGTGAAAGGTTCAGCCGAACTGACGACGAGATCTGCGGCGAGCAACTCGGTAGCCTGAATTTCCGTAACCTGGTTGACGCGATCAGTGAAGAAGCCGACTGTCGTCAGACTTGCCACGGCAATGATCAGCGCCAGGCCGATCAGGCGCAATTCTCCTGCACGCCAATCCCGCAGCAACTGGGTAAGTGACAGCTTAAGCAGAAACATGAGGCTGAATAACTCGCCCGCCGTCCAGGGTCAGTTTGCGGGAACAGTGGGTGGCGACGGCCTCGTCATGAGTGACCAGCACCAGGGTGGCGCCGCGTTCCGAATTCAGGTGAAACAGCAGCTCAATGATATGACCGGCTGTCTTCCTGTCAAGATTGCCGGTCATTTCATCGGCAAACAGTACGGCCGGCCTGCCGACAAAGGCGCGGGCGATGGCAACCCGTTGCTGTTCGCCGCCGGACAACTGGTTCGGGTAGTGGGCTGTGCGGGCAGCCAGCCCGACCTCTGCGAGTTGTTCCTGCGCCAGTTCCCCGGCATCACTGTTTCCGGCCAGTTCCAGCGGCAGCATGACGTTTTCCAGGGCGGTCAAACCGGGCAATAACTGGAATGATTGAAACACGAAGCCGACTTTCCGGTTACGCAACCTTGCCCTGCCGGTCTCATCCAGGCCTGTCAACTCCACGTTGTCCAGGATGACGCTGCCGCTTGTAGGCAGGTCCAGTCCTGCCAGAATTCCTATCAGCGTGGACTTGCCGGACCCCGATACGCCCGTTATCGCCACGCTCTCTCCATATTTTACCTCCAGGCTGATATTATCCAGGATCGTCAACACGCCGGCGGGACTGTTGACCTGTTTGGTCAGGTCAGCCGCCCGGATTATAAAGTTTGGGGTTGGTTCCATGTTCAGGTCAGTTATATTTTTTATAAGTTTATTTATAACATTAACCGCCGCCGGGTCGGAAAAAATCATCCTGGTGCTGGGAGACAGCCTGAGCGCCAGCCACGGCATAGTCCCTGAGGCAGGTTGGGTTTTTCAATTACGCGAGCGCCTGGGTACGGAAGGTTACCGGTACAAGGTCATTAATGCCAGTATCAGCGGCGAAACCACGCACGGCGCAAATAAACGCCTGGATGGTATTTTAAGGGAGATAACACCTCATATCACCATCGTTGAGTTGGGCGGCAACGACGGACTGAGAGGTATCCCGCTGGCGGAGATCAGGGATAACCTGCAGGATATCATTGAAAAAATCTCTTTTTCGGGCAGCAACATAGTCCTGGTAGAAATGTTACTGCCGCCAAATTATGGCGCTGCATATATAGAAAATTTTGTAGCTGTATATAAACAGTTAGGCTCACTGGACAACGTAACCCCGGCGAAATTTATCCTGGATAATATTGCCGATGATCCGGATTTGATGCAAAGTGACGGTATTCACCCGACAGCAGCAGCACAGGAAATGATGCTTGACAACCTATGGCCCTACCTCTATCCCCTGTTGGAAAAGGACGTTGATCAATGAATTACTGCAGCCTTTGCGGCTCACAGGTAGTACAGAGAATTCCGCCGGCCGATGACCGGTTGCGTTATGTGTGCGAGTCCTGCAATGAGGTTCACTATCAGAACCCGAAGATAGTCGCAGGGTGTATTCCGGTATGGGAGAACAAGGTGCTGCTGTGCAAACGTGCGATCGAACCCCGCCATGGTTACTGGACCCTTCCTGCGGGCTTCATGGAACTGGGTGAGACCTCCCATGAAGCGGCGTTGCGGGAGACAATTGAAGAAGCCAATGCCAGGGTTGAGATAGTCAACCTGTTTGCGGTGTTCAACCTGCCTCACGTTAACCAGGTCTACCTGATGTTCAACTCCAATCTCAAGGACCTGAATTTCTCTCCGGGCGCGGAGAGCCAGCAAGTGGCGCTGTTTACCCAGGACGAAATTCCCTGGGAGCAACTGTCGTTCCCCACCATCCGCTATTCACTGGAGTTCTTCTTTGAAGACCGGAAGAATAACCATTACCGGCTGCATACGGGAGATATCATCCGCGGCAATTCAGGTCGCGAATTCCTGACCGGCCCGAAAACCCTGTATTGAAGTCAAAAACGAACAAATACACGCAGTATCAATAATTACCTCACCAACTCCTGGAGTTATCATGATAAAACCACACGGAACCGGCGAACTTCGACCGCTGTTCGTCCGGGATGAAGGGAAGCACCAGGCCCTTCTTGAAGAAGCGGAAACCCTGCCGCAGTTATTGCTGAACTCGGCGGCCGCGGCCAATGCGGTGATGCTGGGCGCCGGTTATTTTTCACCGTTGCCCGGTTATATGAACGCTGCCGACGCCATCAGTGTCGCAGAGGAAATGCATACTGTTGACGGCCTGTTCTGGCCTGTGCCGTGCCTGAACATGTGTTCCGACGTCTCTGCGGTCGGCGCCGCCGGGCGTATAGCATTACGCGATCCCAACGTTGCCGGTTCGCCTGTACTTGCCATACAGGACGTGACCTCGATAGATACGCTTTCGGATGCACAACAGGTCCTGATCGCAGAAAAAGTCTTCGGCACCCTGGACCCTGACCATCCCGGTGTGGCCACGTTCATGACGTCGGGAAACCAACTCGTCGCGGGCCCGCTGCAGGTATTGAACTACAGTTACTTCGAGCAGGATTTCCCTGCCACTTTCAGGACGGCCATGCAGATCCGTAGCGGGATCGCCGCGAACGGCTGGGAGAGAGTCGTCGCCTTCCAGACCCGCAACCCCATGCACCGCGCCCATGAGGAATTGTGCAAGATGGCCAAAGAGGCGCTGAATGCCGATGGTGTTCTGATCCATATGTTGCTGGGGAAGCTGAAGCCGGGCGATATCCCCGCCGACGTGCGGGATGCCGCGATACGCAGGATGGTGGAACTGTATTTCCCGGAGAATACGGTAATGGTCACCGGTTACGGTTTCGACATGCTCTATGCCGGTCCCAGGGAGGCGGTGCTCCATGCCGTGTTCCGGCAGAACGCAGGATGCAGCCACCTCATCGTGGGGCGCGACCATGCCGGGGTAGGCAGTTATTACGGACCGTTCGACGCCCAGGCCATATTTCGCGAACAGGTGCCCGACGGCGCGCTTGAGATACGCATATTCGAGGCGGACCACACCGCGTATTCAAAACAACTGAACCGGGTGGTGATGATGCGCGACGTACCGGATCACGGTATGGAGGACTTCGTGCTCCTGTCCGGCACGAAAGTGCGCGAAATGCTGGCTGCAGGACAGTCATTGCCGGAAGAGTTTGCCCGGCCCGAAGTGGCCCGGATATTGATGGAGCACTATCGGCACGCGAATTAAGGAATTTTCCCTTTAATCCGCAAAATTCTGTTGACATCCGGAATTTTGCCGCTATATTGTTAGCACTCACCATAACAGAGTGCTAACAATCATCATATCCATTAAACAACAACAGCTTGGTTCATAGGAGGTAATCAGTATATGAATATCAGACCATTACACGACCGGGTGGTCGTGCGGCGGCTGGAAGAGGAAAAGATGTCCCCCGGCGGCATCGTCATCCCTGACAGCGCCACCGAGAAGCCAATCCAGGGAGAAGTCGTCGCCACCGGAAACGGCAAGATCCTGGACAACGGCGAGGTCCGCGGCCTGGATGTCAAGGCAGGAGACAAGATCCTGTTCGGCAAATACTCAGGCACGGAAGTGAAAATAGATGGTGAAGAACTGCTGGTGATGCGTGAAGACGACATCATGGGCGTTATCGAATAAGTTTTCAGGAGGTCAAGAAGAAAATGAGTGCAAAAGAAGTCAAATTCGGTGATGACGCTCGTTCGCGTATGGCGAGGGGTGTCAATATCCTGGCAAATGCAGTAAAGCAGACGTTGGGCCCCAAGGGACGCAACGTCGTTGTAGAAAAGAGTTTCGGCGCCCCGACGGTGACCAAAGACGGCGTGTCCGTGGCGAAAGAGATTGAACTGGAGGACAAGTTCGAGAACATGGGCGCGCAGATGGTCAAGGAAGTCGCTTCCAAGACGTCCGATGTAGCCGGAGACGGCACAACCACCGCGACGGTACTGGCGCAGGCAATCGTGCGCGAGGGTCTGAAGGCGGTTGCCGCCGGTACCAACCCCATGGATATCAAACGCGGCATCGATGCTGCGGTGAGGACGACCGTTGCCGAGCTTGAAAAAATCTCCAAGCCCTGTGCCGACAGCCTGGCTATCGCCCAGGTAGGCACGATATCCGCCAATGCCGATGAAGATGTCGGTCAGATTATTGCCGATGCAATGGAGAAAGTGGGCAAGGAAGGGGTGATAACCGTCGAAGAAGGTTCCGGGCTGGATAATGACCTGGACGTAGTGGAAGGCATGCAGTTTGACCGCGGTTACCTGTCGCCCTACTTCATCAACAACCAGGAAACCATGAGTGTCGACCTGGAGAGCCCGTTCATCCTGTTACATGACAAGAAAGTCTCTAACGTAAGAGACTTGCTGCCGGTGCTGGAAAGCGTCGCCAAGTCAGGCAAGTCGCTGCTGATCATCGCCGAGGATATCGAAGGCGAGGCCCTGGCTACCCTGGTAGTCAACAACATGCGCGGCACCGTCAAGGTTGCCGGCGTCAAGGCGCCGGGTTTTGGCGACCGGCGCAAGGCCATGCTGGAAGATATCGCAATCCTGACCGGTGGTACGGTCATATCCGAGGAAGTCGGGTTATCGCTGGAGAAGGCGGGTCTTGATGACCTGGGCAGCGCCAAGCGCGTGCAGATCAGCAAGGAAAACACGACCATCATCGACGGCGCAGGCCGGACCGAGAGCATCGAAGGCCGGGTCAACCAGATCCGCGCCCAGATCGAAGAGTCGACGTCCGACTACGACCGGGAGAAACTGCAGGAACGCGTAGCCAAACTGGCCGGCGGCGTAGCCGTCATCAAGGTCGGCGCCGCCACCGAAGTGGAGATGAAGGAGAAGAAGGCGCGTGTCGAGGATGCATTGCACTCCACCCGGGCCGCGGTCGAAGAGGGCGTGGTGCCCGGCGGTGGTGTTGCGCTGATACGCGCAATCGATGCCACTGCCAAGGTAACAGGCAAGAACGATGACCAGCAAACAGGTATATCGATCCTCGTTCGCTCCCTGGAAGAGCCGCTGCGCCAGATAGTGGCCAACACCGGTGAGGAGGCCTCCGTGGTGCTGAACCAGGTTGCCGAGGGAGATGGCAACTACGGTTACAATGCAGCTACCGGAGAATTCGGCGACATGATCGATATGGGCATCCTGGATCCGACAAAAGTGGCCCGTTACGCGTTGCAGAATGCTGCATCCGTTGCCGGTCTGTTACTGACTACGGAAGCCATGGTGGCTGAACTGCCGAAGAAGGATGAGCCGGCCATGCCCATGGGCGGCGGCGATATGGGCGGTATGGGTGGAATGGGCGGCATGATGTAACCCATTGCTGTTCTCACTGAAAAAAACCCGCCATCCGGCGGGTTTTTTTTCGTCGAATTCGTCATGCCGGGTCAAGCCCGGAATGACGGGTGCCCCGTGCTACCTCTTCTTCATGGCGTCGAAGAACTGGGCGTTGTTCTTCGTGGCCTTGAGCCGTTCGAGCAGGAATTCCATGGCTGCGATCGGTTCCATGGGGTGCAGCAACTTGCGGAGAATCCACATTTTCTGCAGTTCGTCCTTCTCCGTCAGCAACTCTTCGCGCCGTGTGCCTGAACGGTTGATGTAGATGGCGGGATAGATGCGTTTTTCCGAGATCTCACGATCCAGGTGCAGTTCCATGTTGCCGGTGCCCTTGAATTCTTCATAGATGACTTCGTCCATGCGCGAACCGGTGTCGATCAGCGCCGTTGCCAGGATGGTCAGGCTGCCACCTTCCTCGATATTGCGCGCCGCGCCGAAGAAACGCTTGGGTCTCTGCAGGGCATTGGCGTCAACACCGCCCGTCAATACCTTGCCTGACGCGGGAACGACAGTATTATAGGCCCGGGCCAGCCGGGTGATGGAATCCAGCAGGATCACAACGTCCTGCTTGTGCTCCGTCAGGCGTTTTGCCCGTTCTATGACCATTTCCGCGACCTGTACGTGGCGGGTGGCGGGCTCATCGAACGTGCTTGAGATCACCTCACCACGGACCGAACGCTCCATCTCGGTAACCTCTTCCGGACGTTCGTCGATGAGCAGCACGATCAGGTGGCATTCGGGGTGGTTATGCTTGATGGACTGCGCGATGGATTGCAGGATCATGGTTTTGCCGGCCTTGGGCGGCGATACGATGAGACCGCGCTGGCCTTTACCGATGGGCGCCACCAGGTCGATGATCCTGGGGGTCAGGTCCTCGGTGCTGCCGTTACCCACCTCCAGCTTCAGGCGTTGCTGCGCGAACAGCGGCGTCAGGTTCTCGAAGATGATCTTGTTGCGCGCCTTTTCCGGAGATTCAAAGTTGATCTCGTTGACTTTGAGCAGCGCGAAGTAGCGCTCGCCTTCCTTGGGGGGCCTGATCTTGCCGGAGATATTGTCGCCGGTGCGCAGGTTAAAGCGTCTTATCTGGCTGGGAGAGACGTAGATATCATCGGGGCCGGCCAGGTAGGAACTGTCTGCGGAACGCAGAAATCCGAATCCGTCCTGGAGAATCTCCAGTACGCCGCTGCCGTAGATGTCTTCGCCCTTCCTGGCATGGGCCTTGAGGATTTCAAAGATGACGTCCTGTTTTCTCGAGCGGGCCAGGCCGTCGAGGCCGAGAGATTCGGATATGAGGACAAGTTCTGATGCAGGTTGCTGCTTTAATTCTGTGAGATTCATTGGCTACGTAATAAATATGTTGTATTGGTCGGCCGCAAGGCACATGCCGAGTGGTTGGAATGCGCGTCAGGCCCGAGTTAAGTTAGAGGGATGGTACGAAAGGTTAAATCTAAATTAGCATGTAATTTTGTAAACGTCCAGTATTTTATTTCCGGATCTTAAATTGTGCTGTCTATGAAGGCGGATAACTGCAGTTTCGATACCGCTCCCACCTTTGTGCCGATGACTTCACCATCCTTGAATATCATCAACGTGGGTATGCCGCGCACAGCATATTGCTGCGGTGTCCGGGGGTTTTCGTCAATATTGATTTTAGCAACCGTCAGGTTGTCCGTATACTCCTCGGCAATTTCATCCAGGATTGGCGCAATCATCTTGCATGGGCCGCACCACTCCGCCCAGTAGTCCACCATTACCGGCGCTTCCGATTTTAATACATCTTCTTCAAAACTGGAATCAGTTACGTGGATTATGCTGTTGTTCATATCGGGTGTTACCTTTGATGTTTCTGTTTGTCAACGATGGGGTGTGACATTTTCATCCTAATCGGCGAATCGATCAAGTACTCTTTAATTTATGGGGTGATATCGAGGGGTCAGAGTAAAAATTCTGCGAATTTCTACTCTGACCCCTGCATATCCAGCATACCCGGATTGACATTCACGGCCGCATTCCGGAAGATCGCAAGCCTGATACCAGCCGCCAACCGACCGGAGATACCTGATGTATTCACGTCGTATTATTGCAAAAACCCGCATGTTGCTGATCCTGCTGCCGGCGCTCATCTTCTTCGGGTGCGGCCAGAAGGGCGACCTGTACCTGCCTGACGATGAAGCAGGCGCGGCAGACCTGCACTACGTACATGGAAGCTTTCTCGTATAACAACGGCTCGCTGTACGCGGAGGACGTTTCCCTGGAGGCGCTCGCCGGGCGCCAGGGTACGCCTGCCTACGTCTATTCGCGGGCGGCGATCGAGGCCAACTGGCGCGCCTACGCGGACGCGTTCCGCGGCCGGGATACCCTGGTCTGCTACTCCGTAAAGGCAAACGGCAACCTGGCCATCCTCGATCTGCTGGCCCGGCTGGGTTCGGGTTTCGACATCGTGTCGGGCGGGGAACTGGAGCGGGTGCTGGTTGCCGGGGGCGACCCGGGCAAGGTGGTGTTTTCCGGGGTCGGCAAGCGCGCCGATGAAATCCGGCGCGCCCTGGAAGCCGGCATCCGCTGTTTCAACGTGGAATCGGAGGCGGAGTTGCTGCGTATCAACCGGATTGCCGGGGATATGTCCGCCCGCGCGCCCGTGTCGATCCGCGTGAACCCGGATATCGACCCCGACACCCACCCGTATATCGCCACGGGATTGAAGGAAAACAAGTTCGGCGTCGATGCCGGGCAGGCTTTGGACCTGTACCGGCTGGCCGGCGGCCTGGACAATATTGCCGCCACCGGGATCGATTGCCACATCGGTTCACAGATTACGTCAATCGGACCCTATATCGACGCGGTAAACAAACTGCTCTCGTTACTGGAACGCCTGGAACAAACCGGGATCACCCTCAGCCACATCGATATCGGCGGCGGCCTGGGCATCAGTTACGGTGACGAACAGGCGCCCGACATCGCGGGATTTGCCGGGACCGTTTCGGACCTTGTTCCCGAACGTTACGGCATCATCCTTGAGCCGGGCCGTTCGATAGTCGGCAATGCCGGCGTGCTGCTCACCCGGGTCGAGTACCTGAAGTCGAATAATACCCGGCGCTTTGCGGTCGTGGACGCATCCATGAATGATCTATTGAGGCCGTCCCTGTACCAGGCCCGGCATGACATCATCCCGGTCAGCGAGCGCGGGGACGGTGCGGCAGTGGACTACGACGTGGTCGGCCCGGTGTGCGAGACCGGCGATTACCTGGGCCTGCAACGGCGGCTTTCCCTGGCACCGAACGACCTGCTGGCCGTCCTGTCCTGCGGCGCCTACGGGTTTTCCATGAGCTCCAATTACAACAGCAGGCCCAGGGCGGTGGAACTGCTGGTGGACGGGGAACGTGAACACGTTATCCGTGCGCGCGAGACGGTGGAACAGTTGATGGTGGGAGAACGGATTGTCAGCTGAAAAATGCACAAAAAATACGGGGTCAGAGTAAAAACTCTGACCCCGTGTATCACAGGTACCTGTATCTGCACAAAAATGGTGCATAATAAAAAAGTGTGTGCTATATTGGTGCACATTCCTGGTAATAATTGGGGCAGTCTACAGCTAACCTGTTGAAAGTAAGGAAACATTTTTTGAGTTCCCAGGGTGGCATAAATAGTGCAGTATAATTATGTTCGATACCGGTTGACGCGATCGGCAGTGAGGGGAAACCGGTAACATCTTTCAGTCAAATGTAAATATGTTCGAGGAGAGAAGCAATGTCCAAAGAGAAGGTATATGGATTAATCGAAGAGAATGAGGTACGTTTTGTCGACCTGCGGTTCTGTGATACGCGGGGCAAGGAACAGCATGTCACCGTGCCGGTTAATACCATCACAGACGAGTTTTTTGAAAACGGCAAGATGTTTGACGGTTCGTCCATTTCCGGCTGGAAGGGGATCGACGAGTCGGACATGTTGTTGATGCCCGATACGGAAACGGCAGTGATCGATCCGTTTTATGATGAATCGACCCTGGACCTGCGTTGTGACGTCCTGGAGCCGACCACCATGCAGGGCTATGAACGCTGCCCGCGTTCCCTGGCAAAACGCGCCGAGGCCTACCTGCAATCGACCGGCATCGCCGACGTTGCCTATTTCGGCCCCGAACCCGAGTTTTTCATTTTTGATGAAGCCCGCTGGGGCGACAATCTCAACAGCGCGTTTTACGAAATTGACTCCGAGGAAGGCCACTGGAACAGCGACAAACTGATGGACAGCCCGAACCAGGGTCACCGCCCCGGTGTTAAAGGCGGCTACTTCCCGGTGCCGCCCGTGGATTCACTGCAGAACGTGCGTACCGCCATCTGTATGGCGCTGCAGGATATGGGGCAGACGGTTGAGGTGCATCACCATGAAGTCGCAACCGGCGGCCAGGCGGAAATCGGCACCAAATTCAAATCACTGGTAACCAAGGCGGACGAACTGCTCACCCTGAAATACTGCGCGATGAACGTTGCCCAGGGCTACGGCAAGACAGTGACCTTCATGCCGAAACCCCTGGTAGGTGATAACGGCAATGGCATGCACGTCCACCAGTCCCTGGGCAAGGACGGCCAGAACCTGTTTACCGGCGACAAGTACGGTGGCCTGTCCGACCTGGCCCTGCATTATATCGCGGGTATTTTCAAGCATGCCCGGGCGCTCAATGCGTTCACCAACTCCGGCACCAACAGCTACAAGCGCCTGGTGCCCGGCTTCGAAGCCCCGGTACTTCTCGCCTACTCCGCACGCAACCGTTCGGCATCGTGCCGCATTCCATGGGTTGCTGACCCCCGGGCAAGGCGCGTCGAGATCAGGTTCCCGGATTCCTGCGGCAACCCGTACTTCATGTTTGCCGCAATGATGATGGCGGGACTGGACGGGATACAGAACAGGCTGGATCCGGGCGAACCCCTGGAAAAAGACCTGTATGACCTGACAATCGAGGAGGAAAAAGAGATTCCCACCGTGTGCTCATCGCTGGACCAGGCCCTTGAGGCCTTGGACCAGGATCGTGACTTCCTGACGGCCGGTGGAGTCTTTTCCGATGACATGATTGACGGTTATATCGAGTTGAAGATGAACGAGGTAAACCGTTTCCGCATGACCACGCATCCGGTCGAACTTGATATGTACTACAGTCTGTAACATTCTGCCTGCTTTGGGGGACAGGTTTAACTTGTCCCCCTTTTCAGCAGAAGATTTATCCGCAGATTACGCAGATAAGGATATATGCTTCAAGAGAATTTGGGTCTGGATTCAAAAGTATGCGGTTGTGCTGGTCCGGTGATTTAGTACTCTTTTAAATCTGCGTTAATCTGCGTAATCTGCGGATAACTTATATATATGAGTACACACGGGCTGCTGGACAATCTTTACACAGCCGTGCTGGTATTCGAT
>CAYOEQ010000033.1:16487-18917 GCA_964402775.1 uncultured Enterobacteriaceae bacterium
TATGAGTACACACGGGCTGCTGGACAATCTTTACACAGCCGTGCTGGTATTCGATGGCCGGCTTCGACTCTCGGATATCAACAATGCGGGAGAAAACCTGTTTTTTATCAGCCGCGCAAAGATGTGCGGTCACGGCGCACATGAAATTCTGGCTGCATCGCACAAACTGCTGGAAAATATAGAACGTACCCTTGCGACCAGGCAGCCCCGCATGGAATGGGGCATCGACCTGGACTTTCCCGATGCAAAGACCGTGTGCGTGGATTGTATCGTGACCCCTGTGATCGAAGGCGAGACATGTAAGGAAGTGGTTCTTGAACTCATCAATGCCGACTCCCGTGTACGCGCGTTGCGGGAGAATAACCTCTCTTACATGCACGACGCTGCGCGTAAATCGTTGAGCGGCATAGCTCATGAAATTAAAAATCCACTCGGTGGGCTGCGCGGCGCGGCGCAACTCCTGGAGCGGGAGTTGAATGGTTCGAGCCTGGTGGAATACACAAGGATAATCATTGATGAAGCAGACCGGCTGCATAACCTGATTGACCGCATGTTGGCGCCGGTGAAAAGAAACCGCCCGCGCCAGGTGAACATCCATAGTGTGCTGGAACATACCTGCCGCATTGTAGAGGCGGAGGCGGTAGTTGATATCAAAATCAGGCGTGATTATGATCCCAGCCTGCCTGCGCTTCGGGCTGACCGTGAGCAGTTGATCCAGGCGCTGTTGAATATCTGCAGGAATGCCCTGCAGGCGGTCGATGAAACCGGAGAAGTCCTGCTCCGTACCCGGATAAAACGCCGCTGTACGATTCGAAACCGGAATCACAAGCTGGCCGTCCAGATCGACGTGATTGACAACGGTCCCGGCGTTCCCCCGGAGATCGAGGAGCATATATTTTATCCCATGGTGACGGGCCGCGTGGGTGGTTCCGGCCTGGGCTTGTCCATTTCCCAATCGTTGATCCAGTCCCATAACGGCATGATCCAATACGAAAGAATCGACGACAGAACCCATTTCAGGCTTCTTCTTCCGGTGGAATGAAATGACGGGCAACAACAGAGTCTGGATTGTTGATGATGACAAATCCATAAGGTGGGTACTGGAGCGCGCCCTGGTCAAGGAACGGCTGGAGCCGGTGTGCTTTGAGAACGCCCGGGACCTGCTGCAGCGCCTGGAGGGGGACAAGCCGGACGTCATCATCTCCGATATCAGAATGCCGGGCCTGGACGGCCTGGCCCTGCTGGAGGAGATCAAGCTTAAAAGTCCCGATGTGCCCGTCATCATCATGACCGCTTTCCCGGACCTTGACCGGGTGGTTTCGTCATTCCAGGGAGGGGCTTACGAATACCTGTCCAAACCGTTTGATATAGATGAGTTGCTGGGCCTGGTAAAACGGGCGATACAGCGTCATCCTGCGGAACTGGAGGCGGCAACGGCGCAGGACATTACAACCGACGAAATCATCGGCTCTGCCGTGGCCATGCAGGAAGTATTTCGCGCCATCGGCAGGTTGTCGGGTTCCAACCTTACCGTCCTGGTTACCGGTGAATCCGGCGTCGGCAAGGAACTGGTAGCGCAGGCGCTGCACCGCCACAGCCCGCGCTCACAACAGCGCTTCATCGCCATCAACGTGGCCGCCATCCCCCGGGACTTGCTTGAATCCGAACTGTTCGGACATGAGAAAGGCGCGTTCACCGGCGCCACGTCACAACGCCAGGGACGCTTCGAACAGGCGAGCGGCGGCACCTTGTTCCTCGATGAAATCGGTGATATGCCCGCAGACCTGCAATCGCGCCTGTTGCGCGTGCTCTCAACCGGGACCTTTTACCGGGTCGGTGGGCACCTGCCGCTTGAGGCGGACGTCAGGGTGATTGCAGCGACCAACCAGGACCTGGAGGAACGGGTCACCCGGGGTACATTCCGCGAGGACCTGTTTCATCGCCTGAACGTTATCCGGGTGCATGTTCCCGCGCTGCGCGACAGGCGGGAGGATATCCCGGTATTGACGGAGCATTTTTTACGGCGTTCGTCCGCGGAACTGGGCATTGAAACCAAACTGGTGCTGCCGGAAACCCGGGAATTCCTGAACAGCCTGGACTGGCCGGGCAACGTAAGACAACTGGAAAATTTCTGTCGCTGGATAACGGTCATGGCCCCCGGCAAGGAGATTCACATGGATGACCTGCCACCGGAACTGAAAAACGCGAACCTGTCCGTAGAGGCTGCTGAAGACTGGGAAAGCACGCTGCGCCACTGGGTCAAATCAAACCTGCTCAGGGGCGAGACCGGGTTATTGGGCAACGTCCTCCCCGAATTCGAACGAATCCTGATTGAAGAGGCCCTGCAACAGACCGGAGGCCGCCGCAGTGAAGCCGCCAGACTCCTGGGCTGGGGCCGGAACACCCTGACCAGGAAGATCAAATCGCTGG
>CAYOEQ010000034.1:0-18299 GCA_964402775.1 uncultured Enterobacteriaceae bacterium
ATCAGCGATACGGACGTGCTCGAATCCCTGCCGGCGCGTGAGTTTCGCGCCGGGGTTGCCGAAGTCATCAAGTACGGGCTGATCAATGACAACGAATTCTTCTGCTGGCTGGAGGACAATATGGAAGGCCTGCTGCGACGGGATGCTGCTTGCCTGGCTCATGCGATCGAGGTTTCATGCCGCAACAAGGCAGGGATCGTGGCCCGGGATGAACGGGAATCCGGTTTGCGCGCCATCCTCAACCTGGGGCATACCTTCGGCCATGCCATAGAGACGGCCCTGAATTACGAGACCTGGCTGCACGGCGAGGCGGTAGCCGCGGGCATGTCCATGGCGGCCCATCTCTCGATAAGGACGACGGGGTTCAGGGAGAGCGACGCGCTGCGGGTGAATTCATTGCTGGAAAAAGCGGGACTGCCCGTCAGTCTCCCGGACACGATCAGCCGGGATCAACTCAGGGAGCTCATGGCCGTGGACAAGAAGGCGCGCCACGGACGCCTGCACCTGGTGTTGCTGGAGGAGATAGGCAAGGCAGTGGTGACGCCGGATTTCGGGGAAGCGGACCTGGATGCTACCCTGGCGCGTTATGCGGGGTAGGGGGCTGTCCGGATTCAGCAATCCAGGGTATTCCTGCGTTCCCAGTCACTGAGGTGCGAGGTGTACTCCCCCCATTCCTGCATTTTCAGCTTGATGTAGGAATCCACAAACTCATCGCCCAGCCCGGCGCGCAATATCCTGCTCTTTTCCAGCAGGCGCAACGCATCCAGCAGTGTTGCCGGTAACTTGCGTGCGGATTTCACCTTGTGCCCTTCCGCGTACATGTCGATATGCAGGGGTTTCCCCGGATCGCGTTCGTTCTTCATACCATCCAGCCCGGCGTTGAGAATGCCGGCCTGGGACAGGTACGGATTGGTGGAGCCATCCATGAGGCGCAGTTCGAACCGGCCTGCATCCGGAATCCGGATCATGTGTGTGCGATTATTGCCGGTGTAGGTGACCGAACTCGGCGACCAGGACGCGCCTGACAGGGTGCGCGGCGCATCGATCCGCTTGTAGCTGTTTACGGTAGGGTTGAACAGTGCGCAAAGCGCAGTGGCATTATGCATGATGCCGCCAAGGAAATGATATGCAAGCGCGGACAGGCCCATTTCATCGCCGTCATCCAGGAACAGGTTTGTCCGGCCTGTTGCATCCCACAGGGAAACATGGGTATGGCAGCCGTTGCCGGTCAACTCGGCAAAGGGTTTCGGCATGAACGTGGCCCGGTAGCCGTGCTGCTCCGCAATGGTCTTCACCATGTACTTGAAAAACACATGCCGGTCGGCCGTAGTCAGGGCATCGGCATAATCCCAGTTCATTTCGAACTGGCCGTTTGCGTCTTCGTGGTCGTTCTGGTACGGCCCCCAGCCCAGTTCCAGCATACAGTCGCAGATGTCTTTAATGACGGGATAGCGGCGCATCAGGGCCTGTTGATCATAACAGGGCTTGCTCTGTATATCGGCCGGGTCGGAGATGGCCGTGCCTTCCTGGTTAATGAGGAAGTATTCACATTCAACGCCTGTTTTCATCCGGTAACCCGCCTGTTCCGCCTGCGCCAGTTGCCGTTTCAGGACGATACGCGGCGAGGCTTCCACTTCCTTGCCGTTCATCCACAGGTCGGAGGCCAGCCAGCCGACCTCCCGGTTCCAGGGTAACTGGATCAGACTGTCCGGGTCCGGTATGCCGAACATGTCGGGGTCAGCAGGGGTCATATCCAGCCACGCGGCGAACCCGGCGAAACCTGCGCCTTCCGCCTGCATATCCGCTATTGCGCGCGCCGGGACCAGTTTCGATCTCAACGTGCCGAACAGGTCGACGAAACTGATCAGGAAATATTTGATGTCTCTCTCTTTTGCAACTTGCGCCAGATCGGTTGTCATGATGGTTTTCTCCTCATTTACTTTTTTGGTCTGTCTTCACCAGGAACCCAGTCAGTGCCGGCAAGCGGTACTTTGGCCATGGCAGCCGCCTCAATAGTCAATGCCGCCAGGTCCTCCGGTTCCATGTTGTGCACGTGGTTCTTGCCGCAGGCGCGCGCCAGGGTCTGGGTCTCCAGCGTCAATACCCGGAGATAATTGGCGAGACGCCTGCCTCCCTTGACCGGGTCGAACCGGGCCGCGAGTTCATCGCTCTGGGTGGAAATTCCAGTCGGGTCGCGACCATCCTGGTAGTCATCATAAAAGCCGGCGGACGTGCCCAGCCTGCGGTACTCCTCTTCAAATTCAGGGCTGTTGTCGCCCAGGGCAATCAGGGCCGCCACCCCGATGGAAACCGCATCGGCGCCCAGCGCCAGCGCCTTGGCCACGTCGGCGCCGCTGCGTATCCCCCCGGACACGATCAACTGGACTTTGCGGTGCATGTCCATTTCCTTCAGGGCTTCCACGGCCAATCTTACCGCCGGCAGGGTGGGGATGCCCACGTGTTCGATAAAGACCTCCTGGGTTGCCGCGGTGCCGCCCTGCATTCCGTCAACGACGATGACGTCCGCCCCGGCCTTGACCGCGAGCATGGTATCGAAATAAGTCCGGGAAGCCCCTATCTTGATGTAAACGGGTTTTTCCCAATCGGTAATCTCCCGCAGTTCCCGGATCTTGATCGCCAGGTCGTCAGGCCCGGTCCAGTCCGGGTGGCGGCTGGCGCTGCGCTGGTCGATCCCTTCCGGCAGGTCGCGCATCTCCGCAACCCGGGCGCTGATCTTCTGGCCCAGCAGCATGCCGCCTCCCCCCGGTTTGGCGCCCTGGCCCACCACCACTTCAATGGCATCCGCCCGGCGCAGGTCATCCGGGTTCATCCCGTAGCGGGATGGCAGCAACTGGTAAACCAGCAGTTCGGAGTGTTCACGCTCTTCCTGTGTCATGCCGCCGTCTCCGGTAGTAGTGCTGGTGCCCACTTCGGTTGCGCCACGGCCCAATGCTTCCTTTGCCGGCGCCGACAATGCGCCGAAACTCATGCCGGCAATCGTAACGGGTATTTTTAACTCCAGCGGCTTCTTCGCATAACGCGTGCCCAGCGTCACGTTGGTGTCGCAACGTTCACGGTAGCCTTCCAGGGGATAACGCGTCATGCTGGCGCCGAGAAACACCAAGTCGTCGAACGTCGGCAGTGCGCGTTTTGCGCCGAAACCGCGAATATCGTATATGCCGGTGCGCGCCGCGCGCTGGATATCGGCGATGACCGAACGCGGGAACGTGGCCGATTCGCGCAACCATTCCGTTATATCTTTTTCAGGCATCAATACGCATCCACGTTATCCACGTTGAAATGATACAGCTTGCGGGCGGAACCGTAACGCCGGAAACCGGCTGCATCCACGCGGCTGATGCCGGCTTGTTCCAGCAACTGTTCGACTTCCCGTTCGTGCTCTTCCGCCATCGGTTTCTCCACACAGTCCGCACCCAGGCCGGCAACTTTTCCCTTTACGTAGATACGCGCCTCATACAGCGAATCACCCAGGGCCGTTCCGGCATCACCACAGATCACCATGCGTCCTTTCTGCGCCATGAATGCGCCCATGTGCCCGATGGAACCCCTGACGACAATATCCACGCCCTTCATGGAGATGCCGCAGCGGGAACCGGCATCGCCCTCGATAACCAGCAGTCCGCCGTGAGCGCTGGCGCCGGCATACTGTGAAGCATTGCCCGTCACCCGCACCAGTCCCGACATCATGTTCTCCGCGACACCGGGTCCGGCATTCCCCCGGATCGTGACCTGCCCCTGTTTGTTCATGCCGGCGCAATAATATCCTACGTGGCCGTTAACCGTGACTTCAAGTGGAGCGTCAATACCCGCGGCGACGGCATGTTTTCCCTTTGTGTTCGTCACCGTCCAGGCGGAAGCCTCATCACTGCCGTTACAATCGTGTAATGCCTGGTTCAGTTCCCTTAAACTGACCTCATCCAGGTTAAACACGCGCATCTGTTTCAGTGGCTCCAACTGTAGACCGTCGCCGGTTCCGGTTCCCAGCATTCGGCCTGGTCGGCGCCCGGCAATACGGCTATGGCCCGGTATTCGGACGCCATCGCCACCCAGTCGCCGGTTTCCGCCATCACTGCGGGTTTGCAGGCAATAGGGTCGCGCAGTACGGCAAAACCGTCCCTGGTGCCTATGGCGAACGTATAAAAACCGTCCAGGTCCAGCAGCGCCGCCTGCAGGGCTTCATCCAGGGACATGCCTTCCCGTAATTGCCAGGTCAGGTAGCCCGCCGCTACCTCGCTGTCATTGTCCGTGTAGAAAACCATGCCCTGTTTTACCAGGAACTCGCGCAAGCGATTATGGTTGGAAAGGGAACCGTTATGGACCAGGCATAAATCCTCGCCCGTGGAAAAAGGATGTGAATGTTCAGTGGTAACCCTGCTCTCCGTCGCCATGCGCGTATGCCCCAAAGCGTGGGTGCCCTGCATACCGGAGACCCCGAAGCGGTCTACTACATCAGACGGCAGGCCTTTTTCCTTGTAGATCTCCATACTGGCGCCGGTGCTGTTGATATACAGGTCCGGGTGTTCCCGGGCAACCCATTCCCGAAACCGGCTCGCCGGTGCGTCAATGGTCGCAACGGCATGGTTTTCCGTGGGCTTCAAGCTGCCGGAGCCCGGGAAAACCCGGGAAATCTCATCATTCATCGCCTGCCAGTCGAACTCACCCTCCCTGCTGAGCAGGGTTATCTTGGTCATTGATCCGGGCGCGCGATCACGGTAAACGGCGACACCGGTACTGTCGGGACCCCGCTCCGTCATCTCGATGAGCATGCGCGCCAACAACTCGCCCAGACGTTCTTCGATGACCGGTGATTTACTGAATAATCCGACTATTCCGCACATAACTTATAAGAGACCAGTCCCCTTTTAATTCAGAGCTTGCTGAGTTCTTTTTTACGCGACACCGCAAAAGATTCGTCGTAAAACCAGAGGCCGCCGTGTTTCTTTAATATCTTGTCGGTCGCAAGAAGATACCTGTTGTCCGTGATTGCCTCAGTCAACCGTTCGTCTTCTATCTGGGCGACGTACACGGCTGAGTTCCAGGCCGCAAACAAGGTGGAAGTCCCGATACTGGCCGATATCTCCGTAGGCAGGGTATGCATGTCATACCTGAAAATTGAGCGTGCGTTCGAATAGGCATTGAAATTGAATTTCTTCGCTTCCTTGCCCAACTCGTGTTTCAACGCACGCAGTAATTGATGCCTGTCGCTCTTGTAGGGGTCTTCGTCGGGCCACACTTCCCTGATGATTTCCAGGCCCGGGTCATTGCCGCAGGAATGAATGCCGAGCAGCCGGCCGCCCCGGCCCAGGGCCTGGACCAGCGGGCTCAATACTTTAGCGGCCTTGAATTCATCTGACACTCTCAACCGGTAGGGTTGTGATGCAATCACCAGGTCGTATTCGGCCCTGACCTTACCTTGCCGGGGAATGACATCGTCCAGGAGAAACCGGTAATCTTCCCTGTAGATCACCAGCACCACAGGCCGCTCATAGACAGGGTTGCCCGTTACCGGGCTGTGCGAAGCCTGCCAGTTATGGGCGAGAAAACCGTCAAGGTCATCCAGTTGCTCGTCGAACTCGTGTGCGGACGTCCCTGCAAGCGCAACCTCCTTCCATACCATGGATTGGGCGGCTTCAACCTTCTTCGGGGACATCCATGGCGCCTCCGAGTAATACATGTTCGTGAGCACCAGGACCGTTGAGGGATGCTCAAAAAAACGGTCGGACATCTTTGACAGGGACAGCCTGACGTCCTCGAGGCTGATTTCCTTCGATGCAATGTAGAGCGGAATGGTCGGGAAACGGCGGTGTGTCTCGCGCATGACCCGGGTGAGAACCGAACCATCTCCCATGCCGGCATCAAAAATGCGTAACGCGGGAGGCGTCGGCCGGATATTCGCCAGTTCCATGCCCACCCGTTTCGCAATGATCTCTTTCTCGCTGCAGGTGTTTACAAAGAGCAGGTATTTTTGCCTGTTGTCGAAAAAACGGAAATTCTTGCCGCTTGAAACATCCTGTTGTTGATCCCCGTTTTTTGACGGCCCTGTTTCCGGGATTACCTGCAGCGAACCCGGATCAATTTGACTCATGGAACATCCTCCGTTATCCGCAATTAACTGTTTTGTCCGAGGCTTTGCTTCCGGGAGTTCAGCGCATTGTGGACGTCCCGGGCAACCCGTACGCCCGACTCGATAGCTCCTTCCATAAAGCCTCTGAACGCTGTTGCGCTGTCACCGCTGGCAAAATATACGTTGCCTTCCGGTTCACGAAGGGCTTCATAATATTTGCTCAGGACACCCGGGCCGAAGCCACACCAGGTGCCTTGTGAGAAAGGATCCAGGTCCCACCTGTATGAAACCGTCTCCATCACTTCGGCATCCGGTAGCCACTGGCGGATGACCTCCTGAACCGCTTCCGGGTCTCCCCCGTCAAACAGGCTCGCATCCGGCCCGTAGCCATCGACTATCACACTGTCTTCAAGGATGTCTGTTGTCAGCAGCAGGTGCAGCGGCATGTGACTGGGAGCAACAGCCAGTAGAGGCGGCATTTTACCTTTCAATCTCGCGTTGATATGTGCGCCTTTCCCGCCTGCCATCTTCCCCTTTGACACGGTCAATTTTTCCGGGCTCAGGGGTGGCGTAAAATCAATGTTTTCATAGGTATTGACCGGTGTCGCCAATACGACGGCAGAGGCGGTGAAAGTCTCGCCGCTTTCAATGGTAACTGTGACTCCCGTACCGGATTGATCAATGGAGGAAACGGGAGACTGTAGACGGTACTCAAATCCTCCATCTTCAACGATCTTCTCCACCAGGTGACTCGTTCCCTTCTTCAAGCGATAACTGGCCCCTTCCAATGATGCCTGGACACCGCCGAAAGCGCTGGTCAGCGCCATCGATGAGGCAAGCCCGACATCGGTCCCGGCACGGCCCAATGGAGCTGATGCCCAGTTGTCTGCGAAATCACGCTCCTGCTGGGTAGGCAACGTCTTGACCCGGTCCATGACAGAAAGCCTGTCGAGTTTCTCCACGGCTTCCCTGTTTGTCAAAGGAGCATAAGGATACGGAAATACCGTCCCGACATCCTCGAAGAACTTAAATATTGGCGGTACGAATATCTCGTAGAATTCCTCGGCCGGTGCGCTCATCGCCTTGCCGTCAGTGATCCAGTAACACACTTCCGGAGCGAGGACACCGACTATGGGTTCTATTTCGAGTCCGTAGCGCATCACCTCTGTCCACATGAACGGTTCCTTCCAGGACAGCATCAGCGCGCCGGCCTCGTAAACCTTTCCGGCGAATTCCGAGGTAAAGGCCCGACCGCCAAGCCGCCCCTGCGCCTCGAGCAATGTGACCTTGTAGCCCCGGTGAGCCAGGTCCCGCGCGCTGACGCAACCGGCAAATCCTGCACCGATCACAATGACGTCCGGTGTTTCCGCATCCCCGCCGTCCGTGCACCCCTGCAGCGCGGATCCCGTGGCGACAGCGCCTCCAATGGCCGCCATACCACCTAACACGCTTCTGCGGCTTACCCCTTCCCGGCCACCATGTGGTCCGGACTCTGTTTCTGATTTAGCCATGATTCGCCCTCCTGAATATCTTGCGCCCGGACGCTGGGTCGCGGCGCCGGCAGATACTGATACCTTCGCGATCTTCAGCATCATAGCACATAGCCTGGAGCCCTCTATCCAATCAAATGATCGCGTAACATTCGAGTGTGACAGACAGGAATGTAACAGTGGTATAGGCTATGATGTCATTTTGCCGTTAACCGGAGACAAGAGACAGTTTATGGCGCCAGTCACACTTCAGGGCAGAGTCCTCGTCGGTAGCGCAGCAGCCTATTGTATTGCCAATATCGCCTGGTGGCTGCAACCTTCCCTCATACATGAAGTAATGGTTCGATATGATGCAGGAGAAGCCGCAGGAGGCCTTGTAGCGTCGGTGGAGATGACTACAATCGCTTTGAGCGCCGCCCTGTTCGGTAAACTGCTCGACAAACTGTCATTACTCCGGATTGCAACTATCGGCGCCGTTGTCACACTTTCCGGTGCGGCCTGGTCGATGACAATCCAGGATTACGATTTACTGTTGATTTCACGTCCGATTACCGGTTTTGGCGAGGGGGCAATGCTTGCTGCCGCCAGCGCTTCACTGGCAAACTTCAGGGAACCCGACAGGGCCTACGGTATAATAAACATCGCCGCCATCCTGTTTTGTTCGGCGGCCGTTTTTTCCCTGCCGCTAACGGCCGGGTATTTCAACCTGGAATATATTGTTTTTCCGACGATTTTTGCCTGCATAGCCGTTTTGTCACTGCTCATACCCCTGTTATCAGGCACTGCTGACCAGGGACGAGTCCGCTCAACCCCCGCTGCGCTACCCGCTCATGGTATTTTCTCCCTGAAACTCGTAACACTGGTTATTGCCGTATTTATAGTATCTCTCGGGGCCGGCGCCATGTGGTCTTTCTATTACCTGCTGGGAGACATGGCGGGTCTGGGTGAAGGAGAAATTCACAACGCGGTTGGAATGGCAGCGCTGGTTTCAGTATTCGGCGCTTTGTCGGCAACGGTGGTCGGCGCCAGGTTTGGACGCTTGCTTCCGCTCACCCTGGGTATCCTTATCCTGATTGTCGCGATCAATACCATGTCCCATTGGCACCACCCGCTTGCATTTCGCCTGGGAGCGGCATTCAACGTTGTGGGCATGTACTTCCTTGTGCCCTATTTCCTTGGCTATGCAGCAGACCAGGACCCATCCGGGCGTGATGCCGCCATCACTGCAGGAGCTTTCCTGTTGACCGGTGCGGTCGGTCCGTATCTCGGCGGATATATTATTGAGAACTTTGGCGCCGCTTCGATGGGATGGATCGTATTGATTGCCAATTCATTCTCCTGGTATTTATTCCTTACAATTGACCGTTCGCTGAAGAAGGATGCTGCGCTACCGGTGTAGCAACGGAATATGCGGCGTGCTGGTCCTGGCCGCCTGCTGCGTATTTGGCTGTAGCAGCGATATGCCCGGTTCCACGCGCGGCGAGGAGGACAGGCATGCAGCCGTCGCAAAAGTAACCAGGGGCGCAATCAACAGTGAAGGCGAAAAACTGTTCAGGCTTCGTTGCGGCGTCTGCCACTCCGTGGAACCGGGCCAACCGTCTGTTGTCGGTCCTCCCCTTGCAGAGGTATTCGGCAGGGCGGCGGGTTCTGTTGAAGGTTTTGCCTATTCCAGGGCGATGCAGGCTTACGGCAAAATATGGACTGCAGAGAACATGAACGAATTTCTGGAAAAACCGGCCGAACTGGTGCCGGGCAACCGTATGGCGTTTGTTGGCTTGAGCAACGCGAGACAACGGGAACTCATCATCGAATATCTGGAGGCATTCAGGTGAAATGATACACTTCAGAGGCGCCCTGTAATATGACCATATAAAGAGGTTTTCAATGTCTACCACCCCAGTCAGCACCAGGCAGGTATCGAATCGATTTCGGGCAGAGGAAGTGGAAGGTTGCCTGCTCGAATATAACTCTGCGACGACCATCCCTCCGCGCTTCTACAGCGATCCCGCTGTTTTTGAACTGGAAAAGCAGCATTTGCTGAAATCGTCCTGGATTCCCGTCGGTCATATCAGCGAGGTCGGCAAACCCGGCGATTACTTCACCGTTGATTTTTGTGAGGAGCCGGTACTGGTAATACGGGACAGGGACAATATACTGCATGCGTTATCCAATGTGTGTGTCCACCGGAATTTTCCTGTTGCCCATGATCGTGGTAACTGCAATTTGCTCAGGTGTCGCTACCATAACTGGATATACAATCTTGATGGCACGCTTCGGGGCGCCCCGCTCATGGAAAATGCAAGAGATTTTTCAGCCGGGGACTGGCGCCTTCATGAGTTTCACCTGGAAGTCTGGCGAGGCTTTATCTTCGTGAACATGGAACGCGGGCCCGTACCGGAGCTGGCCCCCCGACTCGCTGACCTGGAACCGAAGTTCCTGCGTCATGAGACGGATGACATGGTTTATTTCGAAATGGGGGAATTTGATCTTGAGGCGAACTGGAAATGTGTAGTGGATATCTTTGCGGAAAACTACCATACGGATTCCATCCATGAAAACTCACTGGGCGATTCCGTTCCGGCCGGTAAGACCATAATCGAGAACACCGATATGCCTGCATTTTGCCTGTTTCGTCTTCCCTCAGGTGACAACTCGGACATCCTGAACCCCGACGATTACTCCCTGACAGGAGGTTTTGCCCTGCCCGGCAACCTCGATGAGTCCGATATGAATGCTGCGGTGGGGGGTATCGTATTTCCCAATTTCAGTTGGTACTTCAATCCGGATCTTTTGTTTATCACACAGATAAATCCGCAGACACATAACAGGACAACAGGACGCTATGGAATTGGGGTCAGCAAAGAAGCGGCAGAAGCGCCGGATTTCACGGAAAAATTTGAAGCCTACAAACAAAGCGCCAAATTGGTAATAGATGAGGATTTCTGGGGCATTACGCAGATGTACAGAGGAAAACGGTCCGGTTTTGCAGTCCAGGGGAGGACCTCACATAGCGAAGCAACGCTCTGGCACTTCCACAAGTGGTATATTGAAAGCCTGCAATCATCCGCCCCGGAAATATTCGAATAGTGAATAACAGGACAAGATAGTGAACCCCTACGACAACTTCATGGATCAAGCGCAGATTGATCCGCAACTCGATATCGAGAATCACCTGTGGGACATCATTCCCTATTTCGATACGTTTATACACAGGAGTGCCCGGACGCTTGAATCACTTGAGCATCAACTTGATATTCCCATTGGGGCCCGTGACGAGGAACGGATCGATGTATTCCCGGCCAGAGAAAAAGGCTCGCCGATCATTATTTTCATTCACGGTGGATGGTGGCGACTGGGGACGCGCAAGCTGTTCAACTTCTGTATTAAAGGTTTGGCGGACCTGGGGTTTGCGTGCATTTCCAGCGACTACGCATTGTGTCCGAAGGTCGGCATTCCGGACATCACGGCCGCGAGCCGGCTTGCGGTTGCATGGGCTTATCGAAACGCAGAAAGTATCAACGGTGATGCCGGACGTATTTTCGTGACCGGCCATTCTGCCGGTGGCCACCAGGTGGGAATGCTGGCTGTTACCAATTGGGAGGATTACGGAATGCCGGCTGACGTAATCCGGGGAGGTGTCCCGATCAGCGGATTGTTTGATTTGCGACCGTTTCGCTACTGCTGGCTGCAGGCCAAGCTGCAACTGACAGGCGATGTGGTATTCAATGAAAGCCCGCTGTTTCATATTCCCGCTTCGGGACCACCACTGCTCGTCGCGCTGGGGGCGGAGGAGTCGGTCGAGTTCCACCGGCAATCGGAGGAGTTTACAGAGGCATGGAGAAATAAGGGTTTGCGGGCCGATTATCTTGACGTAGAGGGTGAAGACCATACCACCAACATATTCACGTTATTCGATTCGGACAGCGAACTCTCGCAGGCGATCCTGCGTTTTGCCGAATCCTGCTGAAACGGTACCAGCCTGAAATCGTAACGCGGACGAGACAGATCATGACGACACAGATACTTCAGCCCAGGGTAAGCGCTTTCATCGACGTCGGCTGGTTACTGGACGGACTCAGGGGACAGAGCATGCCCTGGAGGATTGATTATTCAGCCCTGGTAGATCACATCGCAGGCGAGCGCACGGTAACCGGCAAGTCTGCCTGGCTTGCGATTTACCCGGGGCAGTGCTACCCGAAAAAGGAAACGGCACAGCGTGAATTGTTGAGCCTTATGGCCGATCAGGGTTTCAGCACCAGGGCGACGGAGATGCAGGTGCGGGGAGGCATGTACCTGGACCAGGGGGTTGACGTCCTGATGGCACTGGACATGTTAGAGCAGGGCATGAACGACAGTTATGATATTGCCGTAGTCATCAGCCGCCGCCCGGCACTGCGTCCCGCGATCGAAGCGGTCCAAAGACACGGCAAGAAAGTCGAGAATGCTTTTTTTGAGTACCAGGCCGATCCGTCAAACGAACTGAAGAACGTCGCTGACAGGTTTTTCCCATTGACAGGCGATCTTGTCCACGAATTTACTTTGTAATCGTAAGTTACTCCAGGCCGCCCCACACATCGTTTGCCACATCGACAATCAGTGACAGCTTGGCGCGCTGGTGCTCATCGGTGACCGGGTTGCCCTGAAAGACGCTGGCGAATCCGCATTGCGGACTCAGGCAGAGGTTTTCAACAGGAACATATTTGCTCGCGTCTTCAATTCGTTGCTTGACCTCGTTGCTGTTTTCGAGATCCGGGACCTTGGAGGAAATCAGCCCCAATACGACGGTTTTATCCCGCGGCATGAAGCGGAGCGGCTCAAAAGTGCCGGCGCGTGACGAATCATATTCGAGGAAAAAGGCATCGACCTGCAACTGGTTGAACAGTTTTTCCGCTACAACATCGTAACCTCCGGAAGCAAGCCAGTGCCCCCGGTTGTTGCCGCGGCAGAGGTGTGTTGCTATCACCATCCCTTCCGGACGGTCCTGCAAGGCCAGGTTGATGGCCCGGATATACGTGTCCAACAGTTGTTCCGTGTCATCGCCGCGCTCCTCCAGCCGGCCGCGTACATCATCATCCAGCAGCATCGTGAACGCGCAATCGTCAACCTGGACATAGCGGCATCCGAGTTCTGCCAGGTGGACCAGTTCCTGCCGGTATACCAACGCCAGATCCTCCCAGAATTCGTCGAGGTCCGGATAAGCGGTTTCACTGATGGCAGCCCTGCCGCCGAATACGTGAGCCATGTTCGGTGAGGGTATGGTTGCCTTTGCCGTCCGGCTCGTTTTGCCTGCCAGAAATGTAAACGCCTCAGTGGTAATTCCCGAACGGGGTTGGAGTTTTTCATCAAAGTGCGGAGTTGGTGTGGGAAGTTTATGCCCTTTGCCGTCCACGAATGTTCCCTCGATGAACCTGATCGATGCGCCGTTCATTTCCAGCATAAAGTCCTGGAACCAGGAGCGGCGGCGAAACTCGCCGTCTGTGATGCCCTGCAGGCCGACGTCTTCCTGCATTTTAATGACCCCGGTTATGCATTGATCCTCCAGATCCTTGAGTTCACTGATAGCAAGACTTCCCTTGTATTCACTGTAAACATCTCCCTGTAGCTGCTCCCTGGCCTCAAGGAGGGCCTTCGGTCTGAGTAAACTGCCTACGTGTTCGGCGCGAAAAGGTGGGTTAATCAACATAATTCTCCAGTGATGACGTCCGGTAAAATGGAGTGTCAAGCTTCTCTGCAGTTATAAATCCCGGTTCTGCATTCAGGACATCCGGGATGCGGTTAACGATTGAAGCACAGGTTATTTCCACGCTGGGCACATCATTCTGCTGCAGGTGGATATCCGGAACTCCCCTGATATTCCATGTATAGTTTTCCCGGTCATCCGGTTCAAATATTTTCGCGGCAAATCTTGCACGGAACACGGGACCTTCGGCGGTTTCAATCGTCATGATTTCCCGCAGACCGCTTATCTGGCCCGCACTGATTACCTTGTTCAGGCCGATGCATTCGACGTCGTTCCCTGCCAGCACAAGCTCTATCCCGCCATCGACCTTGTTGATGGTCAGGCGCAATTTGTTGATCAATGCCTCGAACCCCATTCCGATGATCGATGCGGGCGGCTTTGCATCCGGCGGAGGAGCCATTTCCTGAAACTGCTCCGGTGTCAGTCCCAACGGGAGGTTGTTCAATACGGCAGGTCCGAGAGTCCCAAAATCGGCCGTGCCTTCGAATTCGACGCTGTCCAGGCGGTGGCAGGCGCCGGTCAGGAGCGCGATGGAATTTATCCAGAATATGTCCTGCACCCCGGTGGCCGTCAGCGTTACGCCGTGCTGTTTTGCCAGGTTGTCCAGGTCGGCGGCCATGTCGGGGTCATAGGTCCAGGGATAAAATGCCCCTTCCGTTATCGTCACCACATTAACACCCCGTTGCAGGCACAAGCTGGCGTCAGGATACAGTTCAGCCATCGAACTGCAGGTCGCCAACACGGCAATATCGGCTTCGGTACCTGCCAGCATTTCCTCCGGGTCCTCACTGACCGTGACTCCCACAGGACGGCCGATCCGGGTCACGTCGCCGAGGTCCTGTCCTACATGTGTTTTACTGACGGCGCCGGTGATCTCGACGCCTTTCTCAACCAGGTATCCGGCTATCAACCTGCCCATGTTGCCGGTGCCGAATAACACCGCCTTGATCTTGGCCATCTTCAGTGCCTCCCCTTGCCTTTCGCTGTTCAAATTGTTCAGGAGCCGGCGCCGGGCTCTCGCAGCCGTGCGAAGTACCATTGCACAAAGTCTTCGAGCTGCCGCTCCATCAGTGAGTACGGCCCCGGCCGGTAGCGACTCGAGTTTATGCCGGACTGGTTATTTTCGGTGATGATCTTGTCCTGAAGCCCCGTCGTCGTCCACATCCACGCGACATCCTCCGCGGTGAAATCCCTGTCCGGTTCCGCGTCCCCGTCCACCAGCCACATCATATGCACATCCGTACTCATGGGCCCCATCGGCCGAAAGTTGAATGTGACGGCATGATCGTTGCACAACCAGAGTGAAGCCAGCGGGTTGAAACTGATGTGGGTCATTCCGCCGTCAAAGCCATTGAGATCTCCCATCAACGGTCCCACTTTTCTGCCGTCCCGCGTCTCCGAGTAACAACCTTCCGCCAGTGGAGAACGCAGGACCTGCCAGAACTCCGTTGACGCCAGGCCCAGCTTCGAGGCTGAACCGACAGGATGCCCCAGCGACTGAGCGCGCGCTTCAAATGCCTTGAATTCCTCCCGGTAGTCCATTTCAGCCTGTTCCGAGACGCACGCGCCAAGGCCCGCGCCCATCGCCAGCACCCAGTTTCTGTCATGCACTGTCATGAATTCAGGATGCGAAGGTTCGCAGTGATTACATTCCCAGAAATTTTCGACAACCAGTTTCCAGTTTGCATCGGTAGCCAGGATGGTTTCGTGAATGACCCTGGCGCCTGCCAGATTTTGCGGTTTCACGAAAGGCGCCATTTTTTGCAGCGCGGAATCGACATCAGGCGGAGAATCCCCGGCGAGACAGATGAATATCAAGCCTTCGAACAGCAGCACATGACAGGCGTGAGGACGCACGTCGTAAAAAGCCCCGATGTCCTCATTATCCCGGCGTTCAACGCATATGGATTCTCCGGCAATTTCAGCCAGGAAATAATCGCCCGGTTCCGGGATCTGGGAAACATGACCGACCAGCATCCAGAGTTTGCTGAAGACATGCCCGGTGTCCAACCGGTAAACGTCCGCGTCGGTATAGAACGGTTGGGGAAGGCTGTAACCGGCCTGGCGCCGGACCATCAACGCATCAATATCAGTAATCATATGCCGCTTGCTTTGTAAAAATATTGCTAAACCTTGACGCCTTCATAAACAACAGTACCCAGGTTGCCCTCCAGAACATTGGCCAGCTTCATGCCGGCAGACGCGTACAGGGTTTCGAATTCCTCTACGGTGCGTTCCGCTCCCCCGAACCATAACAACATCAACATGTCCCACCACGCCGGCGTGACGCCCCAGTGTTCCACGCAGTCATTCAATTGTTCATCACTTGAGGGGAGCTTCTGCTCCATGACAAGGATACGCGCAGTATCCGGCATGTGCGCAGCGATATTTGTCAGAATTTGCCTGCAGGGCTCATCGGCCCAGCAATGCATGATGTTTCGCATCATGTAAGCGTCACCGTTACCAGGTATGGATTCCGGCTTGAAGAAGTCTCCGGCGACACACATACATCTTCCCGATAACCCTGCTTCACTGATATAGCCCTCCGCACGTCGCGCTGTTTCAGGTTGCTCGAAGAGAATACCCTTCATGTCCGGGTGCGCCTTCAGTATTTCAACCAGGTGACCGCCATCACCGCCCGCGATATCCACCAGGGTGTTGATGCTGCCGAAATCATAAACCCCCAGGAGAGGCGCCGGCGCATCAAAATAGTAGGAGCGCATGGCCTTGTCGAAAATCATGATGGGGTCTTCGTCTTTGCCCCATTCCAGGTACCAGTCCTTTTTCACATCGGGTATGGCGTCCTCCAGTTCCACGGCCTCGCCCAACCTGGACCATACATCCAGGTCGCTTGCAGCGAGCAGGATCTTGGAACGCTGGCTCCGGGGATGGTCCGTACGCAGCAGGTCGCTTGTTTCCGTCAATGAGAACCGGCCGTCCTCCAAACGGAATATCCCGGATGTGGTCATCGCCCGCAGCAGGCGGTAAACAGACCCGGCCGGCAATCCGACTGCAGCCGCTATGTCTTCTGCCGTTCGGGGGCCTTCCTTAAGGCAATCGGGAATTTTATTGACCGTAACGAAGTACAGAGCGGCCGCCAGTTGATGACCGGTAGCCAACTGCAGGAGCTTGTTTTCCAATACCGCCTGATTCATGACATTCAGATAATATCACGAAGGCAATGGCATGGATGTAACCCTAAATGAGTATGCCCTCTGTTTTGAGTTTGGACGTGGATCGTTGGATTTCAACGAGGCGGATCTGGAGGATACGGTGGGGTGTAATTCAGCCTGAGGGTGGAACTTGATCGAAGGTGTCTAAGCTGCCTCATCTTTGGTATAGGTGAGGTTAAAAACAGTCTCTTGCAACCAGTTCCTGAACGAATCGTTGTCCATAAACTGCTTGAAAAGCTCTGTATCGTCTTGTATCGAACGTTGGAGCATCTTCTATTTTCTTGATCAGTTTGTAGTAACTGGAAACCGGCGTGTAGTGGCGCAGCACGTCCAGGATGAAACCTTCCACTATTCAGGTAATACAGTTCCAAGGCACATCCTGGTTCATATATTTATGTCCTAATCTCCGGCACACTATTTCCAGGCAGGCCGTACAATTCATCCATTTGCGCTGAAAATCGTGTCTGCCCACCATGGCTGGGGTGTCTTATCTGGATGACTTTGGGTTGACTGCATAAACGACGCGCTGATTGCGCCGCATCGTTTCCTATGGCAACAAGCCGGCTGGGCTTCAAAAGCAGGATAAGCTCAGAGAGAAATTCTTCCCCGGTCTTGCGTTCGCAAGAATTATGAGACCGATTACTGAAAGGATTGCCTGGTTCGTGAGGATGTAACGGGAAGACATTCCAGAGAAAAACAGGCGCCTTAATCTGTGAGAGAACCCGCCAGACGACAGCCGCAGTTTGTTCAGCGATTGCTTCACCTGTCGTTGGCCGTTCAATCGACAAATTCCAACGTTCGGCATGAGTTTGAATATGCACGTCGTCAGTCAGGGCAAGCCCTGTCCGTCTGCCGCCGCGATAACCAAGATCGCGTCCAATCCACAAGGAATCAATTTCCTGCTCTATTGCCGTCTCAAGCATAGACTGCAAGGTCTGTGACCGGCAGCGCGGCGCGTCGTCCAGGTCGTGGACAGCACACCTGTCGGAATACGGGTTAAACGTATTCTCAAAATTCAGGTCGGTTAATTCCTTTACAAATCGCGCTGGGGTCATGTTCTATGAGCCCCGTATTCATGTGAGAGATGGTACGCCCATTGGGACCGCATTGAAACCTCTATACATTCAACTGCGTCCAAGAGCAGCAACCTCAGTTCCCTGTCGAAAACATAGAGGTCCACTACTCGTTCAAAGGTTGTTCCCTTACGGAAATGATGATTCTTGTCGTCGAGTGGACCGGCCTCGAATGGTATCCAGTATCCGCGCAGGCGATAATAGTTAAGGTGTTGGAGACGATTGTGTGCGTAGTCACGGTCCGAGACTTCCATGCCACGCCGAACAAGCCGATTGATCTGCTGATCAATCGTCTCAGGGGGCTTATCAAAACGTATTTTCCATACCCCCTAAATAAGTAACCTCCCGTGGTGCGCCGATCTTACGAGAGGCGTGGGAGGTATTGTTAATTGATATTGTAGACCATATTGTCCTGAATACAACCTGAATGTCACAATTTTTCCAGGATGTGGCAGGAAATACCAAGCACTACGACATCTCCGTTCCTTTATCCTGCCATTATTGTAAATGCGGTAAACCGTACTCAAATATGTTGACCCATTCGGGTGCAGCGAGTACCTTTGATTATCAATTCGTGGTTTACGTGAGGCATTGTGTTCATGAGATGTAAGAATATCCTAACGGGCGCCATCTGTCTTTCCCTGGCCGGCATCGCCGGGTTTCTGCTGACAGGTATACTTTCGGCCCGGACACAGGAAGCTCCACTTCATCCAATTTACGAAGATAATCAACAGCGCC
>CAYOEQ010000035.1:0-18264 GCA_964402775.1 uncultured Enterobacteriaceae bacterium
TCGACAACGGCATAAAACTTTCGCTTGGCGCGGACAAGCCGGTGTCCGTCCGTTCAAAACCGATAATGCAGATATATGTTGCCGTCACCAGGGGAACAGGGTGGGGCGGAGTACTCGGTCCGGACCAGGGATTAACGCGGGAAGAAGCCATCCGGGGCATCACCCTCGATTCGGCTTACGTCAGTTTTGAGGAAGATATTAAAGGGTCTGTAGAACCCGGCAAGTATGCTGATTTTGTTGTCTTGTCGGACGACATCCTCACCGTGCCCGCTGAGACTATCAAGGATATAGAGGTGGAGGCCACCGTGCTGGCGGGCAATGTCGTTTATGGTTCATTTTAGCTGCTGTTTTATTGAGAACAGAGAGGTTCGGGTAATGATTTACCCATTTTTGCGAAAGTTACTGCTGACTACCGGAAATATATTATTGCTGCTTTTTGGATGTAACGCGGTTGCAACGCCCTACTGGATAACGGGAGGGACGCTGATTGACGGCACCGGGGCGGAACCAGGACCAAACCCCGGTATTTTCATCAATGAAGGTAACATAGTCTCTCTTGGTGAAACCGGCTCTTTGCCGGCGGATACCAGGGAAATCAATGCTGACGGTAAATGGGTATTGCCAGGGCTGTTCGACTTGCATGCGCATATTACCTTCAAACTGGCGGGCGCCCGGGACCTGGAAGACGATGTGATTAACGCTCTGCGTTCTGAACGCTTCCTGGAACGCTACCAGGAAATCGGTGTCACCGTAGTCCGTGACGTCGGTTCCCGCTACCACGTAGGTTACTCGCTCAAGCGGGCGCAGCGGGACGGGCTTATCGGGGGCGCCAGGCTGTATGTGTCGGGTCCATTGATTACCACCACAGGGGGGCATGCAACGGAGTTTCAGCCGCTGATACCGCCGATATGGGCGGTGGAGGCCGACGGCCCCTGGGAATTCCGCAAACGGGTACGCGAGGCGGCGAAGCTGGGAGCAGACCTGATCAAGACGACGACCCCGTATACACTGGAGGAACTCAGCGCCGCGGTTGAGGAAGCACATGCCTGGAAGCTACGCCTTACCGCGCACCTGGGCGGCGCCCATGACCTGTATCATACCTCCGGACGAATAGCCGTTGACGCCGGTGTCGACAGTATGGAGCACCTTTATCCGTTCGGTGATGATGACGTGTACCGGGACATGGTGAAAAATAATATCAACCTGGTCCCGACCATCGGCTATCACCTGCGTGAACTGGCGGGTCAGTACACGTATGATGCCGCCTACTTGGAGAAGCACCTGGGCCATACCTATGAAGGCATGGTCGAACGGTTCAGGAGAATGCATGAGCTTGGGGTAAAATTTGCGATCGGCACGGATTCCAACGCAAAGGATTTGCCGACCATAGACAAGGTGTATCTCCAGGAGCTGGAGGGGTTCACGCTGGGAGGTCTGACGCACATGGAAATCATACAGGGAGCCACCTTGACAGGCGCAGAGACGATGGGACTGGGCGAACAGACCGGCAGTATTGAAGCGGGGAAATGGGGCGACGTGATCCTGCTCGATGCCGACCCCCTGGAAAGCCTGGAAGCGCTGGTAAAGCCGTGGCTGGTGATGCAGAATGGCAGGATTGTCTTCGAGAGAGTGACAGACTGAGAAATCGACAGCATCACTCACCCGGAGTATTTCTCCATGACAACAACAAAAACCATCGACCTGAACAGCATCCGCTCGTTAACGGCGGCAAATTACCTCGGCAGCATCGGCGCCCTGACAATCGTCATACTGCCGGGGATTGTCGGCGTGATTGCCGACACCCTGCAACTGAGCCCGGGCCAGGTCGGCCTGGTCATGTCGGCGGATATCATCACCATGGCGGCATCCATGGGCATCACGGCATTTTTGATCCACAAATTAAACTGGCGTGTGCTTGCCGTTGCAGCACTTGTCGTTCTGCTGGCAGGCAGTCTTTTGTCGATCCGGGCAGATTCCTATCAGGCCATGATACTTGCGCGCCTGGTTGCAGGCATAGGGGAGGGCATGGCAGTCTCCGTAGCTTTTGCCATATTCGGCGGCACGCATAATCCGGACCGGCAATTCGGTATTTACCTGGTGGTAATTTTAAGTGTGGCGGCAACCTTGCTGTATTTTATTCCCGGTCTGCTGGCTTCAGGCGGGAAAGCGTACGTGTTCACGCTCATCAGTCTGCTTGTTGTGATTAATTTCCTGTTTGTACCCTGGTTGCCCGTCTCTCACGGCGAGGAGCACAGCAGTTCAAGTGATGCAGGTGAGCCCCTGCCTTATGTACTCGTGGGTCTGGGGCTGGCGACCGTGTTCCTTTATTTCATGGCGCAGGGGGAAGCCTGGGCCTTTATGGAACGTATTGCGGCAAATGCCGGCCTTTCCGCGCAGACCACGGGTAACAGTCTAGCCATATCCAACGTCGGCGGCATTGCCGGTGCGTTGATTGCAGCGGCAGCCAGTATTCGATTCGGCCGGGCCTGGCCTATCATTATCAGCGCCGTGATTTCCATCTGCGGCCTGGTGATACTGTTGGGCGATATCGATGGAATACGCTTCGGCGCGGCAACGGTGCTGTATTTATTCGGCTGGAACCTGACACAACCTTATTTCTCCGGGATCATGGCGGAACTGGATCCAAAAGGCCGCGTGGTCGTCATGATGGGGGCCGTGCAGACTGCCGGGCTGGGACTGGGTCCCGGGGTGGTCGGATCGATGATCCGGGGCGATGATTTCTCTATCGTCAGTATCCTTGGGATCGCCCTGATCCTGATGAGTCTGGTCACCGTCCTGACTTTACTGTATTTAAGGCAAAAGCCCCAGCCGGGATAAAATATCTTCACAGCCCGCTACGAGAGCAGGACCGGCCTGTCGTCGAGCCAGGAAGCCTGATCCGCCTTGAACCTGTTGTCGCAATCCGGGGCAGGGCATTCCAGCTTGCTTTCCGAGTGCCTTAACTCCCATTCCACGTACCAGTGCGTGCCGCAACCAAACAAATATATTATGTTGAATAAATTATATTTATTTAACATAATATATATTATGCGCATAATGTGGAGATATGAAAAGATGCTTGAACAGAAACCCGGAGTTCTGCAATAAATACCTGGTTAAAAGCAGCGGTTCCGGCGTCTTACATGAGGAGCCGGATAAGTTTCAGTAGAGGTTGTCCTGGTATTCCTGGTCCACCACTCCCTGTACCTCTTCCTGCGACATCGGCACGCCTGCCTGTTCTTTTACGACCAGGCCGAACGGTGGTATCACCCCTTTGGCAATGTGTCGCTCGGGATCCCAGAGTTTTGAACGTATCAAGGCCTTGCCGCAGTGCATGTATGCCTTGGTGACTTTAATGAGAGTGGCCGTTTTGGGTAATTTGGCTCCTGTCTTGCCGAACTTGAGAAGCTCCTTGTCCAGTACAATTTCCGCTTCACCATGGACGCGTAAAGTCTCTGTTATGCCGGGTATAAAAAATATCAGTGAAACTTTAGGGTTTTCCACTATATTGCCGAATCCCTCGACCTTATTATTCCCGGGCCTGTCTGGTATTAGCAGCGTTTTTTCATCAATTACTTTAACAAAGCCCGGAGCATCGCCTTTCGGCGAGACAGCCGGTTGGCCGTCTGACCCCGTACTCGCAAGGCAGATGAATGGTGAGTGCTCGATAAAGCGCCGGTGGTGTTCATCAAGTTGTGGTTTTTCTACGGCAACGGCGATATGCAACGGTTCGCCGAAATGATCGCGTAACTCCTGCGAATCAGTGATGGAGTCCAGGACCATGCTTTACCTCCGACATTTACTTGGTCAACTCATTATGATAAAGTGACTACTGTTCAATTCTAACATGGAAACCATGGAGATCATCATGGAGGTAAACAGGTGATTATCACAGATACACTGAAGGCTGTACGCCGGCTGGAAGCCGCCGGTTTCAGCCAGGACCAGGCAGAGGCAATGGTGCATATTCTTAATGAGCACAGTACGGAATTGATTACCGCTACCGATTTGAAAAGTGTCCTGTCCCAGTTTAAACGTGAACTGGTCATTACCCTGGGCGGTCTGATGATCACGCTGACCGGCATCATCCTGGCAGCGATGCGTTTTATTTGAGAAGGATATCTGCGTTTTCATAAATACCCGGTTTTACTCCTGTCGGGACCAATGAAATTATCTACCCTTGCCCTGCTCTTTTTATTCCTGACGCAACTCATGCTGTGCGTACGTGCAGACACTGCGTTGAGGACCACGATTCAGGAAGATTACCCGTATCTGGAATCCCTGTATCTGCATTTACATCAGAATCCGGAATTATCCTTCCATGAGGAAAAAACCAGTGAGCGGATGGCGACCGAACTGCGCAGCCTGGGTTTTACGGTCACGGAAAAAGTCGGCGGTTACGGCGTTGTCGGCGTATTGAAGAACGGTGAAGGCCCTACGGTATTGTTAAGGGCAGACATGGACGCCCTGCCCGTCCTTGAAAAAACCGGCAAACCCTATGCCAGCAAGGCAACCACGGTCGACGGACAAGGGAATACGGTAAGCATTATGCACGCCTGCGCCCATGACGTGAACATGACCGTATTCATCGGCGCGGCCAGGCGTCTCACGGCCATGACCGACAAGTGGCGAGGCACGCTGGTCATGATTGCCCAACCGGCAGAAGAAGTCGGCGCCGGCGCCCGCGCCATGCTGAAAGACGGCCTGTTCGAGCGTTTCCCTCGCCCGGATTACAACTTCGGGCTGCATGTCAGCGCCTCCGTACCTGCCGGCAAGGTCATTTACACCAAAGGCTATGTCATGGCCAACGTTGACAGCGTCGATCTTACCGTTTACGGCATCGGCGGACATGGGGCCTACCCGCATCGCACCAAAGATCCTGTCGTGTTGTCCGCCCAGATTATCAACGCCCTGCAGACCCTGGTATCACGCGAGTTGAAACCCATTGACGCCGGCGTGGTCACGGTCGGCTCGATTCACGGCGGCACCAAACACAATGTCATCCCCGACAAGGTGCACCTGCAATTGACGGTGCGCTCCTATACGGATGAAGCGCGCGCTACATTACTTGAAGGCATAAAGAGGATAGCAGAAGGCCAGGCCATGACGATGGGACTGCCCCGGGACAAATTGCCCGTAATGAAGATTAAGGATGAATCTACCCCCTCCGTGTATAACAACCCGGAACTGGCTGACCGTATCGTCAAGGTTTTGAGGACGAAGTTCGACGATGAACACCTTATCCCCGGCGAACCCGTTATGGGAGGCGAGGATTTCGCCCAGTATGGCCGTGTGGAACCGAAAATACCCAGCCTGTTTCTCTGGATCGGGGGTGTAGAGGCCGATAAATATGCCAGGGCCACGGAATCGGGTGAAGTCCTGCCTTCCCTGCACTCCCCTTTCTTCGCCCCGGACCCGCAACCGACCATCCTGACCGGGGTTGAGGTGATGACGACCAGCGCCCTGGAATTACTGGGTTCGGATTAAATCATTCCCATCAACAAAGTCGCAATCCCGAGAAAACTTAAAAAACCCATAACGTCAGTTACGGTCGTTAAAAAAATGGAAGACGAGGTGGCCGGGTCCTGGCCGGCCTTTAATAACAAGACAGGGATCATCGCTCCAGAAACAGAGGCAATTATCATGGAAATAATCATTGAAATGCCGATGATCAGACATAATCCCAGGGACTGGCTCCAGATATATACGCCTAATGCAGTCGTCAGGGCCACGGCGATGCCGTTCCATAAACCCACATTGAATTCCTTATACACCAATCGCAACCATTGACGCGGCCAGACTTCACGCAGAGCCAGGCCGCGCATGGTCACCGCCAAGGCCTGGGCGCCGGTATTGCCTGATTGCCCGGCCACCACCGGCAATAATACGGCCAGGGCCGTTACCTGTGCGATGGTGTGTTCAAATATGCCGACTACGGCCGCCGCCAGGAATGCCGTGGCAAGGTTCACCTGTAACCACGGCAGGCGTTTTTTGATTGCGAAAGATGCGTCCGACAGCGCCCGCTCGTCCTTGCTGACGCCTACCATCGTCTGCATGTCAACGATGGCCTCTTCTACGGCGACGTCAATCAGGATGTGATGCTGGATAATCCCGATCAGACGCCCATCCGCATCAACCACGGGTAATTCCGTCAAGCGGTGTCTCTCGAAGAGTTCCAACAGCTCCTCACGTGTTGTCGTTACGCGGGCAATTGCCTTAACCGGCTGTGTCATATCGCCCAAACGATTCTCCCTGCCGGCCAGAACCAGGTCCTGCAATTCAACCATGCCGGTCAGTGTGTTCTCATCATCCGTGATGAAAAGAACCCTGAAGCCCGTTTGCTTGTGAACGCGTAGTTTTTTTACTACGCCCCGCACATTCATGTCCCGGGTGTAGTAAACCAGCCTGGTGTTCATCAGGGCGCCGGCGCTGTCGGGCTCATAACTCAATGCCTGCTCGAAATCCTGAACGACATGAGGACTCAACAGGTTCAGATATCGTTCGCGTTCTTCTTTGGTCAATGAGGATAAAACCAGCGCTCCCCTGTTGGGGTCAATCCGGGAAAATACCTGTTCAATTGCCTTGTCATCCAGGTTTGCCAGCACGCGCGCGCCAATGACGGGAGACAGCATTTCCCAGATGCCGACCGATAAAGCCGGCGGCAGGCCTGTCAACACTTCTGCTATCTGTTCTGCCGGCAATTCTTCAATGTAGTGAACCGCTTCTGCCGGGTAGCTTTGAAAGAAGTCCTGGCGCAGGGAAGCGCTGATGTCAGCAATAGATCTTGTCATTTCAGGGTCGATCAGGAAAGGCAGAAGCGTTGTAGCCGGGCAGCATGTCCGCACAGGTAGTCCAGAACAGTTCGCCCAGCGAGAAGATACCATCCGTAATGTCGCCGGCTTGCGCTGAAGTAACAGGTTCAGTATTCATGACCTCCTGCACCCTGTCCCTTTGCAGTATGCCTGATAATCGCCCTCCTCTCTCAACAACAGGCAAGGCCGAGACTTTTTGCCACGCCGGATGACTACCGGCCGATATCAGCGCCTCCCGTGGAGATAACCGGTATGAAGCCGGCTTGCACATCGGTGCGATTTTGGCTGAATTATCCGCAAACAACAGTTCTTTCAAGGCAATTACACCGGCAAACTGCTGCTCACTTCCCGTTACAAACAAGATGTCGGATATGTGATCCTGGTATTTTTTCAGTAATGCCCTGGCCTGCTTCACGGTCATGCCCTCGTTCAGGGTAACGGGGTTGCTGTCCATTTCGGCACCTACGCTGCCCTTCGGATAGCGCAGGATTGTCTTGATCCGGTAAGGGATACCCTCGCCGGCAAGCAGCGCTTTCTTTTCCGGCGCCGGCATGTCCCTGACCAGGGCCGCTGCATACTGGACGGGCAGGATTTTAATGATCTCAACTGCCTGGCTCGTGCCAAGCGTTGCCAGGTAATGACAGGCGCTGTACCTGCCCAGGTGACGGACTATGCCCGCTACCTGCTCCGTGGATAAAGTCGCCAAAAAATTCCGCATCTCATGCGGCTCGACGTATTCCAGCAGGCGCGCGACGTTATCCGCATGTTTTTCAATAAACTGTTGTACGACAGGGTCGGTCGCCATCTAAACATCCTCATCAAGCAAGATACATGCCTGCTCCTGGAATAGCTTTGCCGGGATCATGGCTTGGCCCGTCTCGGTATCGAGTATCACCGCGGTTTTTGATAATTCGGATATCTCTCCTTCCAATTCGCCGACTCGGATACGCTGTCCCTTCTGGTAATGCCTGCCCAGGTTTCTGAGCGCGATAATATTGGCAACCGTCGTCCCCGCGCCGACGCCGAATGCCAGTGCCAGCGCCAGCATCACCGCGGACGCCAGTATGACCAGCAACTGCGCCAACAGGTCCACCTCGACGCCCAGTTGACCCAGGCCGATTATAATCGTCAGAGTGATCACCAGGATACGTGTGGCATTTCCCAACTGTTCTGCTTGCTGAATGCGGGCCCCACCCAGCCTGGCAGTTAGTTTTTCCCGGGTAAAGTCGCCCAGCACGAAGCCTGCCCAGATGATCAGCGCGGCGACCAGGATGGAAGGAGAATAATCGATGAGTTTGTTCAGCCATTCGGCGATTCCGGGCAAACCAAGACTCTTCGCGGCGGCAGTAACGAAAAATATGATTACCAGCCAGTATATGATTGTCGCTATAATGCGGGTGATGGGCCAGCGCACGCGAAAATAGTAGGAACTGATACCTACCCTTTGCGCAAACCGTTCCAGCCATTGTCCCAGGCGGACAATCAATGAGCGGCTGAAGGCCGCAAAAAGCAGGCCGGCAACCAGCAGCACCACAGCGCTGAACAGGTTCGGCAGGTATGCCACGAAAGTGGATACAAACTGGTCGAAACTATTGCTTAACAGTTCTTTCCAGTTATCATAATGCTGCTGCATAAGACTCTCCCATGTATATAGAGACTATCATACTTTGGTATCGGGCATGAACGAAGCCCCATCGCTGCCGCAACAGCGAAACCAGCTTGAAAGCCTCTCCAGACAGCGCTTATGGCTGCAGGTACTCATCGCGATCGCGCTGGGCGTCGGCTTCGGCGTGTTATTCGGACCGACTACAGGCCTTGTTTCGGCAGATGCCTCGGTGCTGATCGGCAACTGGGTCGCGCTGCCGGGGAAATTGTTCCTGCTGGCCATACAGTTTGTCGTGGTGCCTCTGATTGTTGCTTCGGTGATTCGGGGCATTGCCGATGAAGGCGCCTCCGGAAGCCTGGGCATTCTCGGCGCGCGCACGGTAGCGTTCTTTGTCCTGACCACCCTTGCGGCAGTTGCTATCGGCCTGCTCGTTGCGGGCGTCATAAAACCCGGCAACTATATCGACAACCTGCTGGTCAATACCGCCTTGAGCGGGAGCGGCGCCGGGGCAACGCCTGCCGCGCAACCGATGAGCACGCCCGGCGCCGACGAGATCCCCGATCTTATCGTCAGCCTGTTCCCCCGTGATCCGCTGACCACCTTTGTCGGCGGCAACATGCTGCAAATTGTCGTTGCGGCAGCCATCATCGGTATCGCCCTGGTGATGACGAGCGCCGAGCAGCGCCGTCCGGTCATCGACCTGCTGGCTTCGATCCAGGCCGCGTGCATGGTTATCGTCGGCTGGGCGCTACGTTTTACACCGATTGCCGTGTTCGGCCTGCTGGCCCAGATAAGCAGCCGAGTGGGCCTGTCCGTACTGCTCGGTACCGGCATGTATGTACTCAGCGTACTGGTTGGCCTGCTGTTCCTGTTGCTGTTCTACCTGGCGATCGTGAAGCTGGTGACGCGACGCTCGGTAATCAGTTTTCTTGCCGATAGTCGTGAAGTCATTCTGCTTGCGTTTTCGACATCCAGTTCGGCCGCGGTGATGCCGGTGACGTTGACTGTGGCAGAGCAGAAATTGAATGTCCGTCCGCAGGTTGCCCGTTTTGTTGTGCCCCTGGGCACGACCATCAACATGAGCGGCACCGCGCTCTACCAGGGAGTTGCGACATTGTTTCTGGCGCAGGTGTTTGGTATTGAGATAGGAATGGCCGGGCTGATCCTGGTCGTAGTGATGGCGACCGGCGCGGCAATAGGCTCACCCGGCACGCCGGGTGTCGGCATCGTCATCCTTGCGACAATTCTGAACAGCGTCGGCGTCCCGGCGGAAGGAATCGCGCTAATTCTGGGCGTGGACCGTTTACTTGATATGTGCCGTACCGCCGTCAACGTGACCGGCGACCTGGTCGGTTGTGTGACTATCGATCGCTCGCTAGCAGAACCTGACCCTCTGTCGGATAAGAAGTAATCGATACTCCACCAGCACGGGTTTCTCACCAGGCCGCTTGTTGCCATCAGAAACCTGTGTTCAACCAGCGCCTCATTCTGACGGACCAGTTGCTCGATGGGCTTGCTCTGCTTAATCACTTTGGTCTTAAACGTGAGGAATTAAGCGAAACTGCGCTTGAAAAATTCTATCTCGTCCCCACTTTTTGTACCGGTACCACAGATTAACCCATACAACTTATTTGGAGGTGACAACATGGTCAGATTATTCACAAGTCCGGTTGACAGCCTTTTGTCCTTGCAGAAATCGCTGTCGGATACGATGTTGAGCGACTGGTTCGGTTCGGGGCTGAGCAGCCGCGGCGGTTTTCCACCGATCAACATTTTCCAGACGGACGGCGAGTACGCAATCATTGCCGAACTGCCCGGCGTGACGAAGGACAATATCGATATCGATATCCAGCGCAACCGCGTCAGGATTTCAGGTAACAAGGAAGTGGATTATGGTGAAGGCACCAGTCTGCACCGGCGTGAACGGCAGACGGGCGCGTTCGACCGTACTTTTGCCACGCCGTTCGAGATAGACGCCGAAAAGGTCAAGGCCGAATACCGTGACGGTATCCTGGCTCTGTCCCTGCCGCGCGCCGAGCAGGACAAGCCCCGCTCGATCAGTATTTCTTGAACTTTTTTCGATTAACGATCCAATACCCAATGCAGGAGGTTATTATGGCAAAGAATCAAGATTTAACTCCGCAGGATAAAAAAGAGCTTGAAGCACAGGAAGAGACGACCTACGCCGGCAAGTTTTACGTCCCCGGCACAGACATCTTCGAGAGTGGTGATGCGCTCACCATGGCGATGGAAATGCCCGGCGTCAGCAAGGAGAATATCGATATCAAACTGGAGAAGCGCCAGCTTTCGGTCCAGGGCCATATCGATTTCAACAACTACGAAAACTTCAAGCCGGTCTACACGGAATACAATGTCGGCCACTTCAGTCGCAATTTCACCCTGTCGAGCGAGATCGACACGGAGAATATCAAGGCCAGTGTCGCCGACGGCGTGTTGACCCTGGTGCTGCCGAAAGCGAAGGAAACCCAACTCAGGAAGATCCAGGTCAACTAAGGAAAAATCCACCACATCGACGGCGGCTATCCGCATCGCGGGCAGCCGCCGTGGTGACTTATTCCCCGGCTCCGTATGTCGTGCGCAGGTCGTCGTCGTGACTGCGCCAGCTCTGGGCTTCAATGAATACCCGGGTGATTTCCGGGTGGGCCGACTTGATGTCGGCTTCCATATCGGAAATGGCGGTTTCCACCGCGCTTGCAGATAAGCTGTCAACGAAATCCACGCTGATGCAGAGCAGTATGTCGCGGGGTCCGAAATGCATGGTCAGTAGTTCGTTTATGCTGACGATCCCTTTGTTGTCGTTGACGATCCTGCGGATATCGCCGATCACATGGGGGCGCGCCGCCTCGCCGATGAGCAGCCCCTTGCTTTCGTAGGCAAGCACCGCCGCGGTACAGGCGAGAATGATGCCGATGACGATGGAAGCGATAGCGTCAAAAATCGGGTTGCCGGTAACCTGGGCCAGGCTGATGCCGATCAGCGCCGCGCAGAGACCCAGCATCGCTGCGCTGTCCTCGAACAGGACTGTGAACACCGTGGGGTCCTTGCTGCGCCGTACCGCCTTGAAATAGCCCATGGTCCCCTTCGTCTTGCGAAATTCGTGAAAGGCAACCCACCAGGCGGCGGCCTCGAACAGTATGGCGATGCCCAGCACGATATAGTTCACCAGGGGGTTCCGGAGCGTGTGGGGATGCTGCAATTTGCTGGCGCCCTCGTATATGGACACGCCTGCTCCCACAGAGAAGATCAGGATGGCCACCACGAATGTCCAGAAATAAAGTTCCATGCTGTAACCGAACGGGTGGCCGGCGTCCGCTGGCTTACTGGCGCGCTTCATGCCGTACAACAGGAGACCCTGGTTGCCGGTGTCCACTACCGAATGGATGGCCTCGCTGAACATGGCCGAACTGCCGGTGATGCCGGCGGCGATAAATTTGGTGATAGCGATCAGGCCGTTGCCGGCCAGGGCGGCGAAGATGACTTTGCGGGACCCGCGGGCGGAAGACATGGTGTCAACGCCCCATTATTGCAGGGACGGTTTGGATGGAGGTGTCATAAAATTTCTAACTCGACCGGTTTCAGGGTGCATCTTACAGGTAATAGTAACAGCTATCAGCGAGTCGTGTTCTGCTGTTATTGAAAAATGTCCGGAACGGATAATGGTCCCCTTTCGTCCCACCTGATGCTGTAAACTAGGTTTCCGGTATGAACTGTAAACGATCTCTCCGGTTCAGGCCGTCGTAAGGGGCGTCCGTAGCCATGAAAAATAATGAAAAGCGCGGTAAACCAGCAGAATCTGATGATGTACTGGTCGCATCATGCAAGGCTGGAAAGCCTTATGTCACGCTGGCGTTCGAAAAGCTGGTACGTCGCTACGAGTCGCTTGTGTACCGGACCTGTCTCGGATACCTGAAGTCGGAGAATGATGCCGAGGAAGCAACCCAGGATGTTTTCCTGCGGCTGTTTTTCAATATAGACAGGTTTGGTAGCCGCGCCTCGTTCAAGACGTGGCTGTTTCGTATTGTCGCCAACGTATGCGCATCGAAGTACCGGTCATTACGCCGTATCAGGGAGCAGCAGCAAGCATACCAGGAACACATTGAAGTGATTGAGCAGGAAGTCCGCTCCCCGGATATTCCCGATTTGGGGGATGGTCCGTTGATGAGCGCATTGGACACGCTCAATGCCGAAGATCGTGAAATCCTTATCCTCAGACATGTTTCAGAATTGAGTTTCAAGGAAATTTCTGAAGTGCTGGGATTGAACCTCAGCGCAGCAAAGATGCGGCTTTACCGGGCGGAACAACGTATCAGAAATGTAACGGCTATTCGGTAGATATGTGACTTTTTAACGACCTCCGTGCGTCTAAATTACATGCGCGCAAATAATCAGGACAATGTTAGATAATCACATGGCGGATATCGGCAACCCGGATGAGCGACGAGTCGAAAGGATCATGTCAAGGGTCCGGACGGGCATCGTTCTTCGCGACGTCCTGACTTTCGGACTTGGCCGCATCTGGCTGGTCCTGCTTGAACTTTTCGCCGTAGTTTACAAGCTGTGTAATCCTGGAGTTGCCGCGCATAGTGGAACACACCCATCTGATGTCAATTCAAGCTGATAGTTGCGGGAAACAGGTTGTGTCAATAGTTGTAATTATTTTATGTTAACGGGAGGACCCAAGCTATGACTGATGTAACCGAAACAATACCAGGCATGGATTTGCCTATTGAATGGAGTAATACCGTTGTCGAGGCGATGACTGCGCTCTGGACGAAAGTTGCCGTGTTCATTCCCAACCTGCTCGGCGCGTTCATCATTGTCATCATCGGCTATTTTCTATCCCTGGCACTGGCCAGAATCACGACCGCCATACTCAGGAAGGTGAAATTCGAGATAGCCAGCCAGAAAACCGGACTGGACGGAACATTGACCAAAGTCGGCATCCAGTCTTCTGCGTCAGAAATACTGGGCAAGTTGGTGTTCTGGTTATTCATGTTGACCATCCTGATTTCAGCGTCAGAGACGCTTGGACTGGAAAATGTGTCCAGAACCATCAATACATTCGTCGAATACCTGCCTAACGTTATCGCGGCCGCGTTGATTGTGGTATTGGGTCTGTTGCTGGCGCACTTTGTCCGCACTCTTGTCGAAACAGCCGCCGAGGGATTGGGGTTCGGATATGCCCGTGCTGTGTCGCGGTTGGCCTATATTGTGCTGATTGCCGTGGTGGGCATCCTCGCAATCGATCAACTGGGGGTTGAAACAGGTTTGCTCGACCGCGTGGTTGAAATCATTCTGGTGGCTGCCGGCGCGGCGCTCGCAATCGCGCTTGGCCTGGGCACCAGGGGTGTGGCGAGAAGTATCGTCTCGGGCGTCTATGCGCGAGACTTATATAAATCCGGCAGCAAACTGCAGTTTCTCGATTATGAAGGAACCGTGGACAGTGTCGGGTCAATAACCACCAGCATCCGGACACAGGATGGGGAATTGGTTCATATCCCGAATGATCACCTCCTTCGTAATGTTGTAAGGGAAAATACATCCTGATTCAAGAAAGCAGCGTTGATACAAGCGGCAGACGTCCGGCGCATATCCATCGCCAGGCCGCTTGTATCTTTTTATTTACTTTCCAATGCATTTACGCGCATGTCACAACTGCGGTATCTGACGTTCTGTGTTTCAACTCTGGCAGTCATGGTTTTTATAGCCGGTTGCCTGGATAAAAAAACCGTGCGGCCACAACCGGTTCGGGTTGCGCAATCGGAGACTGCTATCGACTATGAAGTCAAGCTTGAAAACTCTCCATCAGACAAGGTGACGCGTAATGCCCGCCGCTCTCTTTTGACCTACAGGCTGCGCAAGGAAGGCGCGCCGGGGATCATCTTCCTGCGGCGCAGGGTCAAACACGACGAGGATAAATTAATCAGTATTCTGCACTCACAGGGTTATTACTCGGCAACCGTCTCTGCCGGGGTCGCTGAGTCTCCGGGGAAAGCCGCGAATGTGACATTTACAATAAATCCGGGACCGGTCTTCAAACTCGCAGAGCACACCCTGACACTCGAAAATACCGGTGACGCAAGACTTCCGGTCCTGAGTGCAGCCTCGCTCGGTTCGCCAGTCGGCGCAGCGGCCATAGCCGCTGAAATCAAGGATGCGGAGACAGCCGCCGTGGATGCGCTGCACAGCCGGGGGTTCCCGTATGCCGAATATCGGGGGCGGACCGGCCTGGTGGATACGGACGCGGAAACATTGACTGTAGACAGCATTATTTCCACCGGCCCTGGCTTTGCGTTCGGTCCGGTCCGGTTCGAGGGTCTTGTAAGCGTTGAAGAGGATTACCTGTTGAAATATATGCCGTGGAAGCAAGGTGACGCTTTGAACAGACATTCGCTCATCGACTACCAGCGCCGGCTGACCGCGACCAACCTGTTTAAATCGGTATCGGTGCGCATTCCGGAAACGCCGCATGGTGAAGCAGGCAACATGCCGGCATTGCCGGTGACCGTTCTGGTGGAAGAGCGAACACATCGCCGTGTGGCGGGTGGCCTGCGTTATGACACCGACCTGGGGCCGTCTGCGCGCGCCAGTTTCCTGCACCGCAACTTTCTCGGCGCGAACGAAAACCTGCGCGCCTGGATGGAAGGAGGCCTTGTGGAGCAAAGTATCGGGGTTGAGATGCGCAAACCCGAATTTCTTCATCCCGGCCAGGACCTGACAGCGAACCTGGCGCTGGAACGGAACGAAGACGATGCCTTCGATGCCCTTACGGCCAGCGCCTACGCCGGCTTGAAGCGGCGCCTGAACCGGAAGTGGCGCGTGGGCCTGGGTATTCTTGCCGAGTTCGGCGCCATTGATGACGAGGGCATGGATGCCGACGCCTACCTGCTGGGTTTGCCGGCATTCGCCAACTATGACAGCACGAACGACCTGCTTGACCCCACAAAGGGGTTGCGCGTCAACGTGGAAACGGAACCCAATGCCGGTTTGTTCGACAAGTCGGATACTTACTTCCTTACCCTGGATGCCAGCGGTTCTGTCTACAAAGCTCTTGATAACAAGGAAAAATATGTAATGGCCGCGCGCGCAAGGGCCGCGTCGATCCTTTCAAATGAGCTCGATTCCATCCCGGCAACACGGCGGCTCTACGCCGGCGGGGGCGGCTCGGTCAGAGGTTACGAGAGGTATGGAATCGGTCCCCTTGACAGCGATGATGACCCTGTTGGTGGGCGCCTGGCCCTGGAGCTTGAGGGTGAGGCCCGTGTCCGTTTCAATGAAAAGCTCGGCGTTACCGTCTTTATCTCGTCCGGCGCCGTATCAACCGGTATTGACAGTAGTGTTTTTGACGACGTACAGGTAGCGGCGGGCGCCGGTTTTCGCTATTTTTCGCCTGCAGGTCCGATTCGCGTGGATGTCGCGTTCCCTTTGAACAGGAGATCGGTGGACGATATCGTGCAGGTCTATTTCTCCATCGGGCAGGCTTTCTGATGCGCCGGTTCATCCTGGTTACGGCGCTGGCTGCCCTGCTTCTGCTCGGCGGAGCGTACATTCTGCATACACATCTTCCGGCGGTAAACAAAGAACTGGTCGAGTTCGCGCTCAAGCGGGTTAACGAGCGCAGCTCGTTCGAGGTGGAGGTCGGGTCGATAGTTTCCGGACGAAATGACCTCACGACTCTCCGGAATATTGATATTTCAGATGCATCAGGGTTATTGATGACCCTGGAACAGGTGGACTTTTCCTGGTCGCCCTTGAAACTGTTGTCGGGGGAGCTGTCGATCACACAGTTGGAGTTGGTTGGCGTTTCCGTCATGCAGTTGCCGCTGACAGACAAGATGGATCCCGGCCCAAACCCGCTGGAAGCGTTGCAGCGTTTTAATTCCAATCGGCCGAGTGTCCCGGTACCGATAATTGTTGACGCACTGCGCCTGGAACGTGTTTCGATATCGGATCTGGAAGTATCGGGAAAGGCGGCGCTTGCTTACGCCGACCGCCTGCATGTCGATGCGGATTTGGCAGTAACTCCTTACAGGGATGCGGGTTCGGACTTGTATGCAATGCTGGGTGATGGCGCGGATTTGCGCGTGACAATTGCCGGACAGCCCGACCACGGACTGGAAATCACCCGCGCCGAGTTGAATTCATCAGCATTGAAGATTGTTGCCTCCGGCATGCTTGCGACTGCTTCCGGCGGCAGTGATGTCGCGCTGTCATTGAATGCGGGCTCCGCGCTGGCCGCCCTGGTAGATGGTGTTATGTTCAACCAGGTCGAATACGATGGCAATGTGACCGGACTCCGGGACAACCTTGTTGCCGAAGGAAACCTGGGGATAAGCGGTCTGGAAGGCAATCAGTTTGATATCGGAAATTTGATGCTGGAGACCCGCATTGAGCGGACTGCCGGAGGCGCTGCGTTCAGTCTTGCCGGATGGAGTGAAGCGCTGAGCTTCAAGCAGATCGAACTCGATGACCTCGGCGCAGTGGCGCTCACCGCGGCGGGGAGTCTGACCGGCGGCAAGCTGGCGCTGGATCAGGCAACACTTGAATCAGGCATTGCCAGTCTGCGCGGCGCAGGCGATTACAAACTGGCAGACAAAACAGGATCCGTCAAGCTGGACGTTGAAATACCTGATCTTGCGCCGTTGCTGGCGCCCTACTCTATCGCTGTGCAGGGAGCCGCCGCCGTTGATGCAAATATAAGTCTGCGCGCTGATGAAGGCCCTGCGGCCGGCGCACGAATCGACGGACAAACCCGGATCACTGAAGCATACTTCGACGGCCGGCGTTACGGAGACCTGAATCTGGACTATAACGCTGCCTTCACCGATACGGTTGAGGGAGAGGTTACACTGGCGATGCAGGATGGCTGGCCGGGGAGCGGCAACGCGCACACGCATTTTCGATACCACCAGGGCCTGCTGGCGCTGTCAGATGTACGGATGGAAGTGCTTGACACAGTCCTGGAGAGCGAATCTGTTGCGGTAGATATGGATACAGGCAAAGCGGATGGTATTTTCAGGCTGGCGTCGGACGATCTCAGGCCGTTGTCATCACTTGCAGGATTAGATGCAACCGGAAAAGTAAACGGCAAACTCATGTTTTCACAAGATCGGGAGCATCAGAATCTCAGCGCCAAGCTTGAACTGACCGAGTTTTTTATGGCCGGGAACAGGGTTCGAAAGGCCGATATAACATTTGGTGTAAAAGATTTGTTCGGCGTAAGAAATATCAATCTTACCCTGGCAGCCGGCAGCGCCCGGCTTGGCGATGTTACTTTCGGTTCCGTACAGGCATCGGTTGCCGGCGGGCTTGACAATTTCGATTATTCTGTTGCGGCAGAAGGAGACCTGGTCGATTACCCGGTAGATATCAGACTTGGTGGGCGTGTGGAGACAGCGAGCAATATTTCTGAAATCACGCTGTCCTCCGCCAATCTCCTGCTTGGTTCCGAGAATATCTACCTGCACAGTCCTGTGTCAGTCCGTCTCAGCGGCGGTCGCGTCGATGACGCTGAATTTGAACTTGCCCTGGCCGGTGCTGGAAGCGTTACCGGTAATTTCAATATAACACCGGATGGGATTCGAGGAACTTTTCTTACCGAACGCCTGCCGGTGTCGACGTTTAACCGGTTTGCCCAACTTCCTGTCAGCGCCGGGTACCTGGACATCGAAGCCCGGTTCGATACGGGCGCGCAGCAGTCTCTGGCAAGTATCCGGATGCGCGGTCGGAACATCGTGCCCGGTGAAGTCAGGACCGGAAAAACGGTTGACATTGACCTGGATGCCGGCTGGGATGGCGAACGCCTTGATATTCACGCTGAGATAA
>CAYOEQ010000036.1:0-18186 GCA_964402775.1 uncultured Enterobacteriaceae bacterium
CGCCCCTGGTGCAGCACGATCACCCGGTGCGCCGATTGCACCTCATCCACCAGGTGGGTCGCCCAGAGCACGCCTACCTCCCCGGAATTGCACAGGCCCGCCACGTACTGCAGCAGGGCATGCCTGGCAACGGGGTCAAGACCTATCGAGGCTTCGTCCATAAGCAGTATGCGCGGCCGGTGCAGCAGAGCCCTGGCCAGTTCCACCCTGCGTTTATTGCCGCCACTGAGACTGCGCACCGGATCATCCGCCCGGTCGGTCAGTTCCAGTCTCTCCAGTTCCTGCCGGATTCTCTGCGCCGCAACAGGTCCGGGGATCCCGTGCAGCCTGGTATGCAGTTTCAGGTTTGCCGCGACCGACAGGTCCAGGTCCAGGGTCGGCTGCTGGAACACGACGCCGATGCTTGCCAGCGCCTTTACGGCCGTCACGCGGATATCATGTCCGGAAACAGCAATTGAACCGGAATCGGCCACGAAAAGGCCGGTCAGGAGTTGAAACAGGGTCGTCTTGCCGGCCCCGTTCGGGCCAAGCAACACGACAAACTCCCCCTGGTTGACGGAAATGCTCACATCCGCCAGGGCCTTGCGTTTGCCGTAAGACTTGGAAACGCCGTCCACCTCTATCACCGGCGTCCCGTTACGCCCGTTAAGGCCGGTTTCTGCAGCAGGGTTATCTGTCATTCTCTTCGCTCCTCTCATCGTTGCTGGTACTCTTTCAACCTGATTGCGCCACCGGGACGGCATCGTACCGTGTCAGATCAGCCATTACGGAATCATGGAGTTTTGTCAATTCCGGACTGGCGTAACTGCGCGGCCGCTTGAATGCCAGTTCGAGTTCCTTGACCACGTGCGCAGGTTTTTTCGACAGGAAAACCAGCCGGTCCGAAAGCATCAACGCTTCATGCAGGTCGTGTGTCACCAGCAGTACCGTCGGCTGGTATCGGCGCCACAATGATTCCAGGTGGGTGCGCAGGCGGTTGGCCGTCACCAGGTCGATGGAAAGAAAAGGCTCATCCATCAACAGTAACTCAGGGCGGATGGAAAAAGCCCGGGCCAGGGCCGCGCGTCTCTGCATCCCTCCCGATAATTCGCCGGGATAGGCGGATTGGTAGCCATCCAGTTCCACGTCGCCCAGCAGCCGTTCGATTTCCATTTCCACATCTGGCTGATCCGGCATCACCAGCCTGATGTTATCCGCAATCGTCAGCCACGGCATCAGGCGCGGCTCCTGGAACATGAAACTGCACCTTGTCTCCAGTGTCCCACTCCTCAGGGAAATACCGTTGATGTTTACGTCGCCCGTGTAGTCCCGGTCGAGATCGGCAATGATATTCAGCAGCGTTGACTTGCCGGCCCCGGACGGACCGATGATGCTGACGAATTCTCCCTTGCCGACAGACAACTGCAGGTCCTGGAGTATGCTGCCGCGATGGGTCGCGTAGTTTTTTTCGGCGACAGCCACTTCGAGTTCTATCATGTGCGCCACCGGTCAAGGCGCCGGTCCACGGGTTTCAGCACCCAGGCCTCGATCATCAGCACCAACGCGGCAAACGCCAGCGTATAGGCAAGAATGCTGGCGATATCGAAAAACTGAAAAAACGTGCCCAGCTTGAAGCCTACGCCGTCGCTGCGCCCCAGCAGTTCCACAACAAGGACGATCTTCCAGATCAATGCAAGCCCGTTGCGCGCCGCCGCCATCAGGTAAGGATACAACTGCGGCAGGTAAACCTTGAAAAACCTGTCCCGGGGGCCGACCCTGAACGCGTCCGCCACCAGCAGCAATTTGCGGTCCACCGCCCTGGCCCCTTCGCGAATGATGACCGTTACGGTGGGAATCTTGTTGGCGGCAACCGCAATGACGGCAGCCACCTCCGTCAGCCCGAACCAGACATAGCAAAGTATGATGGTCACCAGCGCCGGTATGTTCAGACCGATGATAAGCAGTGCGTCCAGGCTGATGTCGACATGCTTGTAGGCGGCCATGAGAATGCCGGCGACGGCGCCCACGAACATCGCCAGGGCGAAGCTCGCGCCGACCCGGAACAAGGTCAGCCCCAGGTGGTGGAACAGGTCGTCTTCCGTAATGTTCAGCCACAGGCTGTCCAGTACCAGCAACGGCCCGGGCAGCAGCGGGGAAGCAATCACAGCAGCCGCCAGTTGCCAGACAAGCAACAGGACGCCGATAGGCGCCAGCCGCAACCAGGCAGGCTCGCCGTTATTGCGGGTGATCAGGGATTTCATAACTGTAGAACGTCCCCGGGTCGAGCGCGCTGCTGCCGCCGGTCAACTGCCGCCCGCCCAGTTCCGCCAGTACCTTGAACAGGTCGCCGGCGGCGGAAATTTCCGCGCTTCCGAACGTTGTCGGAATGCCGGCCCGGTAGGCGTCGCGCAACGCCTCCAGTTCACGGTCCGCGGACACCCTGGTCAACGGCCTGATGCGCTCCCATTCGGCGTCCGAGTCGGCCAGTATCCGTTTCGCGGCATGGGACGCATTAAGAAATCCCTTTGCCAGGTCCGGGTTGTCCACGGCCCAGCCTTCCCGGAAAATCCACACCAGGAGAGGTAGCGTCTCTTCAATGCCAATACCATGCAGCATCTCGTCCGTTGTGAGCAACAGTCTCATCCCGGCGACCTGCAGCCGGGTCCCGTAGTGCCAGAAATTAAGCACTGCGGGAAGCTCACCCATGAGCATAAGTTCGTTAAGCAGAGGCGGCGCCGCAAAAGCCGGTTTGACGAACTCGGCGGTATCTTCCCCCAGCGTCCTGGCGCCGTGGGCGCGCAGCATCAGCCAGTTCTTGTTCACTTCATCCCCGGCCACGCCCAGGCGCCGGCCGCGCAGGTCCGCGAACTCCTCTATCCCGGAGGCGGGGTCCACCAGCAACAGTCCGTCGGACCGCGAATACGGCCAGGAGGTGTAATCACGGCCGGCGTCGCGCTGGCGCGACACCCAGATCCAGTCGCCCACGACGATATCCACGCGCCCGCCCTGCAGGGAAACGTTGAGGGCATTGTTGGACGCCAGTTCCACGATCTCCAGCGAGAACCCATGCTGTTGCGCCAGATCGTGATGTTCCATTACATCCAGTTCCCAGCTTACCGAGCCGAATTTCAATGCGGCGACCCTTACTTCTCCGGCAACCGCCCACTTGGATAACCCGCCCAGGCAACACAGCAGAACGACCAGCGCAATAACGCGGGCAACCGGTATAGCCGGGACACAGGGGACGGACTTCAAGTCCGTCCCCGGATAACACGATAACTTAACGCGGGCAATCGACATAACCGCCGGTATCCGAAAATTCAGAGACCACTTGTTCATCGGAGACAATCAACAGGTCCTGGCGCAACTCTCCGCCGGAGTTGAACGCCACCAGGCTGCGCTTGTAACCGTCTATTTCCGTCTCATGCCGGATGAACGCGACGAAATTCCGCCTGCCGGCGGAGGTCAAATTCGCTTTTGCATCGGCAAAGATGCGCGCCGCGATCCATCCCGCCCAGGCCTGTTCCACCATCTTGACCTTGCGCTTCCTGAGAAACAAGTCATTCAGGTCGCCGGCCTTGCCGCGCCGGTAGTTGCCATGCCAGGCAAGCGCCTCCCCATCCCCGGCATCGGGATTTTTTTCTTTCCAGGTTTGCAGGGCCTGCGCGCGCAGGGTTGCGGAAGGAATGATATGAAACACGTTGGCCAGGCATAATCCGCGCAACATCGGGCTCTCATCAGCCAGGTTGAATATGGGCACATCCGGGTTGAAATAACTGAGCAACCTGATCGATTCCGCGTCCACCGCGGCAAATATGGCCTCCGGAACCGGATCCTTGAAGGGACGGAAATTTTCCGCCATCACCATCAGGCGGAATTGCTGGCTGGAACCGTTGCTGTCTTCCAGGCCCTGGCCGAGGCCGAGCAGGGCATATTCGTCCCGAGACCCGAAGTAGATGATCTCGGCGCCCTCCTGCGCGTAAGCATAAGCGCTTGTCGCCAGGACCACGGCCAGCAGGCAGCGAGCGGCGCCCGGGAGGATCGACAACTGGTTTCGCACGGACACCTGCCTCAACTTTCCTCTTCCACGTGCAGGGAAAGTATCCAGGTGATGATCTTCCAGAGCCGCTCTTCCGAGTCGATGATCACTATGGGGCCGGATGCCTGCGGGAGCATGGGCGCCTTGACTTTCTCGGTGGCTATCCTGGAATAGCCGGCTGCCTGGAGTTCGATTGTGCCCAGGGTGATGAGCCGGAACAAGGTGTCCGGGTCATTGCCGTAAACCCATTTCTGGTTCGATAACGGCGGCCCCATGCCGCCGCCGCCGGTGCCGCCGTGGCAGCCGTTGCAACCGGTTTCCATGAATATTCTGTGGCCTTGCTCGGCAACCACCGGGTCGGCAGGATCATAAGGATTGACCAGTTTGCCCTGCTCCGTGCTTTCAACCGCTTCCAGGGGCGTACGCGCCAGGTTGATTGCGACAGGTTCAGCTTCAACCGCGCGGTCCTCGACAACAGTCGCTACGGCCTCCTCACCGTCGCCGGCCCCGGTAAGCGTGGTGGTATTCCCCGGTCCCATGCTGCCGCCGATGTACAGGGCCAGGACCAACATGGCTATAACAAGCAGGCCGACGCCTGTTACCACGTGAACAAGGATACGCATACCGTCGGAATAATCGCTGGAACTCATCTGTTTACCTCTTCGCTAGATTATTAATGTTATTCACCCCGCCCCAGGAACGCTTCAGCCTCCCTGATGTACCTCGCCGGGGCATCCATAAAAAAAGCCTTCGAGGTCAGGCTGTTGAAACAATACAAGTTGCCGTCGACATGCCATACATACCTGATGGAACAGTCTGTTTTGATGTACGCCCCGACGCTCAGGGCGTAGGGGTCATGGCTGTCGAACTCGGCGTCGGGATTTTCCGGTATCGGCGGTGATTTCCAGATCGGTTCCGCCCAGGGATTGTCGTCTGCGGTCGCCAACCCAGCCTGCCAGCAACAGGCCCATAACAACATTACCCTGATTTTCAGTTTCAGGTTCATGGCGTGTATGCAACGCCCCAGGGCAGCCGGCCGACCGGCACCGAACGCACCGCCCGCAACTTTGCCACGTCGATCACCGTCATGTCATTGGTGAGGCCGTTGGCGACGAAGAGCCTGCTGCCGTCCGGGTGTATCTCCAGGTGCCAGGGGCGCTGGCCGACCAGGATGTATTTTTCCACTTCATAGGTTTTCGTATCCACCACGGCGACCCGGTTGGACGGTCCCAGGGCGACAAAGGCATACTTGCCGTCCTTGCTCATGCGCATGCCCACGGGCTGAACGAGCTCCGGGTGCACGCCGGGGATCTCGAATTCTATCTTCGTGACGATTTGTTGCGTCTGCATGTCGATAACGGCAACCGTGCCGCCTATTTCGGCTGAAACCCATACCTGTTTGCCGTCCCGGGTATATTCGGCATGGCGCGGCCGGGTATCGACAATCACGTTCGCGAACAGCGTCAGGGATTCATTGTCGATGAAATGGGCCATGCTCGTCTCTTCCGAGGTCGCTACCGTCACTTTGTTATCGGGATGCACCCGCATCCCTTCCGGCTCCACGCCCACGGGAATCTCGGTCAGCACTTCCCCGTCGATTATCCTGATAACCGTCACCAGGGCATCGTCCTCATTGGCTATGTAGATACGTTCTCCGCCGGGGTCGACGTCCAGCAGTTCCGGGTCGGGACCGGACCCCAGGCTGTGGGTAACCTCCAGGGTGTTCGCGTCTATCACGTCCAGTTCATCATCGTCGCCGGCGCAGACGAAAACCGTCTTGCCGTCGGGACTGGTGATGATGCCGCGCGGGCGGCGCCCGGTGGGGATGGTCCTGATGATCTCCAGGCTGTCGCTGTCGAGCACCGTTACCGTGTTATCGCGTTCGTTGGTAACAAACAGCTTGCCGGCCTGGACGGCTGCCGACACGGCAAAAAAAAGTAAGCTGAACAATATTACTCTCATGCTTCACTCCCCGACAGTCTGCAAGTGGAATCCGGCCTGTCGAAACCCAGTGTATCGGTGTAATAATGCGGATGCAGGAACCCCTCCAGCGGCGCGATGGAGACCAGGGACCTGGGACCCGACAATAAAACCGGTTGCCGCAATTGCTGGTTCCAGCGCCTGAAGTTCAGCGGCCGTCCCTTGTAGCCCGCCAGGTCCAGTTCCTCGGTAAGCATATATTGCCGCAGTTCGCGCAACTCCATGCTGCCGCCGCGCATGACGGCTTCCCCCAGCAGTTTGACCGCCAGCCAGGCCAGGTAGTCGGCTTCGGTGACGTTGCGCCCGGCAAACTTTTCAAAGTCCCTTTGCAACCTGGCCGAACCGTACTGTTCGTGGGAACGGTGCCAGGCGGTTGCAACAAGGCCGTAGCTGCCGACCACCGGCCTCGGCTCGGCAGTGCGGTAAGGCAGGTACAGCCCGAATGACTCACCCTCGTCGGCGACGAAAACCACGTCATGTTCCGCCGCATTGCGGGTCAGCATGGGCATCTGGGTCTGGATCTGCTGGTGCCCGGTGTCCACCCGCCTGGCGCCGGTCTCCAGCCTGTATGAGCGCGTCTCCACAATGTCGCCGCCGAACCTGTGAGCGGCGCGCTGCACGGCCTCGGCATATTTCCGGTCCGCCGCCTGCTTGCCGGTCACCAGGAACCAGCGCCTCCATTTCTTCCAGACGAGGTATTGCGCCAGGGCGTCTGCGCGCATGGCGTGGCTGGGAATGATATGGAAGACATTATTATGGCAATCCTCCACGCGCAGGCGGTCATCGCCGGCGCGGATGTTCAGTATGATCGCATCCGCGGCTTCGGCCAGGCCGGCGACGGCCAGCAGGTCGTCAGCTTCCAGGTCCGCGATGATCAACTTCTCTCCCCGGTCGAAATACTGTTTTGCCGCCGCCAACAAATCCGCATCGGCGTCCAACACGGCTTCCTCCAGTTCAAACCGGTGGCCCATCATGCGCCCCACGCGGTTGTTATCACGGTCGGACAGGCGCGCGCCCTGCACGCCGCGATCGGTCAGTATCTTCTCCAGCAACGACAAGGGCGGCGCTTCCGGGTAGCGCTTGCTTAGGTAGATATAACGCGCCACCTGCTCCGGCGCCGAAACGGGCGTTTCTGCCGCCGATCCGCTCAGAAGAAAAAAGGTGAGGAAAACCCAGGCAACTCCGGAGATAAAATATCGCATTTATCTCGAATGATCCGCGGAGCGGGCGAACCCGGCAAACAGTTTCAGGGACTTGACTGCGCCGTCGCTGTTATTCTCTTCGGCGATATCCAGCGCGGTCTTGCCATCTGCGCTCACCTGTTCAAGGTCTGCCCCGTTTTGCACCAGTACACCGATCAGCGCCGGGTTATCATGGGCCGCGGCATACATCAACGGCGTCTCCCCATCGGAACTGGTTTCGTTCACGTCTGCGCCAAGTTCCAGCAGCAGTTCCGCGATTACAATGGGTTCGGCGCCTTCTATAATATGTTTTTCGCGATCGGCCGTCTTGTGGTGCCGGGCCACCAGCATCAGGGGAGTAAGTTGTTTCTTTCCAACCCGGGTTGCGACGCTTGCGCCTGCGTCCAGCAGAGCTTTTACTGCCCAGAACTTGCGCTCGCCGACGGCAATCGCCAGCGCGGTGTACTGGTTTGCGGATTTCAACTCCAGGCCGGCGCCTGCTCCATCCAGAACTTCAACGGAAGGCACATGGTTGCGATAAGCAGCGTGCATCAACGCGGTCCAGCCATTCATGTCTTTCAGGTCCGGGTCGGCGCCCAGGCCGAGCAGGAGTTCCAGTGTTGCTGAATCCCGGGAGCGCGCAGCCTTGTGCAACAAGCCGTAACCCTGGTTGCTGACCTGGTTCAAATCCGCGCCGAGGTGCGCCAGGTACTTGATTCTCACGGGGTCGCCGGCGAGCACGGCATTCTCCATCTCCACGTCCGGATCGGCGCCCTGCTCCAGCCACTTGTCAAGACGCGCCTGATCAACAACCTGGTCGGGCGTGGCGGCGGCAAGGTCAAGCCGGCGCAGATCTTCATCCACTGGTTTCAGGAAACGATCTGTGGCCTCTTCAATAAAACGCTCGAAGTAGGAGCCGTGGGAAGGCAGGTCGCCCTGTATGCCGCACTCGCTGCATGCCACCAGCGGCACGCCAAATTCCCTGAGGATGGCTTCTATACGGTCGGCATTCTCCTTGATGGCATTATCCAGCGCATATTTCAGCACTACGTCGTTTTTACGCATCCCGATAGCCAGGCCAAACTCCAGCGGCGTGCGATCTTCCATGAGGTTCACAGGCTGCAGGGTAATAGGCGCCTGCTTCTTGGTTTTCATATATCCCGCAAACGGCCCCCAGACCGCGGCGATATCCATCTTGCCGTCAACCATCTTTTGCACCTGGTACCACTGCTGGTTTTCCGGCACCAGGTCGGTGTTCTGGCGGATAACGTGCAGGTCCGTAATATTCGCAACGCCATGGCGGGTCAGCGCCTCGCGTATGCCTGAGTGCTGGTAAACTCCGACCCGTAAATCGGCAAGCGCCGGGTCGCCGAGGGATTTGATATCCAGGTCCATATCCTGCCGGTAAGCGAATACATAAGTGGTCCTGTAGATGGGGATTGTCGTCAGGAGAGTGCTATAGGCAAACGGCATTCCCAGCAACAGGTCGCATTCCTTGTTGGCGAAGGTTTCCCTGGTCAGGCCGCGTTCATGGTAAGGGCGCCAGAAAAAACTCAGGCTGGTATCCAGGGATTGCGCCAGCAGCGCGGCGATACGGTTATCGTAGCCCTCACCCTTGATATTGGACAGCGGCATGTTGCCGGGGTCTGCGCACGCGACCAGGGGGCGTATCTGAGCAGTTTCCGCGCGCCGTTTTGCCCGGGTGTGCTCGGCTTGGGTCATCTGGTCGAATTCCTTTTCCGACAGGTAGTAAGACCTGTCACGAGTGTCATCCGCGGCGATAACGGGAACAGCCGGGACGATGCCGGCCAGCCAGAACAGCGTTGAATAGAATGCAAGTCTCATTAGTGCGTTTATCCCGTAAAAATAAAAATGGTCAGCGTGCATTACCGCACGCCGACCATTCTATCCAAGTCAGGTTAATATTACTGTTATTTCATAGAAACCTTGGCTTTTCCGGGAATTACCGGCTGCGGCGCGCCTGCCACTGTCTCGTCTGCAGAGAACAAGCGGAAGGTATACAACTCGCCGCCCTGTGGGATTTTATCCAGCCCGGTGGCCTTGGCCATGGCCGTCGCGCCGATGGCGCCGAACTTGTCATCCATGTCCAGGCCCGCGGTCACCGGCAAGCCAATCCAGCCGCCCAACCCGGAGAAGATGGACACGTACTGCGTGCCGTTCACGCTGTAGGTAATCGGGTTGCCGATGATTCCCGAACCGAGTTTGCGCTGCCACAGTACTTCGCCGGTCATGCGATCCACCGCACGGAAGTGGCCGCTCTTGCTGCCGTAGAACATCAGGCCGCCTTCGGTCACCATGGTGCCGCCCCAGTTCGGGTAAGGATCCGGAATTTCCCACAAGGTCTCGCCGGTACGGACGTCGAACTTCTTGATCTTGCCCGTGATGCCGGGGACTTCCGGATACATATAGACGTTGGCGAACACATACACCGTACCCTGCTGGGTATGGGTGCGCTTCTGCGGTTCGAGTTCCATGCACCAGTTATTGGTCGGGCAATAGAAATTGTGCGGCTCATCCGGGTCAACCGAACAGGGCTGTTGGTCCTTGCCACCCATAGCTGACGGGCAAGTTTGCACATTTACGCCCACAGCGAAAGGTGAGTGCTTCTTGACCTTGACCGGACGCCCGGTTTCGAGGTCAACTTTTTCAGCCCAGTTATTGGTCACGAACTTATGCGCGCGCAACAGGGTTCCATCGCGGCGGTCCATGACATAAGCAAAGGCGTTACGGTCGAAGTGCACCAGCACCGGACGTTTCTCGCCGTCTATATCCATATCAACCAGGATGTTCTCATTCACGCCGTCGTAATCCCATTGGTCAAATGGCGTCATCTGGTAGGCCCAGACCAGTTCGCCCGTGTCAACCTTGCGGGCCATTATGGTCATTGACCACTTGTTGTCATAGGTGCCGTCGTTGCAATTTTCATGAGTCAGTTTATCGCCCTTGTAACCGCAACGGTAGGCAGGAGTCCAGTGTCCCGGGTTGCCGGTGGAGGCATATACGAGCTTCAGTTCCGGATCATAGGAGAGCCAGGCCCATTGGGCGCCGCCGCCGATCAGGTACTCCGGAAGTTCGTCATCGGTGCCTTCATTCAGGATCGGATAAGACGTGACGCCAACGTCCTTGCCGTAGGTGCCGTAATGAGGATTGGCCTTGTTGGTATCCTTTGTCATGCAGACCTCATCATCCGGACCGGTTGAATGACACTTCCACACTTCCTTGCCCGTCATGATGTCATACGCCGTCATGCGGCCCCGCGCGGCAAACTCATCGCCGCCGAAACCGGCGACAACCAGATCTTCAGCTACCAGGGCAGGCCCGGTATGGGTTTCCCCGTCCGGCGGGTAGGCGTGCTTGGTGACCCATTTCTCCTCGCCCGTCTTGGCATCCAGGGCGATGATGAAACCGTCCAGCGTGTGGGTGATAACCATCCCCTTGGCGTAATTCAGCCCGCGGTGGATGGTGTCGCAACAGGCGCGCGGCACGGCAGTCTCATCCCGGTCGGTCTGCTTCTCGTAGTTCCATATCTGAACCGGGTTATCCGGGTCGCTCAGGTCAAGGGCCTGTACGATATTCGGCCAGGCGCTGGAAAAGTACATCATCGGCTTGCCGTCAATAGGGACAACAATAGGGTTGCCTTCATGGCCGCGCAGCGCGCCGGTGGATTGCGACCAGACCAGTTGCAGACTGCCCACGTTATCCGTGTTGATCTGGTCGAGTGTGCTGTGGCGGGTAAGCTTATTGTCGCGTCCGGGCGCCGGCCAGAGATTAGGGTCCTGCGCCCGCGCATCGATTTCTTCCGATGCGGTTCCGGCCCAGACACCTGCACTCCCCATCCCCAAGATTGCTGCCAGGATACAAGCTAGCCAGCGTTTATATGGTTTGGTGAACATTACATTCTCCTCCTCTTTATAATAAAGGGTTATTAAATGGTTAACTGCCCATCCCCTCTCCATCGGTGTGACGCTCAGCGAAGCAAACTCCTCTCAGGTGTACAACGGTTTTCGCAACAATCAGACAAAAAGCCCGGCGCCGCTCCCTTACCGGCGCCGGACATATCACGAAACCCGAACGCCCAGACAAACAAGAGGAGGAAGTCATGAGCTTGAGCAGGTTCCCGAAACAGAATGCTAAAGAATAAGAGCATGGGGCACAATATCGGTACTTCCCCCATATGGCAGGGATATTTTCCCACCTGCAACGACTGTTTTACCGGCATACAGTTCCCTGTTAACTGTAGGAAATATTCCCGGTATTGCCGAAAATTATCCTGGTGATATAGTCAGCAGTGTAAACCTGTGGAATCCTGACTCTATGCCTGCTGAAATCCGTGTATTCCTGGTCGATGATCACCCCATGATCCGGCAGGGCTGCCGCCGGTTGCTGGAACAAAGCAACATCAACGTCGCCGGCGAGGCGGACGGCGGCAAAAACGCGCTGCAACTGGTCGCGGACTGTCATCCCGATATTGTCATCATTGACATCAGCATGGAAGATATGGGCGGTCTGGAAACCATACGGCGCCTGAACTCCCGGATGCCGCATATCAGCTTCATACTGTTCACCATGCACGATAACCCGATGTTTGCGATGCGCGCCATCAAACTGGGCGCTAAAGGTTACGTCACCAAGTCCGCATCTCCCGCGACCCTGGTTGAAGCGGTGAAGAAGGTTGCGCAGGGAGAAGTCTATTTTAGCCACGATATTGCCCAGGCCATCGCCATCAGCAACCTGTCGCCGGAGGAGGATCCCACCCTCGTGCTTTCAAACCGGGAGTTCGATATCTTCACGATGATCTCCGATGGGATGACCGTGTCTCAAATCGCAGAGGTCCTGTCGCTCTCACAGAAATCGGTATCGAACAATATCTTCCAGATAAAACAGAAACTGGGCATAAAAACCAATGCTGATTTCACCAAGCTGGCCGTCTCTTTCGATATTGTGAAAAAAAACGTGATGGAGGGGGGAGATGCCCCGTCATGACAACCCTCTGCCTGGCGTCAGCTTACCTTTATCCCTGAAATCCCGCCTGCTGCTGATCATCACTGCCGTACTGTTGCTGGCGGCGGCCGTGAGCGTTGTATCTACAATCCACAACGCCAGGGAGTCGATCCGGGCGGAGATCGCTTCCACGTCCGACCTGGTGCGGGAATTGATCAGGGATGAGTTGGGAGTCCTGCCGAATATCGCCCACCAGGACGTGATACGGGATATACATACGAAACTGCAGGAGGTGAGGCATATCCACGTCCTGCTGACCGGCAACCGGGACATCCCCGCGGGCGAGCGCAGTATCCTGGTGCCGGAAGTGCCGCCCTGGTTCAGCGCGCTGGTCTATCCCCGTGACATTTCTGCCGAACTTCTGACCATCAAGGGCGCAAAACCACAGGGAAACCTGGTCATTTATCCCGACCCCGCCGATGAAATCAGGGAATTATGGCGTGAGATCATGCCGTTTGGACTGATCATGGGCGCCAGTTTAATCGTATTGTTGAGCCTGATTTACCTCGTGATACGCATCAGCCTCAATCCGTTGCAGGATCTGCTGAGCGGCTTTGAACGCGTGGAGAAAGGTGAATACGGTGTCCTCGTCAAGGAAAACGTCGTCACGGAGCTGTCTCAAATAAATCGCAAGTTCAACCAGTTAACGAAAGTCCTGGATAAAACCAGGGAAGCGAACAGGCAACTCAGCAGGAAACTGGTCGACCTGCAGGAAGATGAGCGCAGGTTCATTGCCCATGAACTGCATGACGAGATGTCGCCCTACCTGTTCCAGATACGGGTGGATACCATGACTGTCGCCAACGCGGTCGAGACCGGTGACAAAGACAGCCTGCGCAAAACCCTGGATTCCATCAACAACACCACTGCCCAGTTGCAGGAGCGCGTCCGCAGGACCCTGGAACAACTGCGGCCCATCGTGCTGGATGACCTGGACCTGCGGGACGCGCTGACGGACCTGGTTCGTATATGGCAGGCGAAACATCCGGCCGTCAACTGGAAAGTAACCATCGACGACCTGGAACGCTGCCATGACGATACACTCAGGGTCAGCGTTTATCGCACCGTTCAGGAATGCCTGACGAATATCATAAAACACGCCGGCGCAGGCAACGCCCGGATCAGCGTAAAAATCGTGGAGCAGGCAGGCAATCCCGGCGTCAGGATAGTTGCAGAGGATGACGGCAAAGGGTTCGGGGAAGGTGAGAAAATGGGGCTGGGCCTGACCGGCATGCGCGAACGCGCGGATGCGCTGGGCGGCTGGTTGACACTGGAACCCCGGCCCGGAGGCGGCCTGCGGGTAGAAAGCCACCTGCCGTTCCTGCCGGGTTCAGAGTAAAGCGGGGTGCGTCATCTGCGGATAAAACAACATGAAATCAGAAAAAATCATAGTCGGCGTATCCGGGGGAGTTGACTCGTCAGTAGCCGCATTGCTGCTGCTTGAACAGGGTTATGAGGTCGAGGCCCTGTTCATGAAGAACTGGGACGAAACCGATGAGGAGGGCGGCTGTATATGGGAAACCGACGTGGAAGACGCCCTGGCCGTATGCGAAAAACTCGGCATCCGGTTGAATACCGTGGACCTGTCCCGGGCATACTGGCACAAGGTGTTCCGGGAGTTCCTGGATGAATACAGCCGCGGACGCACCCCCAACCCCGACATACTGTGCAACCAGGAGATCAAGTTCCGCGCCTTCCTGGACCATGCAACGTCCCTGGACGCCGCGGCTATCGCCACCGGGCATTACGCGTCCATCCAGCGGCATAACGGCGCCTGCCGCCTGCACAAGGGCGCCGACCGCAACAAGGACCAGAGTTACTTCCTGTGCCGGCTCAACCAGGCGCAACTGGCAAAAAGCCTGTTCCCGCTGGGGGCGTTGAAAAAGCCCGACGTACGCGCCCTGGCGCAACGCCACGGCCTCATCACCCATGACAAGAAAGACAGCACCGGCATCTGTTTTATCGGCGAACGCCCGTTCCGCGACTTTCTCAGCCATTACCTGCCGGTCCAGGCGGGACCGATCCGCACCATCGACGGCAAGGAGGCAGGCAAGCACTCGGGGATTCATTTCTACACCCTGGGCCAGCGCCAGGGGCTGGGCATCGGCGGGGTAAAAGGCCACCCGGAACAACCCTGGTACGTGGTCGGCAAAGACGTCGAAAACAATGTGCTGACAGTAGCCCAGGGACACGACCACCCGGCCCTGATCAGCCGCGGCCTGGTTGCCGCAAACCTGAACTGGATCACGGAGCCGCCGGCGCTCCCTTTTGAATGCGCCGCCAAAACGCGCTACCGCCAGGCCGACCAACCCTGTACAATTCAGCCTTTTGACACCAACAGGGTCAGGGTGCAATTCGCCCACCCGCAACGAGCCGTCACCCCCGGCCAGTACGCCGTCTTCTACGACGGCGACCAGTGCCTGGGCGGCGGCGTTATTGAAGAGGTTATGTAATGTCTGTAGACAAATCCAACCCGCTCTGGAAACAGCAGCTCAGCAAGCCTGAGATGAAGGCCTTTACCCCCGGTATGAAATACTACTGGGACATGAAAACCAATATGGGGAACATGGGCTTCCTGCTGTTCCACGACAGGACCCCCAAGCACGTGAACAGCACCATCTACCTCACCGAACTGGGATTTTACGATGAAGTGCTGTTTCACCGGGTCATCCCCGGTTTCATGGCGCAGGGCGGCGACCCGACGGGCACGGGGCGGGGCGGCCCCGGCTACCGCTATGAGGGCGAGTTCCCCGCAGGCCTTTCCCATGATCGTCCCGGACTGTTGAGCATGGCCAATGCCGGTCCGGGAACGGACGGCAGCCAGTTCTTCATCACCTTCGTTCCCACCCAGTACCTTGACGGCAAGCACACGATTTTCGGCGAACTGGTCGACGGCATGGAGACGCTGAAGGCGCTGGAAGAACGCGGCAGCAACAGCGGCAAAACCGTGGAGGAACTGAAAATCATCAAGGCGACCATCCGGGGCGAGCCCGCAGCTTGAATACATAAAAACAAGTTCAAACCCCAATAAGGAGTTAATCATTGAACGATACAAAAACAACACTTGAGGTAAACGGCAGAAGTTACCGCATTTATTCGTTGCAGGCGCTGGCGGATCGGCATGACATCAGCCGCCTGCCCTATTCCCTGAAAATCCTGCTGGAGAACCTGCTGCGCCATGAAGACGGGGTCAACATCACCCGGGAGGACATCGCGGCGCTGGCGGACCGGGACCCCCTGGCAAAGTCCGACCGGGAAATCGCCTTTACCCCGGCCCGGGTCCTGATGCAGGATTTCACGGGCGTACCCGCGGTGGTCGACCTGGCCGCCATGCGCGACGCCATGCAGGCGCTGGGCGGCGACCCGGAAAAGATCAACCCCCTCTCACCCGCCGAACTCGTTATCGACCATTCGGTGATGGTGGACGTGTTCGGCACGCCGGACGCGGCGCAGCGCAACGCGGCCATCGAATTCAAACGCAACCGGGAGCGGTACGAGTTCCTGCGCTGGGGGCAGCAGGCGTTCTCCAATTTCAAGGTGGTGCCGCCGGACACCGGCATCGTGCACCAGGTCAACCTGGAATACCTGGCCAGGACGGTGTTCACCAGGGAAGCAGACGGCATACTCGAAGCCTACCCGGATACCGTGGTGGGCACCGATTCCCATACCACGATGATCAACGGCCTGGGCGTACTCGGCTGGGGCGTGGGCGGCATCGAGGCGGAAGCGGCGATGCTGGGGCAACCCATCACCATGCTCATCCCCGAAGTGGTCGGCTTCAAACTCAACGGCGCGTTGCCGCAAGGCGCCACGGCCACGGACCTGGTCCTGACCGTGGTGGAAATGCTGCGCAAGCATGGCGTGGTCGGCAAGTTTGTCGAATTCTACGGTGACGGCCTGGACAACCTGTCCCTGGCGGACCGGGCGACCATCGCCAACATGGCCCCGGAATACGGCGCCACCTGCGGCATCTTCCCCATCGACCGGGAAACCATCAACTACCTGCGCCTGTCCGGCCGGGATGACGACCAGGTGGAACTGGTGGAAGCTTACGCGAAAGCACAGGGAATGTGGCGTGAGGCAGGAATGCCCGAGGCGCACTATTCCGCCACCCTGGAACTGGACATGGGCACGGTAACGCCCAGCCTCGCCGGACCGAAACGGCCCCAGGACCGCATCCCCCTGGCCGAAGTCGGGAGCAGCTTCCGCCGTCACCTGGCGGACATGACCGGGCGCAACGAAGCCGCGCAAACGGCGGTTTCCGATTACGAGTTGAAAGACGGGGCAGTGGTCATCGCGGCCATTACCTCCTGCACCAACACTTCCAATCCGGCGGTGATGGTCGGCGCCGGACTGGTGGCCAAAAAAGCGCGGGAGAGAGGCCTGTCCGTGAAACCCTGGGTAAAGACCAGCCTGGCGCCGGGATCCCTGGTGGTGCGGGACTACCTGGACCGGGCGGGACTCAGCGCCCACCTGGACGGACTGGGCTTCAATATCGTCGGGTACGGCTGCACCACCTGTATCGGCAACTCCGGCCCGTTGCCGGAGGACGTCAGCCGGGGCATCCGCGAGGGCGACCTGGTGGCGACCTCGGTGCTTTCCGGCAACCGCAACTTCGAAGGCCGGGTCCATGCCGAGGTCAAAATGAACTTCCTGGCCTCCCCCCCGCTGGTGGTGGCCTACGCCATCGCCGGCACGGTGGATATCGACCTGCAGAACGACCCCCTGGGCCGCGATACCGAGGGCAATGCCGTCTATCTGAAAGACATCTGGCCCGGCCAGGACGAGATCAATGCCGTCATCGCCGCGTCAATCGATTCGGACATGTTCCGCAATTCTTACCGGCAGGCCTTTGCCGGTGACGCCAACTGGACCGGCATCGACGCGCCGCAGAGCAGCCGGTATCAATGGAGCGGAGATTCCACCTACGTGCAGAACCCGCCTTATTTCGAGGGCATGAGCAAGACTCCGGGCGGGATGGAACCGATCCGGGGCGCCAGGGCGCTGGTCAAGCTGGGCGACAGCATCACTACCGATCACATCTCCCCTGCCGGCGCCATCAAGGCCGACACACCGGCGGGCAGGTACCTCATCGACAACGGCGTCCAGCCGCAGGATTTCAACTCCTACGGCTCCCGCCGCGGCAACCACGAGGTGATGATGCGAGGTACCTTTGCCAATATCCGCCTGCGCAACCAGCTTGCGCCGGGAACCGAAGGGGGCTGGACCGTGCACCGGCCGTCCGGGGAACAGATGACGATCTACGAAGCAGCGATGCGCTACCGGGAAGAAGGCGTTCCCCTGATAGTGCTGGCCGGCAGCGAATACGGCACCGGATCTTCCCGGGACTGGGCCGCCAAGGGCACCAGGCTGCTGGGCGTCCGTGCAGTCATTGCCGCCAGTTTTGAACGCATCCACCGCTCCAACCTGGTCGGTATGGGGGTATTGCCACTGGTGTTCAAACCCGGAGAAAATGCCGACAGCCTGGGTCTGACGGGCCGTGAAACCTATTCCATCCACGGCCTGGAGACCGGCGCCGAAGAAGTGGAGATCAGCGCGGTCGCGGACGACGGCGCCACAACGGGGTTCACTGCAACAGTCCGGGTGGATACCCCGAAAGAGTGGGACTATTACAACAACGGCGGCATCCTGCACTACGTGTTGCGGCAACTGGCTGCCTGACGCGAGGGGACAGCCATGGAGGCAGTTTCATGAAAGTGGCCAGGAGCGGCGGCCAAGCCGGTCCGAAATTGGCCGCTACTCCGAGTTCAAACAGGGAGTCACGCCTTTCCTGATAATAATATTGCCGTATTTTTTGGTGTCGCCGGTCATCAGTATGAAAAAGGCCTGTCTGGCCCGCTCATAAAATGCAAACCGCTCAAGAAATCCGATGCCGGTGAATGTCGGACAATGATGCTCCAGTATTTTTTGATAGTCCTGTTCAACGGACGGGTCGGCCCGGTCGCCTTCCACCGGCGCCATCAT
>CAYOEQ010000037.1:0-16777 GCA_964402775.1 uncultured Enterobacteriaceae bacterium
CAGACGGGCGGAAATCCTGTTCGGAGCAGACATATAAAAGTATGCGGTTGCCCTGACCGGTCGCGTCGGATTGATTTGTTTTGCGGAGTTGTTGCGGTATATTGGCAGGCTTACTGATACTCAGGCAACAACAAGATTATAATGACGGTTCAGCATTTGTATAAGTACGGAGCCATTAATGAGTATTCCGAACGTTTATTTGCTACCCCGTCCGTTTGGTTCTCACCACCGAGTCAACTTAATGATCCGTTTGACTGCCGACCGTATTTCACTTTTGAGGGTAATAGAGATCAGATCATCGAAACACTAAAGCGTAGCCTGCGTCGGCGATATCCAGAATCCGGCAATGATGAGATTACCGCGCAGGCCGTCTCATACTATCTTGGAGGTAGATACAGAAACCCCGAAACATGGGAGGGATTACGAAACCACTCGATTCAGCATCTTGCAAACAATATCGGGTTATATTGTCTCTCATCAAAACCAGATGACATCCTGATGTGGTCACATTATGGTTCTTGTCATTCAGGCTTCTGTTTGAAATTCGAGGCTACTGCCTACACGCCATTTTTTGGTAGAGCGCAAGAAGTTCAATATTCCGAGGATTTACCTATCGTAGATGTTTTCAATACTCCGATTAATGAACAAATTGACCTTGTTTTTCTTACCAAATTTTCAGGTTGGTCCTATGAGGAAGAATGGCGAATCATCGATCATGATACTGGTCCCGGACTAAAGGAGTACCCGTCAGAGTTGCTTATCGGCGTGATTTTCGGCATAAAAATGCCGCAAGAGGATAAAAACAGAATTCGTGATTGGATTAATCACGGTGGTCGAGAGATCATTTTCTACCAGGCTGAACTTGACGAAAAAAAGTTTGCTATAGAAATAAAACGGGCCTAATGATGTGCTTGATATCAGTTTGAGGCAACATGTTATGGTATTTTACTTGCCAGGCACTAGGTAATTCAGAGTAGAAATTTTTTAACTCACTGATAAAACAGAATAATTTTACTTGCTGGGTGCTTGATTTTATCGGCGGAAAGTTGGGTTACATGAAAGTTATTCTGAATTCGTTTTTACTGTCTTGTCACGGTTCACCGAATACCATGTATTGCCGATCTGTTTGGACTTTACTTCCACGGCTGTGACTTCATACGGCGCAACACTGATCAACTCTGCATCCTCGATGTCAAAAAGAGCAATATTGAAACCTTGTTCCCCGAATTGACTCCTGTAGATCAGCGCGTCGTAACCGTTAGCGGAAAAGAGTTCAGCAAGAATTTGTGTCGGAACATAATCTGCAGTGTCATCTGAAACAGATATTGGACGAGAAAATGCTTGATCAACATGAAGCCAAACAGTTTGTTCTTTGAATTTTGGGTTGGTGGGTGCTTTCTCGCTGTGACGTTGTACCCAAATCATACGCTTCAGCTCTGAGTCTCCATCCGCAACGGATAGATCGATTACTTTCAAGTCGCGGCATATCTTAAATTTCGCAACAGAAACCTCCGACCCTATCCACGGTCTGACTTCGGAAATAGCGGTTTGTAAAGAAGTCGCAAGATAAAGAACGGGGATACCCGCAGGATTGACGCGGCCTTCTCTTGCACGATCATTCCGCGGCTTCATTCGGGCGGAATTGTGGGCAAATATCTCTAATCTATCTTTGTGTTCTTCGTAGTTAACCCCTTGTTGTGCGCGGTAAAAAGTTGTTCCCTCATCTAATGTGATATCCCGGTCCCCCACTGTTGCCAGAAGGGTATCCAAAAAGGCTCTAACCTCAGCTTTCCAAACATAGCGGCGTTTTCGACGAACATTTTTTGCAAAAGTTTCGTAGCTCCAGCAGCTGGAGAACTCCGGGCGCTTCGGATCATCCAAATTCAAAGGGCCTCTCTCGGCTGAACAGTGTTGATAATTTGCTGTAATTCATTTTTTGCCTTTGAGAAAATCAATGCCAAAGCCATGCTCCGGGTCAGTTCGATTACTTGTCTTATTTTGTAATAGTTCATAGAGGCAAATCAAAGACAATTGGAGCATGATAGAATTCTAGACTCAATAGAAAAAGCACCACCTACTTAAAAATCCGTGATGAACCTTATCCCTTCTGATTCGATACCCCCATGGGTCAAGCGTGTGTTTTGTTGGGTATTTTCTCTAAAGGGTGGGCTTATCATCTTGCTGGGCGTGTTGTTTATCGTTTTTGTGGCCATCATGTGGAACAAAAACGCTGAAGGATGTATCGGTCAGCTTCTTGGCCTCTCAGGAAAAAACGACATCCTGACATTTTTAGGGTTGAGTATGGGTGGCGTCTTGCTTGCTCTGCAAGCCGTGATAGCCAATATACGTGCTAAGGCGATGGAAAATGCCGCGAATGCACAGGCTGATGTTGCAGCAGCGCAAGCAAGGGCCATAGAGGAACAGGCCAAAGCCAACGATAATACGGAAAAAGGGCAGCGACAGGAACGGTTGAAAAATGCTATTGAGCACCTAGGACATACATCCGAGTCTGTGCGTCTGGGTGGTGCCTATGAACTCTTCCACTTGGCACAAGATATTAAAGAGTGGCGCGAGACTATATTTAGTATTCTCTGTGCTCACATCCGTCAGACTACGAGTCAGAGCAATTACAAGGAAAAATATAAGTCGAAACCATCGGAAGAAATTCAAAGTCTTCTGACCCTGCTGTTCGTTCAGAAGCATGAGATATTCAAAGGCCTCCGGATCAACTTGGATGGAAGTAGGCTAGTCGGTGCCCATCTTATGGGGGCACAACTGAAGGGAGCTTTTCTTTTTGATACACAATTGCAAAAGGCTCGTCTTAATGCAGCACAGTTACAGGGCGCTGCACTATTCGGGACGCAGTTACAAGAGGCTCATCTTGGTGGGGCACAGTTACAAGGGGCTGTTCTTACCAAGGCTTGTTTACAGGGAGCAATTCTCATCGGGGCGCAATTACAGGGGGCTCATCTTTTCGAAGCCCAGTTACAAGGAGCTAATCTTGTTAATGGGCAGTTACAAGGAGCTCATCTTGTTAGGACAGAATTGCAGGGAGTTGACCTAGGTCGGGCACAGTTACAAGGGGTTCCTCTTAACGAGGCCCAGTTTCAGGGGGCCGTCCTTAATGGTGCTCAGTTACAAGGAGTTTCCAGCAATATTGGTTGGTTTTCATTTGAAGACCGCATAGAAAATCGTATTAATCGCATAGTGAAGCGTATAAATAAGGAAAGTGATCTTTCAGGAGCAGTTCTTAGAGGCGGACTGGCACAAGAGGATTTAAATTCTTTAGTCGAAGGCCTGTCTGAAGATAAAGCGTCAGAATTACGGGCAAAACTGATGCCTCATCTTGACAAACCAGTAAGTAATGAATTGCCAGAAGATAGCGGCGCCATTACTGGAAGCTACACGAAAGAAGAAGCCCAGCAATGGATTGCTGAATACAATAAGGCTATCGGCGAAAGTTCCAGAGAGAGAAATAGCTGATGCCGACGCTTCATTGGTTGACACGTGATAAGGATATTCGCGCTGCGGCAAGCGTGCCTTACCGGTTGTTGCAGGAAACGTCCGAATTGTCGGCGGGCGAGGCGGATGCAGGCAATATGCTGATCCAGGGAGATAATCTGGAAGCCTTGAAGGCGTTGATGCCGTTCTACGCCGGGCAGGTGAAATGTATCTGCATTGACCCGCCGTACAATACCGGTTCGGCCTTCGAGCATTATGACGACAACCTAGAGCATACGCAGTGGTTGGCCCTGATGTGGCCGCGCCTTGAGTTGTTACGCGATTTGCTGGCGGAAGATGGTTCCATCTGGATAACTATTGATGACGACGAAGCTCATTACTTAAAGATAATTATGGATGAAGTTTTCGGGCGCAATAATTTTGTCGCAAACGTGGTATGGCAAAAGAAATCATCTCCCCAGGCTAACTCAATCTGGTTATCTGATAGTCATGATCATGTTTTGGTTTTTGCAAAAAATAAAAATTTTTGGAAACCAAACCTCTTGCCGAGGACTCCAATATCAGACTCGAGATATTCAAATCCAGATAACGACCCGCGAGGTCTTTGGACTTCAAGTGATTTTACTATTAGTCTGACCGGGGGTCAGCGTGGGGCGCAATACGCCAAAACTGGTGAAAGTAATAACATTTATGAAATTGTTACCCCCTCTGGCAGAAAATTATGGCCGACAAAGGGAAGATGTTGGACAACGATTGAATCGAGGTTCAAAGAATTAGTAATAGATAACCGAATTTGGTTTGGAAAAAACGGGAATAACATTCCGCGGTTAAAACGATTTCTCTCCGAGGTGCAAGAAGGGATTGTTTCCATGACCATCTGGCCTAGAACTGAAGTGGGGGATAATCAAGACGCTAAGCGTGAAGTTGTAAGGATTAATTCCGACGAGGTTTTTGCAACACCAAAACCGGAAGCTCTTATAGAGAGGATTCTAATTCTTTCCACCAACCCTAGCGACCTCGTCCTCGATTCGTTCCTCGGTTCCGGCACCACGGCAGCCGTGGCCCATAAGATGGGTCGCCGTTACATCGGTATCGAAATGGGCGAACACGCCGTTACCCATTGCCGGCCCCGCCTGCAAAAAGTCATTGACGGTGAGCAGGGCGGTATTTCCAAGTCAGTAAGTTGGCAGGGCGGCGGCGGTTTCCGATTCTACCGGCTTGGGCCTACCGTGTTTGATGAGGCGGGACAGATCAGGCGGGATATCGATTTTAAGGTACTGGCTGCCCATGTATGGTTCAGTGAGACCAAACGCCCGTGGAATGGAACAGGTGCATCGCCATTTCTTGGCTTGCACGATGGTCACGCTTACGCGCTGTTGTATAACGGTATATTAGGAGATAAGCGATCGGCTGGAGGCAATGTGCTAATACGTGCGATACTGGATCGGATTCGTCATGAGATTGCTCGATTGAATACCGGCTTTGACGGCAAGTTGACGATATATGGCGCACAGTCACGCCTCACGCCGACTACGCTTGAACGTGAAAATATCAACTTCAAGCAGATGCCTTATGACCTGAAGGCGCAGACCTGAGCAACTGTCCGTATGCAACTTAAACAGTACCAGACGGACACGCTGGCTATCCTGCGGCGTTTCTTTGAAGAGGCACGTATCGCCGGACCGAAGGCGGCTTATGAAGTGCTTGTAAGTGAACCGGAACAGGCGTCCAGGCTGGGCCGCTACGCCAGCGAGTACTTGCCGCTGAAGGAACTCCCAGAGGTGCCTTACGTCTGCCTGCGACTGCCCACCGGGGGCGGTAAAACCTTGTTGGCAGCACACTCGGTTTCTGTGGCCCGTGATGCCTGGATAGAGAAAGACTACCCGCTGGTTCTCTGGCTTGTGCCGTCAAACACTATCCGTCGCCAGACCGTTGAAACATTGAAGAACACTGCCCATCCCTATCGGCAAGCGCTCGATGAGTCCTTTACTGGACAAGTACGGGTATTCGATATTGCTGATTTTACCCAGGTACGACCGCATGACCTGAGTGGTCAATGCTGCATCATTGTGGGAACGATTCAAACCCTGCGCATAAAAAATACGGAAGGTCGCAAGGTCTATGCCCATAATGAAGATCTGGAACCGCATTTTTCAGCCTTGTCCGGGGGTGTAAAGGGACTGGAAACATCGCCTGATGGAACCGTCAAGTTCTCATTCGCCAACCTGATGCACCTGCATCAACCTCTGATGATCGTAGATGAGGCACATAACGCGGTGACCGGTCTTACCCGTGAAATGCAGGAGCGTGTCAATCCCGAGGCGATTATTGAGTTCAGCGCCACGCCCCGTTCAAAGTCGAACATCCTGTACAGTGTCAGCGCGCAGGAACTCAAACGGGAACAGATGATCAAGCTGCCGATCATACTGTCCGAACATGATAGCTGGCAGAACGCGGTGAACGGCGCGATTGCGGCGCGTTCTTCCCTGGCTGATAAAGCTTGGGATGATCCCAGCCATATCCGTCCGATAGTTCTGTTCCAGGCGCAACCGAAAAACCAGGAGGTGACTGTCAAAGTCCTGAAGGAATATCTGGTGGACGTTGAACAGATACCGGAAGAAAAGATTGTCATTGCTACCGGCGTTCAACGGGAACTGGATGGCGTCGATTTGTTTGACCCGTGTTGCCCGGTTGAATACGTCATTACCGTCCAGGCCTTGAAGGAAGGCTGGGACTGCTCTTTTGCCTATATCTTTTGTTCCGTATCCCGTGTTCGCAGCGCGGTGGACGTGGAACAACTGCTTGGCCGGGTGTTGCGGATGCCTTATGCCCGGAGACGTAAAGCCAGGGAGTTGAATCAGGCTTATGCCTTTCTTGCGGAAGCCGACTTTGCCAAAGCCGCTCGTACTCTGGTCGATAAACTTATCGCAATGGGTTTTGAAGAAGACGAAGCCAGTGAAAATATAGAGTATGTACAGCCGGGATTTGAATTTGGCGAGGGAAGTGAGTCAACGGAGCTGGAGGAGACGCCTGAGTTGACGTTCTGTTACACACTGACGAAAAGATCCGAAATGCTGGGCGCTTTGCAGGATGCAGAACAGCATGGCGTGACCGTGCGTGAGACCACTGCTGGCGCTGTGGAGATTGAAGTTGTCGGCCTGATAGACACGGAGACGGAGCAACTGATCTATGACGCCATCCCGGTAGCGGAACGTCATGGGGTCGCCGAAGCGATTAAGTCCTACCAAGATCAGGTACAACGCCGGTGGTCGCCAGCCAGGCGTCGTGAGGTATTCAATGTTCCGGGACTCACCACGCAAATCCAGGGTGAGTTGAAGTTTGCGGACACGGACCTGCTCATGGAGCATCACGATTGGTCATTGCTTGATCATCCGGCCAGGTTGAAGGATAGCGAGTTTGCAATCCGTGAGACCGCTCGCAGTTTTGAGATTGATCTTGACGGCAAGCGCGTGACCTACCAGTTCGCCAGAGAACAGGAGCAGTTGGGACTGGAAGTTGACGTGGAAGGCTGGACGCAGGAGGGGCTTGTCCAGTGGCTGGACCGGCAGGTGCGCCAACCCGACATTGGCCAGGACGAACTGCTGAAGTGGTTGTCTGACCTCACGACCTACCTGCTGAATACCCGCCAGTTGCACATAGCCGCGTTGATGCGTTGTAAATTCATTCTGGCCCGAAGGATTCGCGACAAAATCGACGAAATTCGCCGACAGGAGCGCAATAAGGTTTACCAGCAACACCTTTTTGCGCCCGGAGCGAAAGCAGAGGTTTCTTTCGACCACGTTTTTGAGTTCCGGGATGGCATGTACCGGGGCCATCGCCTCTATCGCGGACAGTGGAAGCCGGCCAGACATTTCCTGGGTCCCGACCAGGTTCCGGATTTTGACGGTAAGCCCGGAGGCGAGGAGGAACAGTGCGCCCAGGTTATAGATAGCCTGCCGGGGCTCAAATACTGGATTCGCAACGTGGCGCGGGATTCGGCTTCGTTCTGGCTGCCCACTGCGACGGGTAAATTCTACCCGGATTTCGTCGCGCAGATGGAAGATGAACGCCTGCTAGTCGTTGAGTACAAAGGCGAGCACCTTGCCGACGGGCTGGATACTGCTGAGAAACGGGCAATCGGCGAGTTGTGGCAGCGCAGGAGCAACGGCAGGGGCATTTTTGTTGTAGTTGAGAAAAGTGTTAAGGGGCGGGATATGCGGCAACAATTGTTGGACAGTATCAGACAATAATGCTCCTTGAATGATAAGGAAGTTGTGCCAACTGGATTCCCGCTTTCGCGGGAATGACGAAGGAAAAACGGGAGTGGCGGCAGAGTGCAGGAATGACGAGCGTAGGCTGGGTTCCAGATTTCGCCGGAATGACGGATGAAGGTCGCCGGATGACAATAGCAACTTCACATCATCTGCTTTTGCAACTCTATCAGGTAGTCAATCTCCTCCTCGGTATTGAAGAAATGGGCGCTGATGCGCAGGTTGCCGATGCCGCCCAGGGTGCGCATGGAGATCTTGATGGGTTTCATACAACGGCCTGGGGCTGCACAGCGCTCGAAAAAGGCCTTGTCCTTGTCGTAATCACCCGTGGTGTAGGTGATCAGCCCGTGGCGTTTGTCCGGGTCGGTGGGGCAGGTCACCCGGCAGCCGATTTCTTCCAGCCTGTCGATGGTGTAGGCGCCCAGGCGCCGCACCCGTTCCTCGACGTTTTTGATGCCGATCTTCTCGTAGAACTTCAGCGTCGCCACCCAGCCGAACAGTGAGGGGCCTATGGTGGTGTCCTGTGAGAACCGGTTGGCGTTGTTCACCGGGGGATAGGACCAGCTTGCCATGTTGTCGTGGTCCCTGTCCGCGAACGGGATGGAACCGGGGATGTCCGCCCAGATGTAGTTGCGGTAGCGGGCATCGATGCGGTCCATGACGGAACGTTTGATATAGAAGATGCCGGCGCCCTCCGGGCCGCATTGCCACTTGTAGGCGCCCGATACCAGGAAGTCGACGCCGTCATCCTTGACGTCTATGTCCACTGCGCCCAGGGTCTGCATGGCGTCGTCCAGCACCAGGGCTCCCCGGGCATGGGCGATGCGGCAGACTTCCTTCATGTCAAAGGTGAACCCGCAAAACGCCGTCGTCCGGTCCACGATCACCATCCTGGTGTTGCCGTCCACCAGCTTTTCCATGTCTTCCATGAGGATCTCGCCGTTGACGTTGCGCACCACCCGGATCTCGATGCCGTAACGGCGCTGCAGATCCTGGAGGATATAGGGGATGGAAGGGTAGGACAGGTCCGTGATTACCACGTTGTCGCCTTGCGCCCAATCCATCATGTTATACAGGATCAGGTTTGCCGTGATCGCCGGCCGGTAGGCGTTGGTGACCTCGTCCTTGTCGGCATTGATGAACGCCGCGCTAAGGCGGATGCTCTCATCCCACTTGGCCAGCAGGAACGGATGTGTCGCGATATCTGCGGCGGGTATGTCCTCCATGCGGCCGTATTCGACGAAGTTATAAAAGTCGCGCACCGCGTCCAGCCAGTAATTACCCGGCACCATCTGGTCCGCCGCGTTCAGGTATACCCAGTGGTCCAGCAGCTTGAATTCGGCGCGGACCTCGTCCAGGTGTTCGTCAATGTAGTTGTTGTTCATATCCGATTGTCTGTAAAATCAACAATTATAAGGAAAAATATAATAACCATGCGTTTTGTTTTTTGTCACAAGTGACCAGAACTGCCATCCGTGAGAAATGGTCCTCCCGCACCGGGTTTATCCTGGCTGCGATAGGGGGGGCCATCGGTCTCGGGAATATCTGGAAATTCCCCTATATGGCCGGGTCCAGCGGCGGCGGAGCCTTTGTCATCGTCTACCTGTTCGCTGTCGCCCTGGTCGCCATTCCCATCCTGGTTGCCGAGTTGATGCTGGGCAGGTACGGCGGGCAGAGTCCGCCCACCGCCATGCTGTTGAACGCAGAGAAGGAAAACCGGTCTCGCTGGTGGTCCGGCGTGGGCTGGATCGGCGCCGGCGCCGGCTTCCTGATCCTCGGCTTTTACAGCGTAATCGGCGGCTGGGTGCTGGACTACGCGTATGGGTCGATGCGCGCCGGGTTTTCCGGGGTCGGTCCGGACGAGGCGCAGGCGCGCTTTGCCGGCCTGCTGTCGGATCCGCTGCGCCTGCTGCTGTGGTTTACCGTGTTCCTGGGGCTGACCGGTCTTATCGTCAGTAGCGGACTTCGGAAAGGTATCGAACGGGCGACCGGGATCCTGATGCCGGCGCTGTTCATCATGTTGCTGGCCCTGACTGTCTACAGCGCCGTTGCGGGAGACATGGCAGCCGGACTCAGGTTTCTCTTTGCCGTGGACTTCGGACGGATCAACCCGGAGGTCATGCTGTCGGCGGTGGGACACGCGTTTTTTTCCGTCGGCGTATCCATGGGACTGATGATGGCGTACGGCGCCTACATCCCCCGGGAAATATCCATCCCCAGGACCGCAGTCGTCATTGCCGGCGCCGATACGTTTGTCGCCATCGTGGCCGGTGTGGCCATCTTTCCACTGGTGTTCGCGAACGGCCTGGAACCGGGGGAAGGACCGGGCCTGATCTTCGTCACCCTGCCTATCGCGTTCGGCAATATGCCGGCCGGGGGCCTGTTCGGCGCCTTGTTTTTCCTGCTGTTGCTGTTTGCCGCGGTCACCTCTTCCATCGCCATCCTGGAACCGGCGGTGGCCTGGGTGGAGGAGCGGCGCGGCATGACCCGCAGGAAGAGCGCGGCAGTCACGATTTCCGCCCTCTGGCTACTGGGCCTCGGCAGCATGCTCTCATTCAACATCTGGGAACAAGTCAGACCCATCGCCGGCTTGAACATATTTGAACTGATGGATTACCTGACGGCGAACCTGATGATGCCGATTGGCGGCATGCTCATCGCCATCTTTGCCGGCTGGTTCATGCGGGACAGCACCCTGGTGGATGAATTGCGGATAAACACGCCCTGGCTGTTTCGTACCTGGCGTTTTCTAATCAGGATCGTAGCGCCGATTGCAATCGCGGGAATACTGGTGACAAACCTGCTGTAAATGGATGGTGCGTTATAATCCGTACCGGGGATAGAGGTCTGCATGTGGCGACGTCGCAAGTTAATCAGTGAAGCCGATTGGGCAGCGGCGCTCGACGTTATCCCCATGCTTGACATGCTTGATGACGGCGAACGCGCACAACTCAGGGAACTTTCCTCGAGTTTTATCGCAAACAAGTCCATTGAACCGGTACGCGGACAGCGCCTTGAAACGGCTGATCTTGTTGTAATCGCGGCCCAGGCGTGCCTGCCGGTCCTTGCCCTGGGTCTTGACGCCTACGCCCCGTGGCGGAGTGTTGTGGTCTATCCCGGGAGTTTCGTCGCGCGTGAACATGAGGTGGACGAATCCGGGGTCGAACATGAATGGGATGAGGCCCGCGCCGGCGAGTCCTGGTTTCGCGGCCCGGTCATCCTGTCCTGGGAGGATATTCTGGCGTCAGGACAGGGCGAGGGTTATAACGTCGTTATCCATGAGATGGCTCACAAGCTTGACATGCTGGATGGTGAGGCAAACGGTCGTCCGCCACTGCACCGGGATATGGATCCCGAGACCTGGCGCCGCGACTTCGGCGCCGCCTACGAGAACCTGAAACGCCGTATCAACGCAGGCGACACGACAGCGATGGACGAATACGCAGCCACGGACCCCGGTGAGTTCTTTGCAGTGACAAGCGAGTATTTCTTTGATACCCCTGGTGTGCTTGAAGCTGAATACCCCTCTGTCTACAGGCGCCTGTGTGAATTCTATCGCCAGGACCCCTGCGCGCGCCTTGACCGGTCAAACGCAGCTCATTGTGAAAAGTTACCGGACGAGAGGAGTTAAAAAACCAAAATAAATGTTGTAAAACATGCATTATGATGCTACTTTTACAACATGATACATCGCCTTATCCATCAATCCGTTGAACGGCTTTTGTCTGAACAGGCAGCCGTTGCGCTGCTTGGTTCGCGCCAGGTCGGTAAAACCACCCTGGCCCGGCAGATAGCAAAAAACCGTGTCTCAGTCTACTTCGACCTGGAAGATCCTGAGACTATACCGATATTCGACAGTCCTCGCGATGTTCTGTTACGCCATGCAGATAAACTGGTCATACTGGATGAAATCCAGCGCGTCCCGGGTTTGTTCGAATCGATCCGGGGTTTAATCGATTCCTATCGGCAGGAAGGGCGCGGTTCCGGAAAGTTTCTGCTGCTTGGCTCAGCATCTATCGACCTCCTGCGCCAGACCTCTGAATCGCTGGCAGGACGCATTGCCTACCGGGAACTGGGGCCTCTGAACCTGTTGGAAACGAATGCCGCGGGTATCCCCGAATCCGAAGACAGTTTATGGCTGCGGGGTGGTTTCCCCAATGCATTCCTGGCGAAATCCGACAGGTCGAGCATGACCTGGCGCAGGGATTTTATTCGCACCTATCTCGAACGGGATATTCCCCGTTTTGATGCCCGGGTTCCGGGTGAGACGCTCAGACGCTTCTGGACAATGCTTGCGCATCACCAGGGAAGTCTCCTGAACACATCCGGTCTCGCTGCAGCATTGGCTGTCAATGTCCGAACCCTTACTCGCTACGTGGATCTGCTTGTTGACCTGTTGCTGGTCAGGCGCCTGCAACCCTGGCATGGTAATATCAGAAAGCGGCTGGTGCGCTCCCCGAAAATTTACCTGCGTGACAGTGGCATCGTCCACAGCCTGCTGAACCTCGGCTCTCTCGAGGCCGTGTTGGGTCACCCTGTAGCGGGTATGAGTTGGGAAGGATATGTCATGGAAAATATCCTGGCCGTTGCCCCGGAGTGGGTACAGCCGTTCTTTTATCGCACGGCAAGAGGCGCCGAAATTGACCTGGTGCTGGAATTTGCCCCCGACCTGCGCTGGGCGATCGAAATAAAGCGCTCATTGACACAGCCGAAGCCGTCTGCCGGTTTCCATATCGGCAGCGACGATATTGAAGCAAAACGGCGCCTGGTGGTTTATCCCGGAAATCACAGTTTTTTACAAGGCAACAATGTAGAGACGTTACCCTTGCAGGTGTTGATGGAAGAATTGAGCGGATGACCACCGAACAAACCCTTTGGGGGACAGAGGCATCCCCTTACAACCTCAATCCACCTGATAATTCACTATGGCGATTGGTCAAACGGCTCTATGGTGAAGGTCATGATTTGAGTGACGCGGCATTTGCCGAAGAAATCAACTCGTACTTGAGAAACCACACAGTCCCGATCCGGAACGGTGTCATTACCGTTCACATCGAATCATTGCCGCCTGAACAACAGCAGGTTGCTTTACGCTCAACCGAATCCTGGGCCCTGCTTATCGGCCATGCTGTTGCCATCGACAACCGTCCTGTCTCCGAAGACCATGCGCCCACGCTGCTTTTCACCAATGAAGATGCTGACTTTGCAACGGGAAGCAATTTTATTGGTGGTTACCGAAATTACGACAGACTCACCGGCAAAGATGACGTCAACGGCACAATAAATGTGCCAACAAGTTTCTACGATGCTTCAAATAGTATATCTGCCTATGTCCACGAAATCGGTCATTCTCTCAGTCTTGGTCATCCCGGACCGTACAGTGGGGGAACGTTCAGAAACGGCGACCCTTTGGACCAACTCGATGCACGCGTGCTGCCCAATGATCATGATCGTTTCACCGTCATGACCTACTTCAATCCTCTGGATGAAGAAGAGCGTGAAATCCCTTATGAACCCGTCACCCCAATGCTTGCGGACATACTGATCATTCAATTGATCTATGGCAAGAGTGAAGAAATCCACCACGGTGATACGGTCTATGGCGTCAATGCCGAGACCGATTCCTTCCTGGAGCACTACTTTCCGGACATTGCCGGGGAAAACTACGCGATGACCCTGGTGGATACCGGTGGTTATGACACGCTGGATTTCTCCGACCACGACCCGGCGGCGCATCGCCAAACCTTACGCCTTAACCTGAATCCCTACTGGACCTCGGATGTCTATAACACTCCGGGTAACATCATCATTGGCCCCGACACCTGGATTGAGCGGGCCGTAGGCGGTGCCGGCGATGATCACATTACCGGCAATATCATTGACAATGAGCTTGTTGGCAATGCCGGTGATGACACATTGCTGGGTGGACCCGGAAACGACACGCTACACGGCGGACCCGGTCGCGACATACTGGACGGACACACCGGCAGCGATACTGCCGATTACTCGGACTCCCCTGCCGGCGTGGATGTGCGCCTGGGCGCCAACACTGCCTCAGGGGGCGATGCAACCGGCGATACCTTGATTTCAATCGAAAACCTTACCGGTTCTCCTTACCAGGACACCTTAACCGGCGATGCCGGCGATAACACCCTGGAGGGCGGCCCCGGCGCTGACCGGCTGGAGGGCGGTCCGGGCCAGGACACTGCTGCCTACACTGCCTCTGCCGACCGGGTTGAGATAAACCTGGCCACAGGCAGTATCACCGGCGGCGATGCCGCGGGCGATACGTTCCTGTCCATTGAGAACCTTACGGGTTCCGGACACAACGACCGTTTAACCGGTGATGCCGAAGGTAACGTCCTGGCGGGTGGTGCAGGCGCCGACATCCTGGTTGGCGGGCCAGGACCTGATACAGCGAGTTACCAGGGTTCCGATACCTCAGTCACCGTGCGCTTGCATTCTCTGCTGGCCACCGGCGGCGATGCAGAGGGAGATGTCTTCGGCGTCACTGTAACCGTCTCCTACGTACAGCCTGACGGTACGACAGCAACTGAAACCCTGCCCGATATCGAGAACCTGGCCGGATCGATATACGATGATGTATTGGCGGGCGACCGGCGGGATAACATATTGAACGGTCTTGCCGGGAACGACAAACTATACGGCGGGCCGGGCGGCGGGGATGATGCGCTATCAGGCGGCAACGGCGATGACTCCCTGTTCGGCGGACTCGGCATGGATATGCTCACCGGACAGGCTGGGCACGACTTCCTCAGCGGCGGCATGGGTGATGACATCCTGGATGGCGGCAACGGCGACGATACATTGCGTGGCGGTCCGGGCGCTGATGTCTTGATTGGCGGAGCTGGTCTTGACACTGCCGATTACTCCGGCTCGGACAATGCCGTTACCGTGCGACTGCACTCGCCGGCAACCGCGGGCGGCGATGCTGCAGGCGACACCTTCGGCGCCACCGTCTCCGTTCCATACCGGCAAGCCGACGGGAGTACGGAGACCGAATCACTGCCTGACATCGAGAACCTGGCGGGGTCGGCGTATAACGACATACTGGCCGGCGACCGGCGGGACAATGTCCTCAGCGGCGGCGCGGGGAATGATACCTTATATGGTGGGCCGGGCGGCGGCGATGACATCTTGCTCGGCGAAGATGGCAACGATACCTTGTACGGCGGATCAGGTAATGACAGGCTTAACGGCGTGGCGGGCGACGACCAACTCAATGGCGGCCCCGGCGACGACGTCCTGCTGGGCGGGACCGGACGAAATACCCTGGACGGCGGGCCGGGCCGGGATACCGCGAGTTTTGAATTCGCCGCCGCCGGCATCACGGCAAACCTGGATGCCCCGGCGGAATCGGGTAACCTGGTCAGACAGAATACACTGGTTTCCATCGAGAACCTGACCGGTACAGATCATAATGACACGTTAATCGGCGATGCCGGTAATAACATTCTGGCCGGTCTGAACGGTGACGACATGCTTCGGGGCGGCCCTGGGGATGACGTGTTGCGCGGCGGGCCGGGCGCCGATGTCCTGGAGGGCGGTGATGGCATGGACACAGCCGATTACAGCCAGGACATATCCGGCATCCTGCACACGGAAGGCGACACACTGCACGATATCGAAATCATCATCGGTTCGGACTATCGCGACCACCTGTTCGGTCCCGATACCAAACCTCATGAGTCGTATGCTTCAACAGGAACATTTACTTTCTACCCGGGCATATCCAGTGACGATATCACCATTCAAGGCGGCCCCGGTAATGACGAAATCCATTCCAACACCGGCAACGACACCCTGTACGGTGGCCCGGGCGATGATTACATTGTAAGCACGGGAGGCAATAATACCCTGTACGGCGGTCCGGGGGATGATTACCTGAGAACAGGCGAGGAGGGCAACAACATCATCTATCCCGGCACGGGAGACAACAGGATACGCCTCGGGGAGGGACCGGACACCGTGGTCATCGCCCTCAAACCTGATGTTGTATGGGGTGGAATAGACCTTATTGATGGCTTCAACCCCGCAGAAGACAAGATAGACCTGATCGCGTTCAACCTGGACGATGACTATGAACTGAACCTTTTCCTGAATGCCAACAACGATATGGAGCTGGACCTCACGGACAGCGGCGGCGGCACTGTCTGGTTCCTGGACATCATTGACCCACTGCCGGATGAGGTGTTCATCACTTGAGAACTCTCATTGCTCCATTGGAGCGGCGCGTGCCCGGAAACATTTGATTGGATCAAAGGCCTCCTGATATGACCAGGCCAACCGCCTGACAGGGAACATTACAAGACGGATGTTTAATTCGCCCGCCTTTTTTACTACAATTTGCGCCCTTACCATTTATTTCTCATTCAGGTGAGATATGCGCGCCAGTGAACACGAATACGACGTAATCATCGTCGGCGGGGGCCATGCCGGGACCGAGGCTGCCCTGGCGGCCGCGCGTATGGGCGCCCGTACCCTGTTGTTGACCCACAGTATCGATACCCTGGGGCAGATGTCGTGCAATCCGGCCATCGGCGGTATCGGTAAAGGCCACCTGGTGAAGGAGATAGACGCCCTGGGCGGGGTCATGGCCGGCGCCGCGGACCGCAGCGGAATACAGTTCCGTATCCTCAACGCCCGCAAGGGCCCGGCGGTGCGGGCCACCCGGGCACAGATTGACCGCAGCCTGTATAAAGGGATCGTTCGTCCCCTGCTTGAAGGAGCGGACAACCTGCACCTGTTCCAGCAGCCCGTGGACGACCTGGTTATCGAAGGCGACCGCATCGCAGGCGTGATCACGCAGGGAGGTCTGAAATTTCGCGCACCTTGTGTGGTGTTGACCGTGGGCACGTTCCTGGGCGGCAGGATCCACGTGGGCGAAACCGGTTGCCAGGGCGGCCGCGCAGGCGAACCGCCGGCAAATACACTGGCGAACCGTTTGCGGGACCTGCCGTTTCGCACCGGGCGCCTGAAGACCGGCACGCCGCCGCGCCTTGACGGCCGCACTATCGATTACA
>CAYOEQ010000037.1:16877-18169 GCA_964402775.1 uncultured Enterobacteriaceae bacterium
GGGCGCCTGAAGACCGGCACGCCGCCGCGCCTTGACGGCCGCACTATCGATTACAGCCGCCTCAGCGAGCAGCCGGGCGATGTCCCTACGCCCGTTTTCTCGTTCATGGGAACGCCTGAGCAGCACCCGCAGCAGGTCTCATGCCACATCACCCATACCAACGAACGCACCCACGACATCATCCGCGCCGGTCTGGACCGCTCGCCCATGTACAGCGGCGCGATTGAAAGCGTCGGCCCGCGTTACTGCCCTTCGGTGGAGGACAAGGTCGTGCGCTTCGCCGACCGGACCTCCCACCAGATTTTTATCGAACCGGAGGGACTGACCACGACGGAAGTCTATCCGAACGGCATATCCACCAGCCTGCCATACGACGTGCAGCACGACCTGGTGCGATCGATCAAGGGGTTTGAGCAGGCCCGTATCACCCGTCCCGGTTATGCCATCGAGTACGATTATTTCGACCCCCGCGACCTGCACCCCTGGCTGGAGACCAAGTCCGTCTCCGGCCTGTTTTTCGCCGGCCAGATCAACGGCACCACCGGCTATGAAGAGGCAGCCTGCCAGGGACTCGTGGCCGGCATCAATGCGGCCCTGAGGGTGGGGCAACGGGAGCCCTGGAGCCCCCGGCGCGACCAGGCCTATATCGGCGTGCTGATCGATGACCTGACCACCCGCGGCGTCACGGAACCCTACCGCATGTTCACCAGCCGGGCGGAGTACCGCCTGTTGCTGAGGGAAGACAACGCCGACCTGCGCCTGACCGGGACCGGACGTGAACTCGGCCTGGTGGATGATGAAAGGTGGCGCAGCTTCGAGGAAAAACGCGCAGCCATCGACGCAGAGCAACAACGCCTGTCCTCGACCTGGATAGCCGCGGACGCCCTGCCCGACGACGTTGCCGAACAGACGTTGGGCCAGACTATAAACAAGGACGTCAACCTGCTGCAGCTCCTGCGCCGTCCCGGTATCGGTTATGCGGACCTGGCCGGCCTGCCCGGTTTCGAGCCCGCTGCCATAGCGCCGGCAGTCGCCGAACAGATCGAGGTCCAGGCCAGGTACCACGGCTATATCGAACGCCAGGAACAGGACATTGCCCGCAACCGGCGGGACGAGGACGCCCGCTTTCCCGACAACGTCGATTTCCTCTCGGTAACCGGCCTGTCGGCGGAGGTGGCGCAAAAACTCTCAGCGCAGCGGCCGGACACCCTGGGCCAGGCCTCCCGCATACCGGGAGTGACGCCCGCGGCCGTGTCCCTGTTGCGGGTGTACCTGAAGAAGTACTCCCTGCT
>CAYOEQ010000038.1:0-17880 GCA_964402775.1 uncultured Enterobacteriaceae bacterium
GATGTAACGGGAAGACATTCCAGAGAAACACCGGCGCCTTGACCTGCGATAGTACGCGCCAGATGACGGCGGCAGTCCGCTCGGCGACCACGTCTCCCCTTGTTGCTCGATGAACAGATAAGCCCCAGCGTTCTGTATGAGCCTGGACATTCACGTCGTCCGTAAAGGCAAGACCTGTCCGCCTGCCGCCGCGATAACCGAGATCGCGGCCGATCCACAAGGAATCGATCTCACGCTCTAGCGCCATCTCGAGCATGGACTGCAACATTCGGGACCGGGTGCGGGGTGCGTCATCCAGATCGTGAACGGCGCACTGCTCTGAATAAGGGTTAAACGTATTCTCAAAATTCAGTTTACCCAGTGCTTCTGTGAAATTTGCCGGTTTCACGCCTTACCCATATCATTCATATATTGACCCTTTCAGGCATAACAAGTACCTTTTCCTGTTGCCGGCGTTTAATTTATGGGGGACACAGTTTATGAAATTCAATTATAGGGTAACAGGCGCAATTTTGTTTTCCCTGGTCGGCGTCATCGCTTTTTTGTTGTCAGGTGTGCCCACGGCCCGGACACAAGAGGTTCCTCTCCACCCGATCTATTATGAGCAGCAGCGCCCGCCCAATATCGTTCTGATCCTGATTGACTGGGGCAGGCGGGACGCAGTGGGCGTCTACTCCGACAAAGACGTTTCAACGCCCAATATGGACAGGCTGGCCGAGCGTGGTGTCCTGTTCGATAACGCCTATACACCTGCCACATTGTGCAGCCCGGCGCGGGCTTCGATCATGACCGGGCTCTACCCCCATGCACACGGGGTGCGCAAGACCATGTACGAGCCCGGCATCACCGGCAACCTGCCCACAATGTACCACGACCCGATTGCCGATCCGTTTGCCGACGAGCGTTTCAACCTGGCGATCAATTTTGTGAAATACATTACCAATTCGGGATACGCCACCGCACATATCGGCAAGTGGCACCTGGGCGCGGGCAACCCCGGGTTTTTCGACCTGTTCAAGTCCTATAATTCGCTCATGCCGCACTGGGTCGGCGAACCTGACCGGTCCGCTTACCGGGAGGATATTCAAACCGCTGAAGGCATCCGTTTCATCCAGGAAAATGCCGACCGGCCGTTTTTCCTCTACCAGTCCTATTACACGCCGCATGCTCCATTCCAGCCGCCGCGAAAATATGCCGAAATGTACAAGGACAGGGAAATCGACCACAAAAACTACTATGCGTCCGTAACCAGCCTGGATCACAACGTGGGTCGTATCATAGCTACACTGGAGGAACAGGAGATTATGGATAACACACTGATAATCGTGTCCACGGACCATGGGGGTTCATTTCAGGAACGGCCAGGTTCCTACCGGGGCATGGGCATCGCCTACGACGAGGCCGCGAGGATACCCATGATCATGCATTGGCCCGGGCGTCTGCCGCAGGGCGTGACCTGGAGCTCCGGCGTCAACCTGGTGGATATCGCCCCGACGATATTGTCAGCCGCGGGCATCAATACGAAAAGCCGCATCATGGAGATCATCACCGGGCGCGAAGGTTCGCCTTTTCACGGCAGAGACCTCATTGCCGAGGTGACAGCAGGCGAGGACAACTGGCCGACTCCGGTATTCATGCAGAACGTCCCGGAGGCCGCCATCGACAACTCCTGGTACGACGAGCGCGCAATGCGTTCGGAGGGATGGAAACTGATCTTGCGGGACTTCACGGCAGATCCCAGGGCGCGCAGCAATGCCCTGTTCGATATGGTCGATGATCCAGGGGAAACCGCGAACCTTTACTATGAGGCCGATTACCGGGAAGAACTCAGGCAGCAACTCAACCTGATGCTGGAATACGCAACTGATTTGCGGGATGAACTGGCGATCAAGCTGGCAGCCGGGGAACTTGCGATCATTGACGATCCTGATTACGAATTCAAACTCTATTGATCGGCCCGAACGTACTTCGTCGCCCACAGGATGAGAAAAATTACCACGACGGCGCCGGCAATATATGGAAGTTGAGCCTCGTACGTGCTCGGGATTTTTTGATACCTATCAATAAATCTTGCAAGATTTTTTGACACCTGTATAAAAATCTGGAATTATTCGAGGTGTGAAACGCTATCTTGAATCCCAGGTACGCCAGGACCTGAAACGGAAAATGGTATTTGTCGGCGGCCCGCGTCAGGTGGGGAAGACGACACTTGCCCGCCAGATCCTTGGAAAGTCCGGGGCGGGTTATCTGAACTGGGACGTTCCCGGGCAGCGTGACCTTATTCTGCGGCAGACGTTCCCCAAATCCAGGCTCTGGGTTTTTGACGAAATTCATAAGTACCGACGCTGGCGCAACTATTTGAAAGGGGTATATGACGCCCGTGAAGCAGGCCAGCAGATTCTCATCACCGGTAGCGCACGGCTTGATTATTATCGTTTCGGCGGTGACTCCCTGCAGGGACGATACCACTACTTGCGGCTTCATCCGTTGACCGTCGCCGAGCTCAAGCTGACCGCAGCAGCGGATTTTATATCATTGCTTACCCTGGGCGGTTTTCCGGAACCGTTTCTTGGCGGATCGGAAAGAGAGGCGCGGCGCTGGTCCAATGACTACCGCAGCCGCCTGGTGCGCGAAGATCTCACGGACCTGGAACAGGTACAGGACCTCGGCAGCATTGAGTTGCTGATGACCCGGTTACCGGACCTCACCGGCAGCCCGCTCTCGGTCAACGGCATCGCGGAACAAATGCGCATCAGCCACAGGACGATCAGCAAATGGCTTGATATCCTGGAAAGGCTGTATGCCATCTTCTTCGTGTTGCCGTTCGGTTCCCCGAAGATCAAGGCGGTGAAAAAGGCCCGTAAGCATTATCATTTTGACTGGTCCTTAATCCCGGATGCCGCATTCCGGTTTGAAAACCTCGTTGCGTCCCACCTGTTGAAGTGGGTACATTTCCGCGCAGACACGCAAGGTTTTGCGACTGAATTGCGCTATTTTCGTGACATTGAAGGACGGGAAGTCGATTTCGTGGTGGTTGAGAACGGCAGGCCGACGTTGCTGGTAGAATGCAAATCGTCAGATCGTGACGTCAGTACGCCGCTCAGGTACCTGAAACAGCGGTTCCCTGAAACGGACGCCTGGCAGGTATCGGCGCACGGGGAGAAGGACTACGTAACGCGGGAAGGCATTCGCGTAGCGCCTGCTGTTGCCCTGCTTACAACATTGAAATAATGACAATGACTGAAAAAAACCTGAAAAACCCTGAGTACGAGGCATTCATCGACATCATCCGCAAGCGGCGTAGCGTACGCCGCTTCGAGAAGGGGCGTTCCATCTCGCGGGAGGTGCTTGAGCGTATCGCCGAGGCCGGGCGCTGGGCGCCGAGCGGCGCGAACGTGCAACCCTGGGATTTCATCGTCGTGGAAGACCCGGACATGCGGGACCGGGTGGTGGACGTGTTCCTGCGCCAGGCCGACCGGCTGAAGAAATACGCGAAAGGGTTTCCGTCCGTCTACAAGAGTTACCTCAACAACACGGTGGCCATCTTCATCGTTCTGGGTGACCGGCGCTGGAATATCAATTTTCCCCATGGCGTGACTCCGGAAAGCGAGGCGGATTATCAACAGAACAACGAGAATATTTTCTATTGTTCCATCGGCGCGGCAATCCAGAATATACAGCTTGCGGTCACGGCCAACGGCCTGACTTCGGCCTGGCTGTCGGGCGGCGGCGAACAGCAGACCAACGACGAGTTGAGTGAATTATTGGGATATCCCCCGTTCCTGAGGGCCTACGGCACCATCCCCATCGGCTTTCCTGCAAAAGACGTCTCTTCCAGGTACCGCCGTCCCCTGCAGCAGGTGGTCCACTGGAACCGTTATGAGGCGGAAAAGTTCAGGAAAGATGAGCAAGTGCAGTTTTATCATGACAGCCTGCGTCCGTTTGCCATGTACAGGAACACAAGCGATCTGAGCGACTGGGAGGATTTCGAGGAACGGCTGGGTGAATGGAAGAAGGCGTTCACCACGGAGTGCACCAACCCCGAGGGCAAGCTGCCGTAACAGGGAACGGGGACAGACCCCCGCTTACAACATGCGAGGGCATGCTTAAAATCTGTCCCCTTTTATTGCTTTGACCTGATACTACGATAAGATAGACATCTTTGTGTGCCGTGGATGTTTAATTCTTGCGTAATTCCAAAAACACGATCAAACGCATACTCATTGCCAACCGGGGCGAGATTGCCATTCGGGTCATCCGCGCGGCAAAGGAGATGGGTATTGGTACGGTCGGTATTTTCTCGGAGGAAGATCGCCTTGCCCTGCACCGGTTCAAGCCCGACCAGTCATACCAGGTCGGCGTAGGCGTCGGGCCCGTCGAAGCATACCTGGACGGCGCGGATATTCTGCGCGTTGCCGTCGAGTCCGAGTGCGATGCGCTGCATCCGGGCTATGGTTTTTTATCGGAGAATGCCGGTTTTGCCGAGCAGTGCGAACGGCAGGGTATCAGTTTTATCGGTCCCAACGCGGCTGTGCTGCGGGACCTGGGCAATAAGGTCAAGGCGCGTGAATTGGCCGTCAAGGCAGGAATTCCTGTGATGCCGGCATCCGGACCGTTAACTGCGGACGACCGGGAAACGGAAAAGATTGCCGGGGCAATCGGATACCCCTTGATGCTGAAGGCCAGTTGGGGCGGCGGCGGGCGCGGCATGAGGGTTATCAGGGATGTCAGGGGACTGCACGATACGGTAAAGCGTGCGCGCGAGGAATCCAGGACTTCTTTCGGCAGTGACGAAGTGTTTTTTGAAAAGCTGGTCGAAGACGCCATGCATATCGAGGTGCAAATCCTCGCTGATCATCACGGCAATGTCCTTCATTTATATGAACGTGACTGTTCATTACAACGCCGGCATCAAAAAGTAATCGAGCGCGCGCCGGCCATCTACCTGCCGAATAAAGTACGTGAAGAAATCTGCCGGGCAGCAGTCAAACTGGCCCGCAGGGCCGGCCTGGATAATGCGGCCACCGTCGAATTTCTCTACAACAAGACAGATAAGTCATTCTATTTCATCGAGGTCAACCCGAGAATCCAGGTTGAGCACACGGTTACCGAGGAGATAACCGGCATAGATATCGTCAAGGCGCAAATCAGGATCGCGGAAGGCGAAAAAATCGGCAAATCCGGTTCGATAGTCCCGGCGCAATCCGCCATCCGCGTCTCCGGAACCGCCATTCAATGCCGGGTTACCGCCGAAGACCCTAACAACAACTTTATCCCGGATTACGGCAATATCATCGCCTACCGGAGTCCTTCAGGGCCGGGAATCCGTCTCGACGGCGGTACCGCATATAACGGCGCCTGGATCTCCCGCGCCTATGACAGCCTGCTGGTGAAGGTCACCGCGCGGGGCAGCGACGGCGAGGACAGCATCAACCGCATGAGACGGGCGTTGATGGAATTCCGGGTGCGCGGCGTGGCTACCAACCTGCCGTTTTTATTGCAACTGTTGACCCACCCGAAATTCCAGTCCGGTGATTACAACACGCGTTTCATCGACGAGACTCCGGAACTGTTCGAAACCGGCGGGAGCCACGGCCAGGTTGAACGCCTGCTCAGGTTTATTGCCGATGTCATCGTAAACGGTAACGGGGATGTGAAGGACCGGCCGGTTCCGTTTTCCCTGCGAGAGTCTTCGGCGCCGGTAGCCGTCGGCAAACTGCCGGTAAACGGGCCGAAGGCCGTCTTCGATGAAACCGGGGCAAGAGGACTGGTGAACTGGATCAGGGAGCAAAAACGGCCTCTCGTCACGGACACCACATTCCGCGACGCGCACCAGTCGTTGCTGGCGACCCGGCTCAGGACCAAAGACCTGATCGCGGTTGCTCCTTACTACGCGCACAACATGTCGGGCCTGTTTTCCGTGGAGTCCTGGGGCGGCGCCACCTTCGACGTGGCGCTTCGGTTTCTACATGAAGACCCGTGGCAGAGATTGTTTGATCTCAGTGCCGCCATGCCCAACATCATGCAGCAGATGCTGCTGCGGGCATCGAATGCAGTCGGTTACAGGAGTTACCCGGATAACGTGGTCAGGTTTTTCATCCGCCAGGCCGCCGATGCGGGTATTGACGTATTCAGGATATTCGACAGCCTCAACTGGCCGGAGAACATGCAGGTCGCCATTGATGAAGTAGGGGAGACCGGAAAAATCATCGAAGCTGCCATCTGCTATACCGGAGATATCCAGAACCCTGCAAAGCAAAAGTACAACCTGGACTATTACCTGGACCTGGCCTGTGAATACCGGGATATGGGCGCGCATATCCTGGGCATAAAAGACATGGCGGGTTTGCTGAAACCGGGTGCGGCGCGTTTGTTGATTACGGCTTTGAAGCAGGAGATCGACTTGCCGATCCACCTGCATACCCATGATACCAGCGGTATTTCCGCGGCGACCGTGCTGGCCGCGGTGGAAGCAGGCGCGGATATTGTCGATACGGCGATCGACAGCATGAGCGGCCTCACGTCGCAACCGAATATGGGCGCAATTGTGGCATCCCTGGAACATACCGATAAGAGTACCGATCTTGATGCGGAGGCCATCCGGGTTATCAGCGGTTACTGGGAAGAGGTGAGAGAACAATACGCCGCTTTCGAGCCCCCCATCCGTTCGGGCGCCTCGGAGGTCTATGTCCATGAAATGCCCGGCGGCCAGTATACCAACCTGAGGGAACAGGCGCGTTCTCTTGGAATCGACAGACGCTGGCCTGAAATAGCCCGGGCCTATTCCGATGTCAATGAATTGTTCGGAGATATCGTCAAGGTAACGCCGACCTCCAAGGTGGTGGGCGATATGGCCCTGGCAATGGTGACGGCCGGTTTGACGAAACAGGATGTTCTTGATCCTGAGAAGGAAATTGCATTCCCGGAATCGGTGGTCCAGTTTTTCCACGGGGAAATGGGGCAGCCTGCCGGGGGGTTTCCACCGGCGTTACAGGCCAAGGTATTGAATGGAAAGGCGCCCTTGCAGGGACGTCCCGGTGGATCGCTGGACTCCATCGACCTGGAACAGACCAGGGAAACCCTGGCAGCCCAACTCAAAGAGGAAATATCAGGTTTCGATCTGGCCTCTTACCTGATGTATCCGGGTGTTTTCACGGACTATGCTGAAATGGAACGCAAGTACGGCGATGTCGGTATTTTGCCGACCCATATTTTTTTCTACGGCCTGCAAAGCGGAGAGGAAACGGTGTTATCCTTTGAGGATAACCGGCAGGCGATCGTGCATTACCTGGCAACATCGGAGCCTGATGAAGAAGGGATGCGCCGGGTATTTTTTGAGCTGAACGGCCAGCCGCAGACGGTCATTGTCAGGGACAATAACCTGAGCTACGAGGTCCACCAGAATGAAAAAGCCGACCCGGCCGATCCTGCCCACCTGGCAGCGCCCATGCCCGGATTGGTCGTTGCCGTGGAAGTATCGACCGGAGAACGCATCAGGCAGGGCGACACGGCGGTGGTGCTGGAGGCGATGAAAATGCAATCGGCAATTCCGGCGGAGAAAAGCGGTATCATCAAACGGGTCGTCGTCAGTCCTGATCACGTGGTTGATACCGGCGACCTGCTGGTGGTGATTGACTAATATCCAATGGTATAGCTGAATGAAAACCGGAGTAATAGGTCTTGGCGCCATGGGCAGCGGCATGGCTTTGAACCTGCACAAGGCAGGGCGCCTGCATGGGGTCTGGAACCGTACCCGCAGCAAGGCGGAGCGGGTCGCCGGGCAGACCGGCGTAATACTGTTTGAATCGCCGGCGGGACTGGCGTCGGAATGTGAACTGGTAATCCTTTGTGTGTCCAGGGATGTGGACGTACTGGAAATGGTGGAACAGGTTGCCCCGACCGCAACGGCCGGCACGATTGTCGTGGACACGTCCACCGTCAGCAGTGCCACGGCGCAACGGGCCGCGGGTATATTGGCGGGAAAAAACGTGGCTTTCCTGGACTGTCCCGTTTCCGGCGGCGTGGAAGGCGCCAGAAACGGCACCCTGGCTATGATGGTGGGCGGTGACACTGAGGTGCTGGCCAGGGCGGAAGATACGCTTCGCTCTATAGCCGCCACGATTACGCTGATTGGCCCCACCGGCAGCGGCCAGGCCTGCAAGGCGGTGAATCAAATCATGTGCGCCGGTGTCAACCAGGCCGTGACCGAGGCGCTGGCCTTCGGCGAGGCCATGGGACTGGATATGGACAAGGTCGTGGACGTGGTGGCGAAGGGCGCAGCCGGCAACTGGTTCCTGGACCACCGCGGCAAGACCATGCTGGTCGACGACAACGATACCGGCTTCAAGCTGAACCTGCACCACAAGGACCTGACCATCTGCAAGGCGATGCTGGAGGGACTGGACAGCGTTTCACTGCCGTTGGTCGACACGACGCTCAGGCAGTATGAACAATTGATGGAGCAGGGTTACGGCGATGAAGATATCTCGGCCCTGTACCGGCTGAAACGGCCATAAAGTTGGAATTAAGGGGTCAGAGTAAAATTTCTGGCGAAATTCTTACTCTGACCCCTCCGGTTCTGTGTACTCTGTGGCATCCTGCAACTTGACTACTGTTGATAAATATGCAGAATAACGCATCTCACAGGTATTCTGCCTGATCGGTGTTAATTCCTTTAACTTGAATGAATCAACTGAATATTGATTATGACAGTCAATGACAAGCCGCCGGCGATTGAAGTCCAGGGGCTGGATAAGCGCTTCGGACCTATTCATGCGGTACGGGACGTTTCCTTCTCCGTGCGTCACGGCGAGGTGCTGGGCTTCCTGGGGCCGAATGGCGCAGGCAAATCCACTACCATGAAAATGATCACCGGCTTTCTGGAACCGACCGACGGGACGGTGCTGGTTAACGGGTATGACGTCAAGACCGACCCAATCAGCGTGAAGTCGGCAATCGGTTACCTGCCGGAAGGCGCTCCCGCCTATGGTGAGATGACGGTCCTGCGCTTTCTGGAATTCATCGCGGAAATACGCGGTTATAGCGGCGAGGAGAAACAGCAACGGATCGGCAGGGTCATCGAACTTGTACACCTTGACAGTGTCCTGGAACAGACCGTCGAAACCCTGTCCAAGGGTTTCAAACGCCGCGTCGGTGTGGCGCAGGCCCTGTTGCACGACCCTGACGTACTGATCATGGACGAACCCACGGATGGCCTTGATCCAAACCAGAAACACGAAGTCAGGAGTTTGATCAAGGAAATGGCTGAAAACAAGGCCATCGTGATCTCCACCCATATCCTGGAGGAAGTCGATGCCGTATGCAGCAGGGCGATTATCATAGCTGCCGGACAGATCCTGTTTGACGGCACCCCGGCCGAACTCCGGGCACAGTCTGAAAAGGATGACTACGACGACGCGTTCCGCACCATCACCACCCGGTTCTATGCGAGCCAGGGAGAGGCGGGCCAGTCATGAACAGCAACGTCAAGGCCGTATTGAAGCGGGAACTGTACGGTTATTTCCATACACCCGTCGCTTATGTCTTCATTATTATCTTCCTGTTCCTGACGGGCATATTCAGTTTTTACCTGGGCGCGTTTTACGAACGCGGCCAGGCGGACCTCGAACCGTTTTTCCGGTTCCACCCCTGGCTATACCTGTTCCTGATACCGGCTATTTCCATGCGGCTCTGGTCCGAAGAGCGCAAGACCGGCACCATAGAACTGCTTATGACGTTGCCCATTTCGGTCACGGATGCGGTGCTGGGCAAGTTCCTTGCCGCCTGGTGTTTTACGGCAATCGCCCTGGCGCTGACCTTTCCGATGTGGATCACCGTAAATTACCTCGGCGACCCGGATAATACCGTTATCCTTGCCGGTTACCTCGGCAGCCTGCTGATGGCCGGCGGTTTCCTGGCCATCGGGTCCTGCATATCAGCCCTGTCGAAGAGCCAGGTCATCGCCTTCGTCATCAGCGTGGTCATCTGTTTCCTGTTCATTCTCAGCGGTTTTCCATTGGTGCTGGATTTTTTCCAGGGCTGGGCGCCCCAGGCCCTGGTGGATGTGATTTCATCGCTCAGTTTTCTGACCCACTTCGATTCCATCAACAAAGGCGTGATCGACTTGCGCGACGCGGTTTATTACATCGTACTTATCGCCTTCTGGCTGTATGCCAACGTCGTGGTTATCGATTCCCGCAAGGCCAACTGAGAAACGGCCATGAAGTATAAACATCTTTTATCAGGCTCGGGCATTCTTCTGGCGGCAGTTCTGGCGGTGGCGCTGATTACGATCAGCAACAACCTGTTTACCGGGGTTCGGCTCGACCTGACGGAAAACAGACTGTTCACCTTGTCGCCGGGCTCCGTCAACATCATCACCACCCTGGATGAACCCATATCCCTTGATTTTTACGTGTCACGAAAGACCATGGCCGACTTCCCGCAACTGGTGAATTACGCCAACCGGGTACGCGACCTGCTGGAAGAGTATGCCGCGAAATCGGGCGGCAAAATCGAATTGTCCGTCATTGAACCGGAGCCGTTTTCGGAAGAAGAAGACCAGGCCGTAGCCAGCGGCTTGAACGGGATCTCCGTCAATGCAGCCGGCGATCGCGCCTATCTGGGTCTGGTAGGAGTCAACTCTACGGATGATGAAGCCATCATCCCGTTTTTTCAGGCAAGCCGGGAAGATGCGCTGGAATACGATATCACCAAGCTGATCTATAACCTCGCCAACCCGGAAAAGCGGGTTATCGGCGTGATGTCCGGGTTGCCCTTGTTCGGCGACCCAGCGCAGGGAATCCCCGACCGGTGGGCCATCCTCGACGTCATGGAGGAGTTCTTCGAGGTACGAAATATCGGCGCGGGCGCCGATGTCATCGATGAAGACGTTGACGTATTGATGGTCGTCCATCCCAAGAACTTCACCGAGCAGGCGCTGTTTGCCATAGATCAGTTCCTGCTCCGGGGCGGCCATGCCATGCTGTTTGTTGACCCGCTGGCGGAAGGGGACAATACAGAACCGGATCCGGCAAACCCGTACGTGATGCCGGATATGTCTTCCAACCTGAATATAATGCTTGAAGGCTGGGGCCTGGAAGTCGGCACCAGTGAAATTGCCGCAGACATCAACCTGGCCATGCGGGTGCAGACCCAGGGCGCCCGCGGTCCGCAGGAGAGCAATTACCTGCCCTGGCTGAGGCTCGAAGCGGACAATCTTGATCGGCAGGATTTCAGCACCAGCGAATTGAACCTGATCCACATGGGCACCGCAGGGGTTATCGACCTGAAAGAGGATGCAACTGTTGAATTTGCCCCGCTGATACAGACCACGGCCGACTCGATGAGAATGCAGCGGGACCTGATTTTCTTCCAGCGCGATCCCAACGTGATGCTGTCCAATTTCGAATCGGGCAATAATCCCCTGGTGCTCGCGGCGCGGATCAGCGGCACCGTTCCCAGCGCCTATCCAGACGGCTTATTGGTAGAGGATGAAGACGATGAAACAGTCCCGGTTGAAGACATCATCAAGGAGGGCAGGGTAGATGTCGTCCTGGTCGGAGACACCGATATCCTGGCGGATCATTTCTGGATCAGGATGCAGAATTTCTTCGGAGTACAGATTCCCCAGAGCATTGCCAACAACGGCGATTTCGTCATCAATACCCTGGATAACCTGGCGGGTAACACCGACCTGATAAGCCTGCGTAGCCGCGGAGAATTTTCCCGCCCGTTTACCGTGGTAGAGCAGATACGCAGGGATGCGGAAGCCCAGTTCCGCGAGCAGGAACAGGAACTGCAGACACGCCTGGAGGAAACTGAGCAGAAGATTGCCCAGTTACAACAGGAAGGTGGGGAAAGTGCGTTATTGCTCACGGAAGAACAGGCCGCTGAAATTGAAAAATTCAGGCTTGAGCAAATAAGGACGCGCAAGGAGTTGCGAGCGGTCCAGCACGAACTGCAAAAAAATATCGAGCGCCTGGGCACACAGCTCAAATTTATAAATATCGGCCTGATACCCTTAATAATTGCGTTGCTCGCCCTGATCGCGGGCATTCAACGAACGCGCCGCAAAGTCTAGTCTGATGAGCAACAGATATGTTATTGCCGTAGTACTGACGGTCATTGTCGTTGCCGCGGCGGTGTTCGTCAGCCAGCAAAGGGCGCCTCAGACAAGCAGGGAAAAAACGGCGCTGTTCCCGGAGCTTGCAGAGCGGGTCAATGATGTAAGTGAACTGGTCGTTCGCGAGGGCCAATCCGCACTGACCGTTCGGCGCGTGTCGGATAACTGGAGCATAGCCGAAGCGGATAATTACCCTGCACTGGTAGACAAGGTAAAACAAACGGTGCTGGCCGTCTCCGATCTCCAGGTTATTGCGGAAAAGACGGACAATCCCGACCTCTACAAGAGGCTGGGCGTTGAAGACCCCGACAGCAAGGGCGCCACCTCTCACTTGCTGACGTTGGCGAAGAATGGGGATGTACTGGCGGAACTGGTAGTCGGCAAGACCAGGAGAAGCAAATCCGCTGCCGGCGCGCCGGGCCTGTACGTGCGTATTCCAGATCAGCAACAGGCATTACTGGTGGATGGCAGACTATCGGTAAGCGCCGATATAATTGACTGGATAAAGAGGGATATCATCAATATCGAGGGGGACCGTGTCAATGCCGTCCGCCTGCGGCCGGCAGGCGGGACGGAAGTGGTCCTGAACAGGGACCAACCCGCAGACGACCTGGCAGTACAGGATATACCGGAAGGCAAGGAACAGGCATCCGAGTACCTGGTCGGCCGAATGGCGTCCGTGCTTGAAAATATATACGTGGAAGGCGTAAAGAAAGAGAACAGCATCGATTTCTCCAGGCCGGATTCCAGCATCGACGTTACGACGTTCGATGGTTTGACGGTGGATATCGAGGTCGTGAAAAGCGGGGAGAATACCTTTGCAAGATTTTCCTTTGCCGCGCAAGAGGCCGGCATGGTTGGCGGAGAGACCGCTGATGAGACATCTGCAGAAACCGGCGCCGGGGAAGAAACCGAACCGACGCCCGAACAGGAAGCCGAAACCCTGAACAGCCTGGTACATGGCTGGGCCTACCGTTTGTCCGCATCCAAGGCGGAATTGTATAACCAGACCCTCTCCGATCTGGTGCGAGATCCCGCACCGGAAGAAACGGAATAGCACCACTTTTTATTTCCCGCAAATCCGGTACGACACCGGATTCAGCATATAAAACGGCCGGGACGTAAACTTATTTTACTCATAACTCCTTGTTTTATATGGGATTACAAAAAAATATCCAGTTTTTTCAAAAAAAATTGCAATTTTCTGTTGCATCGCACAAATAATCAGGTTATGATGCGCCGCAACATTCAACTAAACGAGGAGATATCAACCATGAATGTACAGACCGGAAAATACTTTGAACCCGTCAGGGAGATTAATGCCCTGGCATTGGAAAACGTAGAAAAGCTGCTTGAGATCCAGCTCAGGTCAATCAATGACACCGCCAGGCTGAGTGTTGAGCAGATGAAGTCTGCTGCGGACATAAAGGACGTCGATGGCCTGAAAAAGTACTTCACGGAACAGGCTGAAACGGCGAAGGCTCTCGGCGATCGTTTTATCAAGGACAGCCAGACTGCCCTGGAACTGGGCGTCAGCTATACCGATAAGGTACAGCAGATCGTATCCGAGACGATCAAGCAGGATGCGCCGGTGACTGCGACCGCAGCCAAAACTGCTCCGAAAAGCAAATAAGCAGATAGCCTATCCCTCCTTACCGCCGGCTTTCCCCCCAAAGCCTGCGGTTGGTCAGCCGCCCGAAAGGGCGGCTTTTTTATTTTTACCTTGTTAAAATGCCTGAGTGAGATCCATTTCAGTTAAACGCATGTCATGACGTTCCAGCAATTGATTGTTTCCCTGCAACAGTTTTGGTCGGAGCAGGGCTGCGTCATACAGCAACCCTATGATATGGAAGTAGGCGCCGGCACCTTTCATCCGGCTACTTTCCTGCGCGCGATCGGACCGGAGCCCTGGAATGCCGCATACGTTCAACCTTCCAGGCGTCCCACGGACGGGCGTTATGGTGAAAATCCGAACCGTCTTCAACGTTATTACCAGTTCCAGGTAATATTGAAACCATCGCCTCCTGATATCCAGGAACTTTACCTGACTTCATTGCGGCACCTGGGAATAGACACGCTTACCCATGACGTAAGATTCATTGAAGACAACTGGGAATCTCCCACCCTGGGCGCCTGGGGTCTGGGCTGGGAAGTGTGGCTGAACGGTATGGAGATCAGCCAGTTCACTTACTTTCAACAAGTCGGGGGGTTGGAATGCAGGCCGGTTTCCGGTGAGATTACCTACGGGCTGGAGCGAATGGCCGTGTACCTGCAGAATGTTGACAACGTCTATGACCTGGTCTGGGTTGACACGGAAGACGGACCGGTTACCTATGGCGATATCCATCTCCAGGATGAAGTTGAAATGTCAGCCTACAATTTCGAGAAGGCTGATGCCGCAGCCCTGTTCCGCTGGTTCGACGAATGTGAAGCGCAATGCATGAAGCTGGTTGAGGATGACCTGCCGCTCCCTGCCTATGAACTGGTGCTGAAGGCATCACATATTTTCAACCTGCTGGATGCCAGACATGCAATCAGTGTGACCGAACGGCAACGCTTCATCCTCAGGGTCAGAACCACGGCGCGTGCGGTAGCGCGCAGTTATTTCGACAAGAGGGAAAAACTGGGATTTCCGTTGTGTACAAAAAAGACCTGCTCATCGAAATAGGGACGGAAGAGTTACCGCCAAAGTCGCTGACGCGCCTTGCATCATCCCTGGCCGACGCTATCCGCCAGGGTCTGCAGGACAAGGAACTTGAGCATGGAGAATGTTCCTGGTATGCCACTCCGCGCCGGCTTGCGGTAATTGTGAGAGACCTGGCGGATACGCAGGCGGACAAGGAAACAGTCAAACGCGGACCGTCCGTCGCCTCGGCCTATGACCAGGCGGGCAATCCGACCAGGGCGGCGGAGGGTTTTGCCCGTTCCTGCGGTGTGCAAGTTGCAGAGCTTGATACCCTGGAAACGGACAAGGGCAGCTGGTTGTCTTACAGCCACCTTGCCAGGGGCGCACGAACCGAAGAACTGCTACCCGCGATCATCGAACGGGGCCTGGCAGGTTTACCCATATCAAGGCGCATGCGCTGGGGCGACGGTGATATAGAGTTTGTCCGGCCCGTGCATTGGGTGTTACTGCTGTTTGGAGAAGACATAATCCACGCGACGATACTTGGTACGGAAACGGGCCGGGACACCCGCGGGCATCGTTTCCATCATCCGGAGGCGCTCTCCATGGCCTCTGCCGGCGAATACCTGGCCAGGTTGCAGAAAGAGGGACGTGTTACTGCCGATTTCAGCGAGAGAAAAAAACAAATCAGGGAAGCCGCAACTGAAGTTGCGCAGGCTCGCGGCAGATCTGTGTTGATTGATGAGGATTTGCTGGATGAGGTAACCGCACTGGTGGAATGGCCTGCTGTCATCATCGGGTCGTTCAACGATGAGTACCTTGAACTCCCCAAAGAGGCGCTCATTGCCACCATGCAGTCACACCAGAAATATTTCCCCGTACTGCACCCGGACACGGGTGAACTGACTGCCGACTTTATCTCCGTAGCCAATATCGACAGCGCCTCCCCGGAGGTGATCAAGCAGGGGAATGAGCGGGTCATAAGTCCGCGTCTGAGTGATGCCGCGTTTTTCTGGGAGCGTGACCGCAGCCGGCCCCTGGAAAGTTTCGCGGTAAAACTGGACAAGGTCGTTTTTGAGCAAAAGCTGGGTACTCTTGCGGACAAGGCAGCGCGTATTGAAAACCTCGGCAGATATATCGCGGGACAACTTGAATTTGAAGCAGCTCCGGTCGAACGCGCTGCGCGACTGGCGAAATGCGACCTGTTGAGCGACATGGTCGGCGAGTTTCCGGAACTCCAGGGAATAATGGGGCGCTATTATGCGCTGGAGAGCAATGAACGCCCCGAGGTCGCCAGGGCGCTGGAAGAACAGTATATGCCCAGGCATGCCGGCGCCGACCTGCCGGAAACAGGTACGGGCAGGGTCCTCGCACTGGCCGACAAACTGGACACCCTGACCGGAATTTTTGCCATCGGCAAGGGACCCACCGGCGACAAGGACCCCTACGGCTTGCGCCGCGCCGGCCTGGGGTGTTTACGCATCATGATTGAATGCGCATTACCCCTGGACCTTGAAGCTTGCCTGGCGTATTCAGCCGGTACTTTTCAGGAATCCCTCAATGCGTCAGCGATAACCACCGAAGTCTTTGATTTCATGCTGGACAGGTTGCGGCGCTATTACCTGGATAACGGCGTCAGTCCGGCCGTGTTCGACGCGGTGCAGGCATGCCGGCCGGCACAGCCCCATGATTTCAACCTGCGGGTGCTGGCCGTGGGCGAATTCCTGCGTTTACCCGAAGCAGACAGCCTGGTGACCGCCAACAAACGCATCAGCAACATCCTTAAACAGGCGCAACACACCTCAGAATCCGTAGTCGATGAAGCATTGCTTCTGGAAAAAACGGAGCGGGATCTCTATAAGCAAATGCATGCATCCGGGGCAGTGGGACATGGCGCGTCCGGTGATTACATCGCTCGCTTGACCGCGCTTGCGGGTTTGAGAGATTACGTTGATGCCTTTTTTGATGAAGTGATGGTCATGTGCGACGATGTCGCGCTGAGAAATAACCGTCTGGCCTTATTAAACGAATTACGTCAACTGTTCCTGGCCACCGCGGACATCTCAAGGCTGCAATGAAACTGATAATACTCGACATGGACGGCGTGATTAACCATGATTCCGATGACTATATCAAGTCGGAACAGGAATGGGAGGCAATACCCGGCAGCCTGCAGGCCATTGCCCGGCTTAATCAACGCGGTTATCACACTGTCATTGCAACCAATCAATCCGGACTGGCCAGAGGCAAGCTGACCCTGAATGAGTTGAACAGGATTCACAGGAAAATGCATATCCATCTCGCCCAGTACGGCGGCGTGATAGAAGCCATTTTCTTCTGCCCTCATGGACCCGACGAAGGCTGCGCCTGCCGTAAACCGAAACCCGGGCTGTTAAAGGAGATTGAAAGAAGGCTGCATACCCCGCTGTCCGGTGTACCCGTAATAGGCGACCGGCTGAGTGATATCCGGGCAGCCCAGGCGGTCGGCGCAAGTCCGATACTGGTCAGGACCGGGAAAGGAACAAAGCAGCTGGACGAGGGTGTTATCCCGGACGGTATTCCCGTTCATGACGATTTGGCCCAGGCAACGACCGCGCTGCTTTCCGGCAAACCATCTACATGAGTTCACCGGGCGGGATATCCATATTACAATGGACCGGGTCGCTAATGTTCATCCTGGGTATGGTCGTATCCACACTCATAGCGGTTCCCATCACGTTTTTCCTGCTGGCAGTGCCTTTCCCTCTCAGGTTCCGCCTGGTAGCGAACTGGGCCAGGTTCAACCTGTGGTGGCTGGGGGTCACCTGCAGGATTAAGGCAGAAGTGGAGGGCCTGGAAAACATCACCGACCGGCCCGCGATCATCATGTGCAAACACCAGTCCACCTGGGAGACCCTGATGATCCAGTTATTGTTCCCCCCCCAGGTTTGGTTATTGAAACGCGAATTGCTGCGCATCCCCATCTACGGCTGGGGGCTCGCGACCATGAAGCCCATAGCCATCGACCGCTCCCTGGGGGTCCGCTCACTGAAGCAACTCGTACGCCAGGGCAAGGAGCGTCTGAATGCCGGCTTGTGGGTGGTGGTGTTCCCGGAAGGCACCCGGCTGGCGCCGGGCGTACGGCGGAAAT
>CAYOEQ010000039.1:0-17689 GCA_964402775.1 uncultured Enterobacteriaceae bacterium
GTGGAATTCGGCAAGGCCATTATCGCCACCGGTTCCCGGCCCATCAACCTGCCCGAGTGTCCGGACGACCCGCGCGTGATGGATTCCACCGGGGCATTGGCCCTGCCCGGGATACCGTCAAGATTGCTGGTGGTCGGCGGCGGCGTCATCGGCCTGGAACTGGCCACGGTATATCACGAACTGGGCAGCCGGGTCACCGTGGTCGAACTGCTGGACAGCCTGATGACCGGAACCGATCCCGACCTCGTGAAACCGTTGCAAAAACGTATTGCCGGGCAGTATGAGAATATCTACCTGGGTACCCGCGTGACCGGGATAAAACCTTTTGACAGGGGTGTAACGGTGGGGTTTTCCGGTCCCGGGGCGCCGCCTGAAGATGCCTTCGACCGGGTGCTCGTGGCGGTAGGCCGGCGTCCCAACGGCGATCAGGTCGGCGCCGGGGAAGCCGGCATCAGGGTCGATGAGCAGGGCTTCATCCCGGTGGACAACCGGCAGCGTACCAACGTCGCCAACATCTTCGCCATCGGGGATGTCACCGGTCCGCCCATGCTGGCGCACAAGGCCGCGCACGAGGGCAGGGTGGCCGCGGAGGTGGCCGCCGGCAGGAACAGCGCGTTCGACGCCAGGGTGATCCCTTCCGTGGCCTACACGGACCCGGAAGTGGCCTGGGTCGGCGTCACGGAAGCCGAGGCGAAACAACAGGGCCTGAATTACGGCAAGGGCGTGTTTCCCTGGGCGGCCAGCGGCCGTTCCCTGAGCCTGGGCCGCAGTGAGGGCCTGACCAAGCTGTTGTTCGATGAACAGACCCGGCGCGTCATCGGCGCGGGCATCACCGGTTCCAACGCCGGCGACCTGATCGCGGAGGCGGCCCTGGCTATCGAGATGGACTGCACCGCAGAAGACATCGGCCTGACCGTCCATCCACATCCCACCCTGTCGGAAACCGTCGCCTTCGCTGCCGACATGTATGAGGGGACGATTACGGATTTGTATGTGGGAGACAGGAGTTAGGGATTTCTGTAATTGTGAATTGTCGGGCAGGTTGATACACTTGCCGCTCAATAAAATTCAATAACCATTCAGGGGGCTCCACGTCATGCTCGCTACAAGTGGAACTTGCCGGTCGGGTCAGTTCTTTGGTTCTATCGGATTTCTGCGCGCCATAGCGCTTTTAGTCACTATGTTGTTGATAGGTGGAGGATGCACAACGACCAAGGACTTTTCCACCATTTCGGCCCTGGAGTCCCAGGATGAAGGGATAGAAATCGTGGTAATGCCGCTGGACGTGGAGTTATCCGTGCTGACCATGGGCGGCATGCACGAGCCCCGTGCCGACTGGACCAGGGATGCAAAACAACACATATTGACTGCGTTGGAGACGGAACAACAGACGCGCGGTTCCAGGATGCTGCGCTATGAGCAACCCGACAGCAATGATCCCCGGGCCGAACGCCTGGTGGAACTGGAGCGGTTGCATGGCGCGGTGGGACTGGCCATACAGAAGCACCAATATGAGGGGATGAAGCTGCCTACGAAAAATGGCGCGTTGGATTGGACTTTGGGTCCGGAAGTAATAACGCTTGGGGAAAAGTATGATGCCGATTATGCCTTGTTCATACGTATCAGGAACAGTTACAGCAGCGCTGGGCGTATGTTGGCGAGACTGGCCGCAGCAGCGCTCGGCGTCTACATGCAAGGCGGCGAGCAACACGGGTTTGCTTCCCTGGTGGACCTTCGTAGCGGAGATATTGTCTGGTTCAATCGTTTGATCAGTGTTGTTGGCGATTTGCGCACGGAAGAACCTGCAGCAAAGACGGTTTCACTCTTGCTGGAAGGTCTGCCGCAATAAACATTCGGGTTAAGGAGACAGGACATGTTGCGTAACTGCATTGTCTTTTGTTTCATGTTGCTTGCCGTCGCCAGTGCATTTGCCGATGAGTTCCAACCATTGGAGGCGACTATCAGCCCTGGTTATGCGCCTGATGAAGCGAGTCTTGAATCCGGTTTATGGATGCGGGTTGAAGAACAGGAAACAGATGTCAGAAACTCGCCACGGCGTATTCGCGACGAAGCGATCAACCAGTATCTGCATGATATCGTTTGTCGGTTATCCCCGGATTACTGCCAGGACATACGTTTGTACATCACTCGTGTGCCTTTCTTCAATGCCTCTATGACGCCGAACGGATTGATGACGGTCTGGACCGGTTTATTGCTCAGGGTCCACAATGAGGCGCAACTCGCCGCGATACTGGGTCACGAGTTGGGCCATTATCTGCGCCAGCATGGTCTTGAAAGGTTCGAAGATGCAAAGCGCAAATCCAATATCGGGATGCTTCTGGGTCTGGCGTTTGGATTTGGCTCTGTTACGGACGCGTGGAATGCTGATGGTTTTTCCAACGCAAATACGCTCGGACAATTCATATTGCTCGCGAGTCAATACGCGCACAGCCGCGCCGGGGAGCGGGAAGCCGATCAATTTGGCATACAGTTGATGGCCGGGGCCGGTTACGACCCGTTTGAAGCCGGACGGGTCTGGAAAAACCTCATCGACGAGGAGGAAGCGGCAAAACGCGGCAAATTTCAGGGTTCGCCTTTCTTCGCAACCCATCCCGCGCCCGAAGACCGCCTGACAAAACTGGATTCCTATGCCCGTATTTTGACGGCACAGGGGAATGGCCAGGGAGAAGCAGCAACAGAAAGGTTCATGCAGTATATGGCGCCATACTGGAGCACACTGCTGGAGGACGAGTTAAGGCTGAACCAACCGGGGAAAACGGAATTCATCCTCGATAATTTAATCGCCAACGACGTTGTGCCGGGGCTGGTGCATTATTACAAGGGAGAGATGTATCGGCAAAGAAAACAGGAAGGAGACATCGACCTGGCCCGTCAACAGTACGAGCAGGCGTTACAGACGGATTATTTTCTTCCCGAAACCTACCGTTCGCTGGGCTTGTTGCAACTGAAGGAAAAACGCATGACGGACGCGGTGGAGAACCTGACGTTGTACCTGCAAGCGTCCCCGGACGCGGAAGACCGGGAGATGATCGAATACTACCTGACAATGGGGCAATAACACATGAACAGACTACTCATTCTTGCCGGCGTCCTGCTGCTGAGCGCCTGTAATCAATACACGTTGGTGCAGCCGGGGCTTGTTGAGGTAAAACAGATCGCAGTGTCTCCGGCCAACCCCTGGAACGCCGCGCCTTCCGTGGACAGCCTTGGGGGTTATCCGACCTGGACAACTGACGGCGTTATCCTGAATTCCATCACATTTTTCCCGGCCATAAAGAATGGGAAACCCCTGTTCAAATCAAGTCGCGATGATCCCTATCCGGTTTTTACCGCGGACCTGTTGCCGAATGAAATAGTGGAAATCGTCGAATCCTCCATCGCGAAGGAACTTGGAGCCACCATTTCCGGGAGAAGCGGATTAAAACCGCTGATGATTGACGGCAACCCGGGCTTTCAGTCCAGCTTTGATTTCATCGCCGGTGACGTTCCCCGACGCGCCTTCCTTGCCGGTGCAGTAAAAGGGGAGGCGTTGTACCTGATGCTTTACCAGGCAACAGATCTCTATTATTACGAGAAATACCTGGAAGACGTCACGTCCATGGCCGCGGGGATGAAGTTGAATTGAGGAATATCCGGCTGATTTGACAGGATAGACTCACGTCAAAGGTATTGCGCAAGCTGATCAAGCGGTGTTACCCAGGCTTTATCGGCATGGATGGGGTAGGCGTTTCCTTGCGGTATGACGAGGAAGAGTTTATCCAGGTTCAGTATTTCTGCCGCGGCTTTATTGCCGCGGGTGAGCGCCGGACTCGATGAGGTTTTGAATTCAAATCCCAGCCGTCTGCCCTGACGCTCTACTACCAGATCGATTTCCTGACCGATACGGGTTCGGAAAAACCCGTAGATGCCTCGTGGTTGCAACATGGTGAGGATATTCTCGATGGCAAACCCTTCCCAACCGGGGCCGTACACCGGATGGCTGAATAATTTGTCGAAACTGTCCAGTTCCAGCAGGCAGGTCAGCAGACCGGAGTCCCGGATGTACAGTTTGGGCGATTTCACCAGACGTTTTTTGGTGTTCAGCGCAAACGGGGGGAGGCGGCGCATCATGAAGGTGGCTTCAAGAATGTCGATATGGCGTTTCACCGTGGGGTGGGTGACATCCAGGGATTGCCCCAGCGTGGAGTAGTTGATGATCTGGCCGTGCAAATGACAGCACATCAGCCACAGGCGACGCATATGCTGCGGGTTCAGGTCAACCCCGAACTGGCGCAGGTCGCGATCGATAAAAGCCTGGATATATGCCTCGCGCCAGCGCATGCTCTGTCTGTCGCCGGATGCCAACCAGCTTTTCGGGAAACCGCCGCGCCATAACAAAGCGCGCCAATCCTGTGTTTCGGACTGTGCCCGCAGCAATTCCCGTTGCTGAAACGGCGTGACATATACGTAGGACAAACGGCCTGCCAGGGTTTCCGAGGACTGGCGCAGCAGCTCAGGCGATGCTGAACCCAGTATCAGGAAACGCGCCGGTTGCGGGCGCTCGTCGATCAACGCGCGCAACAGCGGGAACAGGTCAGGGCGTAACTGCACTTCATCGATACACACCAGCTTATCCCGGTGCAGGGAAAGAAACGCTTCGGCATCCTGTAACTGCGCCAGGTGTGAATGCAGTTCCAGGTCCAGGTACAGCGAGTCCGGCCGGGATGCAATCACAGACTTCGCCAGAGTAGTCTTCCCCACCTGCCTGGGCCCGAGAATGGCTACAGCAGGGAATTGCGCCAGGTCGTCGATAACGGTTTGCCTGATTTCACGTTCAATAAACATGTGCTAATTGTAAATTATATTTTCAATTAGCACAATAAAATGCTTTCGCAAACAATTCAGGATAAGGGATATAAGCAGTTACTGTTCACGACTAAAAAACTGGGAGAGGCATATGCGATGGCAATCTGAAATACAATGATATTCAAAAAACCTGTTGAAAAATTAGAAAAATCTGCAACCGTGCTTAAGTCACTGAAAATCTGAGATTCGGAGTTAAGTTCAACTTGATGATATGGCATTTACCTGACTGGCCGGGTTTTTAACACTTTCTTTGGCAGCAGCCTTGGCAAGCGGGCCATCAAATGTGGCTAATCCGGCTCTGTTACGAAGCGCCGTTTCCAGATAGCTGGCATCGTACACACTCAAATTGTGTTGCTCAGCAAGGTTTATCATCTTCTTTACATCGTGTTCATTGTCTGTGGATGGTGAAAATTCTTCCTGAAGTTGGAGGAGGCAGGTGTTGTAATCAGCCTGAGTAATACGCTTGGCCCGCTTGACTTTCAATAGAACATGATAGATTTCGTACCAGAAAATACGCGGCACTATCATGTCCTCATCATCCAGCTCTTCCATGATCGTCTGAGCAAGGTGGCTGTGTTCCTCATCTTGGAGCAATTGTGCGGCCATGACTGAAGTGTCAATGACGACAGCCATCAGGGACGTCCTTCTTCTTTCCACTGCTTGATCTCCTCCTGAGTTACTGGCTTCATATTAATTTGCCGTTCGCTTGAGGCTTTAATCGCCCTTATCAGGATGAGCGCACGAAATGTCCGGTGTTCTGAATTAAATTCTGATTGGTTTATGCGAGTAAATCTCCACGTTTCTCCTGTTAGTTTACTCACGCGCCTGCACCAATCCCGCGCCGCGGCGTCTTTCTCTTCAGTTCCTCCCCATACCCGTCCTTTGGTTTCGATAATCCAGTTTACTTCACCATCCCGAGTTTTCTGTACCGCAACCCAATCGGGATGGTAGAAGCCGATAGCTCCGTTGGGTTTGAGATAGTCGATCCGGAATTGTGTGCCGGACGTACCCTGCTCAGTGGAACCCAGCGCGGCGAAGCGCAATATATCCTTGGCTTTGTTGAGGAATTCCGCGAATTCTTTCTCAAAGTTGTTATAGGTGGCGACAAAATTGAAAATGGTTTTTTTCGCGGTGAGGGCCGGGAGATTACGCCGCCAGATGAAGGGTTTTATCTCGGACAGGCGAAATTCTGCCTTCTCGAACTCGATTTCACGGCGGTCAATAGTGAGTTCAGCTATTTTGCGTGCCAGGTAATTAGCAATGCCTTCCCGCAAATCCGGTCGCGCCAGGTGCGAGCGTAAGGTCTCATCCTCCAGCACGACCGATTTTCCAAAACAGCGTTCTGCGACATAATCTTGTACGATGGGGTACAAGTCGGCGAAGCAGTTTGGCAATTTGGCGCGGTCGGCGACTTTATTGGTTATGTCTGCTAACAACTCTTGCGGGGGCGGTATCTCGCCTACTGTTATATTGGCCTGGTGTACTTCAGTCTCTGTGGTTACAAATTCCATCATCAAGCTGACGCGAAACTGCTCCTCAAGGTCCTGCTGCTCGTAAATAGCCTCAAGTGATCTGGCATCGATATCTTCCAGCTTGCGAATGTCATGCGTCAGGCTCGGTTTGGTAAGGGGAAGCGCGACATCATACTCCAGCCTTTCACGGACCGGTTCAATAGTGATTGGCAGAGGAGGTTCTGTGTCGGTCACGGCCACTCCTACGCCTTCGGCTTCCAGTTGCTCACGTAGTACTTTAAGCAAGTTGCGCGTCCCCAGGACTTCAAGTGTTTGTGTCCTATCCGGGCTGATTTGTGCCATGAGGCGTAACCCTCTCCCAATCACCTGTTCCGGTAGAATCTGTGCCTTGGCGGTGAAGGGGCGTAGTCCAAGCACAACGGATACATTGCGTACGTCCCAACCTTCCCGCAGCATCATTACGCTGACAATTACCTTGATCCTGCTTTCCGCTTCGTCAATATCCCGGGCTGCCTGACGGGCTTTATCAAGGTCTTTTTTGGTTATTTCTCCGCCTGAATCAGTGTGGATGATGAGAATTTCAGATTCCCTGAAACCAAACTCTTTGGTTTTCCAGAGATACTTGCCCAAGGCGTCGGCATGAGCATTTTTTTCGGCCATGATGAAAAGAACGGGTCTGGTATTAAGTTTTTTATAGACCTTCCAGTGTTCTTTCCAGCGTGTGACGGCAGCATTCAACCAGTAGGCATACTTTTCGGTCACGTTCTCCCTGGTGATGTCATCCGGGTCCTCAGCCGGCTGGTCCGGGTCATTTTCCTGTGTAACGATCAACGGCGCCTTTACGATACGATCTTCCACCGCCTGCGCCAGCGGGTAGTCACACACAGTCCAGGGATAGTACATGCCGTTCTGATCCTTGGGCGTGGCTGAAAAATCCAGCCAGGCATTCAGTCCGTTCGGCAATGCGTTGTGGATGGCAAGCAATGAACTGGTCCAAGCCAGGTCCGTATTATGAACGTGATGTGCTTCATCATTTATCACCATCAGGTCCTTGAGAGACTTGAGTCGTTCCAGCATAGAGCGTTGACCCGAAGCAGCCAGGTCTTTAGCCGGCTGTTTGCCCAGCATGGCTTCAACGGCGTTTCCTGGCGTCCATTCTTTATCACGAGATTCGTGAAGCTGGTGAATGTTGGTAAGGAACAGGTTTCCCGATGGATTGGGCTCTGTAGCCTCGCCGCGCAAAATCACTTTCTGTGAAAAGCTTCCCTTCCATTCCGGGGGTATCAGGGGCAGTTCATGGAAGATGCGATTGCTTGCAAAGTCCTTTTCCAGCCGTTGATATACAATTACGTTTGGCGCTACGATCAGGAAGTTGGTCGAGAGTTCTGATGCAGGCACGCGCTGCTTATGAAAGCGCGCCCAGACGATAATCATCGCCATTACCCAGGTCTTGCCTGAACCGGTAGCCATCTTGAAGGCAAAACGACGCAGGTTTTCGGGAGGCAATTCCTGTTCACCTTCCGCATTGAGTTCCGGCACATAGCGGCGCAGTAGTCGTTGTCCATCCATCCTTGTCGAAAATTCTATGTTGTCAGTAAACAGATCCTTCTTGAATATAGTGGCATACGCTCGGATTAATTTCTGGGTATCATGGCCACCAACAATCTCAACCAGCCAGGCCATCGTCTCGACCGCCTCGCGCTGGCAGAAATGGTAACGAAATGGCTTGTCAAAACCGGTAACCGCATGTTCTTCCTCAAACCAGTACTCAAACAGACGCTTCGTTACGGCTGAAGCGCCGTCATAGCCGCCATCCCGCCAGGCATCCACCTCATCGCGTATTTTCGGGACCAGAAGTAATGAGCTTTCACGACGCCCGGAATCCTCACGCCAGCCTGTGTGCGCCGTGTCGTCCTTGATCAGGTGCGAAGCAGGTTTCTCCCACGGCCGCCTGTCTGCAATGGCAGGGAGGTCCTTATCGTAATTGACGACCGAACGCAGCATGATTAGTTTACCTCTGTATCAAATACTTGCGAGGTGTCGTTACCAAAAATGTCGATCACTTTGACCAGTATCCGGTATTTTCCCGCTTTCTCATAGGTATGGGTATCAGATGCGAGCTGAAGAGATCTTTCCTTGCGCGTGCGATATGCCACCCACCCCTGCATGAAAGTGTCATTTTGAAAATCCCAGTCTACCGACCAATAGTCTATATAATCCGACCATTGTTTGACTTTACTGCGCACCTCATCCGGTATGAGCTCTGAGTTAGGGATGACGAAATCTTCAAGCGTTACTCGTGCGGCGAGTGCTTGTGATCTTTCAATCACCGCTTTCAGGTAAGCCAGTTCAAAGAATTGTATATCGCCCTTGTCCACCGCCTGTTGTTCCATTACTTCGCGAGGAATCTGCAAAAGCAGTAATTTCACACTCTTTTTCTTCGCTTCCCTTACCACGAGGTCTTGCAGACCCATCTCCCACTCCCAGCCGAGCAGGTGCAACTCCGTTTGTTTTAGCTTCACACATTCATCTACCGCGGCATTGACTTCATCAAATGTAACTGGCGCGTCCACTGTACCGATGTGGATCATTGCCTTGCCACTCTTACCATGCAGATGTGCCATGCCTGAAACTGGTTGCGCCCCATAGAGTTTGAGAATGAAAGCGAGATATTGATAGAGAGCCTGTTCAGTTGGCGATTGATTTCTTACGCCGCCAAAAGTCGTTCCTTGCCAATACTGGCGTTCGTATTTGCCGAGGTTCAGAATTTCGAACGGTTTGCAATTTTCAATGCCAAGCATCCGTTTGCGGGTGACATGGACTCCCCAACGTCCCAGATCGCAGCCGATCCAGCGACGCCCGAGCTTTTCTGCGACGGCTAATGTAGTACCTGAACCACAGAAAAAGTCTGCAACTAAACTTCCGTTGTTAGAAGAAGCTTTTACTATACGTTCTAACAATGCCTCAGGCTTCTGAGTTGGATAATCCCATCTTTCAGAACTCATTGGATTAACAGGAGGTATATCATCCCATACCGAATCAACAATATCTCCTGGAGTTTCATCTAAATAGATGGTGCGGGCGCCTCCTCCAGTAGGATTCACATCGTCCCGGTAGAGGCGACCATCACTATCTCTTTTGAATCTTTCAACATATTCTGGACGATGGGGTTTGTATTGAACATTCCAAGTGTAGTCTTCAGATTTAGAATAAACCAAAAGTGTATCGTGCTTTCGAGGAAAATTCCGCGCTGTCTTACGCTTGAATCCAAAATAATGCCATGCAATCTCATTGACAAATCGGTCCGCTCCAAATACATCATCAAGAATTCCTCGAAGCAAATGATTAACATGCCAATCGCAGTGTAAATAGAGAGTTCCCTGATGCGCTAAAAGACTGTGCAGCACATGGAATCGATGTCCCAACATATTTAAATAACTTGTTGTACCGCTACCCCAAGTGTCCCGATAAGCCTTTTCTTCTATAATCGACTGCTCCTTCAACACCTTCTCTCCAGATTCACCAATCTGTGCCGAAAACGAGAAGTCTGTTCCTGTCGCAAACGGCGGATCGATATAGATCAAATCTATTTTCCCAGCAAACTTTTCCAGCAATGATCCCATCACCAACAGATTGTCACCCCAAATTAGCTTATTTCTCCAACCTTCCTCGAAAGTATCGCCCTCTTTGCCCTCATAGACGTCAAAAATTGTGGACTGTACGCCTGCCTTTTGCACCTCACGCGTGGCTCGACTTTCGTTGACGGTTTCAATCACCTGAAAAGGAAGGCTTACTTTTGGTACTTCATTAAGCCTGCCATCCTCATTGTATTTACCCGGCCAGACCAGTTCTGTCCTCGTGATGTCAATCTTCGCCATTCTTTATCTCTCAGTTGATCATACCTTCGGCACGGCATAGTATGCGCAAATCGCACTCCCCGCAAATAGATGCTTCAGGTGGCGGGTTAACCGTGAACTCCTCGGACTGGATGCGAGCGACGGTTTCATCAAAGTGTCTGCCTGCTTCATCCACCCTCTCAGGACAATACGGCAGAACCATAAGAGCATCCTCCTTGTGTTCTTCCGATGTCCAGTAGAGCATCATTCGGTCTACGCGTTTTTGATACCGATGTTCCAGGATATGGGCGTAGGTGCACAGTTGCCGCTCATACTCTGCGATCAGTTCCGGACTATTTGTCGGTCGCGGCGAGGTCTTGAAATCTAGCAACTCCAATTTACCATCACCACCTAACAGCAGGTCCACCTTGCCGGTCAGGATATAGTTGTCCTTTTCCAGAGAAACGTCCACTTCTGTTTCGATGACACGACTCATTTCATCCTTGTTTTGCTTGAAGTAGTTCAGCACCTGTGAGAAAGCAGCTTCCTTCGCCGCGTCCCCAATGGGACGTACATCGGAAAGACAGAGGAAGCGATAGGTCCTATCGAACATTTCGCGGATACGCTCTGCGTTGAGAGAGTCAAGTTGTCCATCGAGTGCAACACGATGCACTTCCTCTATGGACTGATGTACGAGAAGTCCGAAGAAGATCACTGCTGAGCGCGAGGGCGTAAAATCGTAATCGCGAAAGAACTGGTACTGACGGGGACAAGTCTCATAAATCCGGAGGTCACCAGTGAAACTGTATGACTTTTTTACCGGAATTCGCTCATGTAATTCAAAACGCTGGGCCGCAAGTTGTTCCTTATCTACATAAGGCCATTGGGGTAGACCTTGCCAGACAGGCGCAAAGTGTTCCTTGGGTTGCTGGTTCGACGTAAGGACCAATAAATGTTGTGGTCTTGAGAATGCAACGTAGTGCAGTCGCATCCGGTCGAATAGGGTGATGCGGTGTTCAGGTTCGAATGCAAGTCGGTGATAAAACGGGGCAAGTTCCCGGTCAATTTGCTTGGGACTGGAGAGTTGTACAGCAAGTGAACCGACAACCACCACCGGGAATTCCAGGCCCTTTGCCTGGTGGATGGTCATTACCTGTACATAGCCCTTGGGGAAGGGTTGGTCCGGATTTTCATACTCATTGATACCGCCATCGTAGAGTAAGCGGAGAAAACTGTTGAAGAAGTGAAAACGGATATATTCGCGGTTACGATACGTGATAACCGAATAGTGATAGTAATTCTGGAAGACGTTCAGGAGTTGGGAAAAAATAGCGAGATTGCGCGCCACATCCTCATTACGAACGGCCTCGATAAATGGTTCCAGCGCAAGCAAACGATAAAAATAATCGGCAGGACGCAAATCCAGCGTTTCACCCTCCTGGAGCTCAGCTATTTCACGGGTCCACCGCTGAAGCGCCTCAGCAAGAGGATGGGGGGAACCAAAGCGTTTGGCAAGACGAATGATGGCGTCATCCACGTAATTGGCCAGATTCTTGACAGCTCCTCTTGTTTCACCGCGACCGTCGCCGTGCCACCCGAAGAGTAATGCATAACTTGCAACCAGGTACTTAATCTCTGTGATATCGAAGAAAGCGCGCGCTCGGGGGCAGAATACGGGAATGTCTTTAGTTGCAAGTGCATCCAGGTAGGGGCGACTATGTCCTTCGCGCACACTGTGCAGTAACAGTGCAACCTGACTGTAATCTGATATGACCTTATTTTCCTTCAGGAAGTGCACAAGGTCGGCAAACCGGTCTGCTTCATCCTGGTGGTTGGTCCCCCAGATGCTGAAAACGGATGGATAGTTTGGATGTTCTGCCTGCTCATTTGCTTCAATCGTTTTGTCATAGCGAAATGAGGCCCCTTGGTCATTACTCCAGTCTGCCGATGCCATCCAACTGTCGTAACGGTCCACAATCATGCGGTGGGAACGGTAGTTGGTTGTCAGTTTGACAATGTTACAGTCGGGAAATCGTTGTGGGAACTCCAGGATATTTCGTACGGTAGCGCCGCGAAAACGGTAAAGGCTCTGGTCTTCATCCCCCACAACGCACAGATTTCTGTCCTGGCCGGCAAGTTTCATCAGGAGCTGCTCTTGAATGTAGTTGGTGTCCTGATACTCGTCAACCAGGAGATAACGGCAAGCACCTATTACGGCTTCTGTAGAATTCGGTTCATTAAGCAGGTCATATACGTAGCGTTGCAGGTGAGCAAAATCAAGACGGTTGGCTTCCAGCAAAGCCTGTTTGTAGCGTACGAATGCAGCGCCGATAGCCTTTAGAAATGCGTTATCTGAAGCGATTAGCTGATGAGGACCAACCAACTCTTCTGTTATTTTGTTGAAATACCCGCGCGCTCCTTCAATGGCGGTCCAGCGAGTCGTCCAGCGTTCAAGAAAGTATCCGTTTACCTCTGGTCCGATGATATCGTCGAAGTTTTCGAAGATGAACAGCAGTTGGGTCAGTTCGTCCAGGGTATCATAGCCGTGACCAAGTTCCGTGTGATGACGATACTCGGTCAGGATTCGGTTACAGTAGCCATGTATGGTCGAAACAGTCAATTCCGACATATCGTTTTGATATCCTACCTTCCGTGCGGCATCAGCCAGTCGGTCGCGCATTTCAAAAGCGGCTTTTTCGGTGAAAGTACAAAGGACGATTTCCTTAGGACTCGCTTTCTCTAAGAGCAGAAGGTTCAACGCTCGTAGAACGATGCTGTAGGTTTTCCCTGAGCCAGGTCCTGCAATCACAAGTAACGGGCCGTCCGCGTGGCCGACGATTTTGCGTTGGGCTTTATTCAAATCCGGGTAGTGTTTTTTAATACCTGCCGCGATTTTCACAGCAGACCCTCCTTGCGGAAGCTGAAGACTTCATGCGCTGATATTATCAGGTGGTCCAACACCCGCAGTTGAATGGTCTCAGCAGCCAACACGATAGCCCGTGTGAGAAGCTTATCGTGTTCACTTGGTTGCACTCGGCCGTTGGGATGATTGTGAGCCAGCACAATAGCCGCCGCTTTTCTTTTCAGTGATGCCTCAACAACGCGGCGAGGATAAACTACCGCTCGATCAATGGTTCCTTCTTCCAATCTTTCTACGCCGTCCCGGAGAAGCCGATAAGCGGAATCGAGGTATGCAACTTCAAATACTTCGATTGGAAGCGCTCCGAGCCGCATGAGCCAGAAGTCATTAAGATATGAAGGATCTGTGAATGAATCACGGTCTTCACAGCTTTGTTGAAGATAAAGAGTTGCAGCTGCGCGGATAATCTGTAAAGCAATTGGAGTGACTGTTCCTATTCCAGATGTTGCTTGTAGTTCATCGGCTGGGGCATCTAGAATGCCTCGGAGGTTCTTGAATCGTTTGATAAGCGCTTTTGCCGGTTGCTTTACGTCACCTCGTGGAATTGCTAGGATCAATAGCAGTTCAATCACTTCGTAGTCCGCCAAACCTGAAAGCCCTGATTTGAGAAAGCGTTCACGGAGTCGTTGGCGATGACCGGTATAGTGGGGGGAGTTGTCGCTCATTGAGAATTGATATCCATATCGCACTTAAACTTCGTACATTTCACCGATATTTACACGTTTTGTCAAACTGAACATGTAATTTTTAACCGAGGGAATACCATGCAATTATCAGAAAAAGTTGCCGTAGTCACAGGCGGTGCATCCGGGCTCGGCAAGGCTACGGCAGAACGTTATGTCCGTGAAGGCGCCTCTGTGGCCATTTTTGATTTGAACGATGACGCGGGAGAGGCCGTCGCCGGGAAACTGGGTGAGAAAGCGGCTTATTACCATGTCGATGTTGCCGATGAGACGTCAGTACAGCAGGCGCTGGACTCGGTGATGGAAAAGTTCGGCGCCGTGCATGTGCTGAACAACTTTGCCGGCATCGGTACTCCGGGAAAGACTCTCGGTAAACGGGGACCGCTGCCCCTGGAGCAGTACACGAAAGTAGTGGAGGTCAACCAGATTGGCACCTTCAACGTTGCACGCCTCGCAGCAGAGAAGATGAGCCTGCACGACCCGGTCACGGATGACGGGATCCGCGGCGTGATCATCAACACCGCATCCGTTGCCGCGTTCGAAGGCCAGGTGGGCCAGGTGGCCTACAGCGCCACAAAAGGCGCCATCGTGGGCATGACCCTGCCCATGGCCCGTGAACTTGCAGAGTTCGGGATTCGCGTGAATACCCTGGCTCCCGGCTTGATCCACACACCGTTGTTCGATTCCGTGGAAGAGTCGTTCTACAACTCCCTCAAAGCCTCCGTCGTGTTCCCGCAGCGTCTGGGCAGACCGGAGGAAATTGCCGCGCTATGTGTCAGCATTGTCGAAAATGATTACATCAACGGGGAAACCATCCGCATAGACGGCGCGATTCGTATGCAACCCCGTTAAGGCCGGGACTGATTATAACTGTCCATGAACGAGAAGAGACGGGGATGGAGATTCTACCCCAACCAGGCCATGTTGGCTGACCGCCAAAATTCTAAAGTGGCGAGAAATCCGGCTCAGGCTGCAATTTCCGATTCCATATCCCAATTAGGGAATACCAGCACCGCAGGATGGCACCTGAGCGCCCGTGCAAGGACTTTGGCCCGTTCAACACCAAGGTTTATCCTGTTTCGTTCAATTGCGGAAATGGTTGATTGGGGTATTCCCGTGACAGCAGCGAGATCATTCTGGCTAAGCTCCTGCAACTCCCGGATAATTCGGACGGATTCCCCAGTAGAAACTTGTATGCGGGATTTTGCTTCTCGAAATTCTTTCATATTAATTACGGGTCAGAACCGTTTGCGCAGCGTCACGCCCCAGGTGCGGGGTTCGCGCGGGTAGGCGGCCAGTTTGCCGTCCTGCAGGGGCACGTCGAACATGACGCCGTGGTAATCCTCTTCCAGCACGTTGCGCGCCCATAGCGCCAGGTCGAGATCAATCGCTTCCAGCACCAGGCCGGCGCGCAGGTTAAGCAGGCCGAAGCCGTCCTGTACTTTGAGCGGGTCGATGTTGCCGTCCATAATGATACTGCTGCGGTAATTGTAGTCCGCGTGGATGTAACCGCTCACCTTGTCGCTGAAGGAATGGCGTTGTGTGGCCGACAGCAGCACGGTGTGTTCCGGGTTGCCGGGGATGCCGGCGCCCGAGCGGTCGCAGAAGGCAACACCGGGGCTGGCGCCCGGGTCCGCCTGCCCGGTTTGAAACGGCGCCGCCACCCAGCAGGTGGCCTGCTCAAACTCATCATATTCACCGTCGTTGTAGACGTAGGCGCCGCTCAGCATGAGGTTGGTGGTCGGCGCCCAGGCGATTTCCAGCTCGCCGCCTTTGGTCTCCAGCTTGCCGGCATTACGCAGGTTGAAGCCGGTGCCGGTAAAGGCGTTGCTCTGAAAATCCTTTATCGTGGTGTAATGCAGCGCCAGGTTTACCCGCAGGTTGTGCTGCGGCAGCGCCAGTTTGGCGCCGGCCTCGAAAGCCCGGGTCTTCTCGGCGCCGAAAACCTGGCTGAACGCAGCCGGGATGCGGTCGGTATTGGTGCCGCCGGACTTGAAGCCGGTGGCATAACCGGCATACAGCAGCACGTCGTTGTTCGGCGTCCAGTTAAGCTTGGCGTTCCAGGTGACCTGGTCGTCCTTCAGGGTTTCATCCACGTCCGGGCGCGGCGCGAACACCGGTTGCAGGTAAAAGCCCCAGCCCGGATAGGCCAGCGGCGCCAGCGTTGCCGGGTCGGGCGCGGCGAGGCCCTGGCTGACCAGGAACAGGTTTGTGCCGATGGCAACCAGGTCCGGCGGCGGGCCGAAGTTATCCTGGGTAAACATGCCGTGCAGGTCCTTTTTCTCGTCGGTATAGCGCAGGCCGGCGGACACCGACCACTGCTCCAGCAATTGTATGTCAACCTGGCCGAACAGCGCCCAGGCTTCGTGATCCTGCAACATCACGTCCCGGGCGCTGCCGCCGGGCGGAATGGCCGGGCCAGCCATGGGCAGCGCGCCGCCGGTGAGCCGTGACAACAGGTTCATGCCATTGACAATCGCGCCCAGGTCGGGATTGCCGCCCAGGACAAACGCCTCGAAATCCGAACCCAGGCCGGTTTCCGTCCAGTTATTCAGGTTCTGGTTGAAATAATAGGCCCCGGCCAGGTAATCGGCCCGGCCGCGGCTGCCGGCGATGCGCAATTCCTGGGAAAACATCTCGGACTCGCCGCGGTTGTAGCGGGTGGCGATATCGGAGGCATTGAAATCCACGTCCGAGTCATCCGTGGTATTGAACGTGCGATAAGCGGTAATGGACGTCAGCGTATCGGTGACGCCGATATCCCAGTCAACCTGCGCCGATACGCCGCTGTCTTCGTTCTGCGACAGTGGCAGGTAACTCAGGTCTACAATGCGGTCGTTGAACTGCTCGCCGCTCAGCAAGGGAATGCCCAGGCTGGCCAGCAGGGCGTCGCTGCCCGGCCTGCCGTTGAATGAGAAATAATTGTTGAGAAACGTGGACGCGGCGCAGCAAACCTCGTCAATCTCAGCGTAATCCAGGATCACCCGCACGGACAAGGAGTCCACGGGTGTATATAACAACTGCGCCCTGCCGCCGTAGCGGTCCCGGTCGTTGAGCAGGGAGTTGCCTTCATCAGCCTCGTCCACAATACCATCCCGGCTGGAGGTAAAACCGGTAAGCCGCACCGCCAGCACGTCCTCCACCAGGGAGCCGCCATAGGCGGCGTTGGCGCTGAACAGATCAAAATTGCCGTAGTTCAGCTCAAAATAGCCATCGGTTTCATGCGCGGGCGCCACCGTGTTGAGCAACACCGCGCCGGAGGAGGTGTTGCGCCCGAACAAGGTGCCCTGCGGCCCGCGCAGGACTTCCACCCGTTCGAGATCAGCCAGTTCGTTGATGAGCGAACTCTGCCGCGGGCGGTAGACACCATCCACGTACAAACCCACCGATGGTTCCAGGCCGAAGTTCTGGGAACTGGTGCCCACGCCGCGTATGGAAAAATTGGCGGTGGTGGCAGTCTGGTTCTGCTCGAAAATAAGCCCCGGCGCGCTTTGCTGCAGGTCGAACATGTCGGTAATGCCGTATTCGACCAGTTGCTCGCCGGACAGGGCGGTGACTGCGACCGGGATGTCCTGGATATTCTGCGCCCGTTTCTGCGCGGTGACGATGATCTCTTCAAGGTAACCCTGTTGCTGGGCGAGGGTTGCAAGCGGACTTGCAGACAGTACAACGAGGATGATTATCGACAACGCTGTTTTACGTTGTTGTTGCTTCTGCATGGCGCCACTCCCGGAGAAAAACTGTCTGACATTTTAGCGCGATTATGGAAAAAAGTGTATCAATCAATCCCTGATTTGCGGCTATAATACCGCCTTCTGCAAGTGTTATCGGGAGATATAATGGGGTTGCGCATCGGTGTCGACGTAGGCGGCACCTTCACGGATTTTCTCGTGGTGGATGAGGCGGGCAATG
>CAYOEQ010000040.1:0-17579 GCA_964402775.1 uncultured Enterobacteriaceae bacterium
AGCCGGGCACCCGGAGTTGCGCAGGGCCAATGCTGATTTGATCGAACGGGCAGGAGAGAATGGGGTCAGGTCGCACAATGCACACCCGAAGGAATGAATGGTGAAGTTGGGGAGATCCTCCTCCGGGTGTGCATTGTGCGACCTGACCCCATGATCCCATAGAATGACTTGAAAAAGAATCTCCGTATGTTGTATAATACTTAATTCCGTTGCGGGGTGGAGCAGTCTGGCAGCTCGTCGGGCTCATAACCCGAAGGTCGCAGGTTCAAATCCTGCCCCCGCTACCAGATTTTCAGGAGAATGTTTATGAAGTGGGCTATATGCCCACTTTTTGTTTTCCGTGGTCGTGGATGTGTACAGACAGAGTGTGAACCTTGATGCCTTGTTGAGACCCGTAGTGACGGACATGGGCTACGTGTGCTGGGGGATCGAACTGTTGCGCCAGGGCCGCAATTCGCTGCTGCGCATCTATATCGACAGCGGCGCCGGGGTGACCCTTGAAGACTGTGAAAGGGTCAGTAAACAGGTATCCGGCGTGCTGGACGTGGAAGACCCGATTGCCGGTGAGTACCTGCTGGAAGTTTCATCGCCGGGCCTGGACCGGCTGTTGTTCAACCGGGAACAGTATGAACAGTTTATCGGAAAGACGGTGAAACTCAGGTTGTCCGGCGCCGTCGATAATCGCAAACGTATTACCGGACGTATTGAAGCAGTTATCGGAGAGACCCTGGTCCTGAACGAGTCGGGCAGGGAATTTCAAATACCTCTGGGAGAGATAGAAAAGGCAAGATTGTGTCCGGACGATATTAGCCGGACCGGCAGGTGAAAAAAGACAAGTTATTAACGCAGGATTTATTTCGTCAGACAAGCCGTATGACGAATGAGGGAAGGAGTGTATATCAAATACATGACTGACCGAATGAGGAAAGACGGCGCAGGATGGCGGAAAAAAGACAAGTTATGGTGAATAAAGAAATTCTTATGGTAGTGGACGTGGTGTCCAATGAAAAAGGCGTTGCCAAGGAGATCATATTCGAAGCCATTGAAGCCGCGCTGGCCAGTGCGACTAAAAAGCGCCAGCGTGAAGATATCGAAGTGCGCGTTGCCGTTGACCACGAAACCGGGGACTATGAAACCTTCCGCCAATGGGAGGTGGTCGAGGACAGTCCCGAGCCACTGGAGTTTCCGTCGCGCCAGGTCTACCTGACCGACGCCAGGAAGCAGGTGCAGGATATAGAGGTCGAAGGCTTCATCGAGGAGCCGATGAAGTCGGTCGAGTTCGGCAGGATAGCCGCGCAGAGCGCAAAGCAGGTGATTATGCAGAAAGTGCGCGAAGCCGAGCGCAAACAGGTTTTTGATGCATATATCGACCGGGTCGGCGAGATGGTCATCGGCTTTGTGAAGAAAGCCGAAAGGGGCAATATCATTATGGACCTGGGAGGTAATGCGGAAGGCATTATCCCCAGGGATGAGATGATCCCCAGGGAAGCGGTCAGGCAACGGGACCAGATCCGGGCTTACCTGCGCGAGGTGAAGCCTGAAAACAGGGGGCCGCAGTTGATCCTGAGCCGGACGGCTCCGGAGTTGCTGATCGAGTTATTCAAAATCGAAGTGCCCGAAATCAATGAAGGTCTCATTGAAATCATCAATGGCGCGCGGGATCCCGGTTCAAGGGCCAAAATAGCGGTAAAAGCCAACGATCCCAGGATCGATCCGATCGGCGCCTGTGTCGGGATGAGAGGCTCGCGGGTACAGGCGGTTTCCAACGCGCTGGGCGGTGAACGGGTCGATATTATCCCCTGGGACGAAAATCCCGCGCAATTTGTGATTAACGCCATGGCCCCGGCCGAAGTGGTGTCGATACTGGTCGATGAGGACAGTCACAGTATGGATGTCGCGGTGTCTGAAGAAAACCTGTCGCAGGCAATCGGCCGCGGCGGCCAGAACGTCAAGCTTGCCAGTGAATTGACGCAGTGGGAACTGAATGTCATGTCCGTGGAACAGGCGGACCAGAAGACGGAAGCCGAGGCCCAGACGCTGCAGCAGATGTTCATGGAAGAACTGGACGTGGATGAGGAAATTGCCGTCATCCTGGTGCAGGAGGGATTTTCCAGTGTTGAGGAAATAGCTTACGTTCCCGAGAATGAGATGCAGGACATAGAAGAGTTTGATGACGGCCTGGTAAAGGAACTGCGGGATCGCGCCCGGGATATCATGCTGACCCGCGCCATCGTCAACGAAGAAAAACTGGTGGATGTCAAACCGGCCGCGGACCTGCTGGAAATGGAGGGCATGGATGAAGCATTGGCCTATGAACTGGCAGTGCGCGGCGTGGTTACCATGGAAGACCTGGCAGAAAGTTCGGTGGATGAACTGATTGAAATTGAGGGTCTCGATAAAAGCCGGGCGGGCAGTTTGATCATGACTGCGCGCATCCCCTGGTTTGCCGCAGAGGAAGCCAACGGTTAGAGGACACCCTATGCCCGAAGTCACCGTAAAACAGTATGCCGAGGTTATCCAGATACCGGTAGAGCGGTTGCTTGAGCAACTGCAGGAAGCCGGTTTGTCTGCCAAGTCGGAGGATGACAGGATTTCCGATAATGAAAAGACGGAACTGCTCGGTTACCTGCGCCGGAAACATGGAAAGGACAACCGGTCCGGCCCGGAAAGGATCACCTTGAGAAGGAAAACCATCAGTGAGATCAAGATGCCGGCGACCGGCGCCGGCAACCGCAGCAAGGTGCGCTCGAAAACCGTCAGCGTTGAAGTCAGGAAGCGCCGCACCTACATCAAGCGCGGTGTCATCGAGGAGGAGGCCCTGAAACGGGCGCAGGAGGCGGAGGAACGGCAGGCGAGGGTCGAGGCGGAGGAACGGGCCCGCCTGGAGGCGGAGAGGGAAGCGGCTGCGCAACAGGAGGAAACCCCGCCGGCAGTTGAAGCCCCGCAACCTGCAGCACCCGGGGACGCCATGGCCGCGCAGGCGGCGGAAACCGCCATGGTGGCCGAGCCGGAAGTTGCAGAACAAAGCGCCGCTCAGGCCATGCCGGATGAAGAGACGGCACAATCCGCTGAGCAACCAGCCGAACAACCTGCCGACCTGGCGCCGGAGTTGCCCGCGGAAGTACCGGCCCCACCGGCGGAAAAAGAAAAACCTGCCCGGATTCAGCGTGAAGAATTGCATGTCGCGTCCGACAAATCAGGCCGGAGAAAGAAGAAGCAAAGACACAGGCAGGTAGTCAAGAGGCCTTCGCAGCACGGATTTGAAAAACCTACTGCGCCTATTGTCCGTGAAGTGGAGATTCCGGAAAGCATCACGGTATCCGAACTGGCGCAGCGCATGTCGGTAAAGAGCGCCGAGGTGATCAAGGCGCTGATGACCCTGGGCAGCATGGTTACCATCAACCAGATTATCGACCAGGAAACGGCTGCCATCGTGGCTGAGGAAATGGGCCACAAGGCAAAAATGCTGAAGGAAAATGCGCTGGAAGAGGAAATCATGCAATCCGGCCGCAGCCAGGGAGACGAGGTGACGCGTGCGCCGGTGGTAACGATCATGGGCCATGTTGACCACGGCAAGACTTCATTGCTTGACTATATCAGGCGCAGCAAGGTTGCCGCGGGCGAAGCGGGAGGGGTTACACAGCATATCGGCGCATACAGCGTCAATACCGGCAACGGTTCCATCACTTTCCTGGATACCCCCGGCCATGAGGCGTTTACGGCAATGCGCGCGCGCGGCGCCGGGGTAACGGATATCGTCATCCTGGTCGTGGCCGCGGATGACGGTGTCATGCCGCAAACCGAAGAAGCAATACAGCACGCCAAGGCCGGTTCGGCGCCTCTCATCGTTGCCGTGAACAAAATTGACAAGGCCGATGCGGACCCTGATCGCGTCAGGCAGGAACTCTCCAAGTTCGAAGTGATTTCGGAGGAATGGGGCGGAGACACCATATTTGTCAACCTGTCCGCAAAAACCGGAGAGGGAGTCGACACCCTGCTCGACAGTATCTCGTTGCAGGCTGAAATCCTGGAACTCAGTGCAGCGCCGGACGGGGCTGCTTCCGGTACTGTCATCGAGGCAAGGCTGGATAAGGGCAGGGGGCCGGTCGCCACCGTCCTGGTGCAGAATGGAGAGTTGCGGCGCGGCGATATGATTCTTACCGGTCATGAGTTCGGCCGGGTGCGGGCAATGCACGACGAAAACGGGGCTGAAGTGCGGGCAGCCGGCCCATCCATCCCGGTTGAAGTCCTGGGTCTTTCGGGTACGCCCAAGGCTGGTGACGATATGATAGTCGTGCCGGACGAACGCAAGGCGCGGGAGATCGCGCTGTTTCGCCAGGGCAAGTACAGGGAGGTCAAACTTGCAAAACAGCAGGCGTCCAAGGTAAAGAACGTAATCAACCGGATGAGTGACGGGGATGGCGCTTCCATCAACATCCTCATCAAGGCGGACGTGCAGGGTTCGGCGGAAGCCCTGTCTGAAGCGTTGCTGAAGCTTGGCGCCGATGAAGTCGCGATCAATATCATCAGCGCCGGCGTCGGCGGCATCACGGAATCGGATATCAACCTGGCGCTTGCATCCAACGGAATGGTCATCGGGTTTAATGTCCGGGTTGACGGGGCGGCCAGGAAACTGGTTGATGAAGAAGGAGTGGACCTGCGTTATTACAGCGTGATCTATGATGTTATCGATGATGTGAAAGCGGCGATTAACGGTCTGTTGTCACCCGAGATCAGGGAACAGATCGTCGGCGTTGCGGAAGTCAAGGAGGTGTTCCGCTCGCCTGCTTTCGGAGAGATTGCGGGGTGCATCGTATCCAGCGGACTGGTGCGCAAATCCAATCCGATACGCGTGTTGCGGGACAATGTTGTCGTCTATGAGGGTGAACTGGAATCCCTGCGACGCTTCAAGGATGATGTAAATGAAGTCAAGTCCGGCGTCGAATGCGGTATTGGCGTCAAGAATTACAACGATGTCAAGCCGGGAGACCAGATCGAAGTATTTGAACGGATTGAAGTCGAGCGAAACATTCAATAACAGGCAAATGGCGCGTGAATTTGGTCGAAATCAGCGCGTTGCAGACCTGCTGCAACGCGAGGTTGCCCTGTTGCTGCAAAAAGAGCCGTCATTCAGGGAAGCGGGACTGATCACGGTATCGTTTGTTGACGTGAGTCCCGACCTCAGAAATGCGAGTATTTATTTTACCTGTCTTAAACCCACCTGCAGCGAGGAGGCCCTGGCGGATTTGCTGAATGAACGGGCCGGGCACTTCCGCCGGCTGCTGGGGCAGGCTCTGCCGTTGCGGGCCGTGCCGCAACTGCTGTTCCGCTTCGACCATTCACTGAACCGGGCGAACCGCCTGACTGAACTCATCGAACGCGTTAATCAAAAAGATTAGCATCCTCTGCGGATAAATCTTCCAACATCATGGCGCGCAGAAGCAGGATAAAAGGCCGCAACGTCAAAGGGGTACTGCTGCTGGATAAACCGCCGGGGTTGACTTCCAATGACGCCTTGCAAAAAGTGAAGTTGTTGTACCGGGCCAGGAAAGCAGGGCATACCGGCAGCCTGGACAAGGCTGCATCCGGCCTGTTGCCGCTGTGCTTCGGCGAGGCAACGAAATTTTCCGGGTTTCTGCTCAACGCCGATAAGCACTACCGCACGATTTTCCAACTGGGCATCCAGACCAGCACCGGCGACGCTGAGGGTGACGTCGTGTTCCGGGGTGAAACCGGGAAATTAACGCGTAAACGCGTTGAGACGGTGCTGGCCGGGTTCCTCGGTACCGTCATGCAGGTTCCACCCATGTTTTCTGCGCTGAAACACAAGGGTCAGCGGCTGTACAAACTGGCCCAGCAGGGGCTGGAAGTGGACCGGGAACCCCGCGAGATCACCGTGCACAGCATGGACCTGGTGGATTACCGGGATGACGAACTGGAACTGGATATACGCTGTTCCAAGGGGACTTATGTCCGCACCCTGGCGGAAGACATCGGTAAGGAACTGGGCTGCGGCGCCCACGTGAAAGCGTTGCGGCGCACCGGCGTAGGACCTTACTCGGACGAAAATATGCTGACCCTGCCGGAACTGGAAAGCATCGCCGAAACCGGGATGCAGGGACTGGACGAGCTTCTGCTCGGCATTGATTCCGTCGTGCAGGATATGCCCCGCGTCAACCTGGTCGACAGCGTCGCCTACTACCTGTGCCAGGGCCAGCCGGTCACGGTGCCCAGGGCGCCGACCCGGGGAATGTTGCGTATTTACGCCGGGGATGACCGATTCCTGGGGGTGGGCGAAGTGCTTGCCGACGGCCGCGTAGCGCCGAAACGGCTGCTGGCCTGAGGAGTTCCTGATATTTTGCTTGTCAGGTGATGCAAGCATGGTTACAATAGCCGCGCTTTAGGAAGATCGGACAGGAGAAAAATATATCAATGCCATTAAGTCAGCAGCACAAGGCTGATATCTTGAAGAAATATCAACGTTCATCCGGGGATACGGGTTCTCCCGAGGTTCAGGTGGCGCTGTTGACCGCGCGCATTACTGATTTGTCGCAGCACTTTAAATCGCATTCCAAAGATCACCATTCACGCCAGGGTTTGTTGCGCATGGTAAATCAGCGTCGGAAACTGCTGAACTATTTAAAGAATAAAGACGTTGATCGGTATCGTGAACTCATAGGCCTGTTGGCTCTGAGAAAGTAACCGGTCCGGCATTCATGTGTCCGGCAACCGGATGAGTATATCAGGTTGTCCTCGCAGTCCTGGCGCCTTATAAACAGGTCGTCTCATAAGGGCGCCTCTGAAAATCAGAGGCGCCCGTGCAGCATAAGGATATGCTGCCATTTTTAATCACGTAAGTGATTGAAAATGAAGGAAACGGAAAATCGCATTTTTCGTTTCCGTCTCTGAAAATGCCCAGGATGGCATTTTCAGAGGTTACTATAAATTACATGTAACATTTCAAGCAGATAATAATCGGGAAAAATAAATGAACGTAGTAAAGAAAGAATTTCAGTACGGGGATATTCCGGTCACGTTGGAAACCGGCAGAATTGCCAGGCAGGCTACCGGTGCGGTATTGGTGAGTATGGGAGATACGGTCGTACTGGTGACCTGTGTCGCCAGTAAGGAAGCCAGGCCGGACCAGGATTTTTTCCCCCTCACAGTGGATTACATGGAGAAAACCTATGCAGCCGGGAAAATACCCGGTGGTTTCTTCCGGCGCGAGGGCCGGCCTTCCGAAAAGGAAGTGCTGACTTCCAGGCTGATTGACAGGCCGGTACGCCCGCTGTTTCCGAAACACTTCAAAAACGAAGTCCAGATCATCGCCACGGTCATGTCGCTGGACCCGCAGATTGACCCGGATATACCGGCCCTGATCGGCGCATCTGCCGCGCTTGGCGTTTCCAGGATACCGTTCAACGGGCCCATCGGCGCGGCGCGGGTGGGTTACCGCAACGGCGAATACCTGCTCAATCCCGGTTATGCCGCCCTGGCCCGGTCGGAACTGGACCTGGTCGTGGCCGGCACCGAAAGCTCCGTCCTGATGGTTGAATCGGAAGCTTCGTTGTTGTCGGAGGAAGTCATGCTCGGTGCGGTGATGTACGGTCACGAGCACATGCAGATCGTCATCGAAAATATCCGGCAACTGGTTGCCGAGGCCGGGACCGGGCCCTGGGACTGGCAGGCGCCGGAAGATGACGGGGAACTGGCGCGTGAGGTCAACGAACAGTGCGCCGACCTGTTGCGCGAGGCCTATTCAATCCGGGACAAGATCAGCCGGCGCGATAGAGTGGCGGAAATCCGTTCCACGGCAATCACGGCGATTACCGGGAAGCACGAAGATCGCTGGACTGACAGGACCATAAAAGAGGCCTTTGAGGAATTGGAAAGCAGTATCGTCAGGGGCGCAATCGTCGCCGGCGAACCGCGTATCGACGGCAGGGATACGGCGGCGGTAAGGGATATCAGCGTGGAAGTGGGCGTGTTGCCCAGGGCCCATGGCTCTGCCCTGTTTACCCGGGGCGAGACCCAGGCGCTGGTATCGGCTACCCTGGGAACGGACCGGGACGCGCAGATCATCGATGCCATTGAAGGAGAACGCAAGGACCCGTTCATGCTGCATTACAACTTCCCGCCTTATTGCGTGGGTGAAACGGGACGCGCAGGTTCGCCCAAACGGCGCGAGATCGGCCACGGCAGGCTGGCCAAACGCGCCCTGATGACGGTCATGCCGAACCTGGATGATTTTCCATACGCCATCAGGATTGTGTCCGAGATCACGGAATCGAACGGTTCCAGTTCCATGGCCTCGGTCTGCGGCGCCAGCCTGGCGTTGATGGACGCGGGCATCGGGGTAAAAGCGCCCGTGGCCGGCATCGCCATGGGCCTGATCAAGGAAGAAGAAAAATTTGTGGTGCTGTCGGACATCATGGGCGATGAAGACCATCTCGGCGATATGGATTTCAAGGTGGCCGGTTCGGAAACCGGCATCAGCGCGCTGCAAATGGATATCAAGGTGCCGGGCATTACCAGGGAGATCATGGAGGTGGCCCTGTCCCAGGCCAGGGCAGGCCGGCTGCATATTCTTGAGAGGATGAACGCGGTGCTCGGTAAGGTGCGCGGGGAAATGTCGGAATACGCCCCCCGCATCACCACCATCAAAATACATCCGGACAAGATCAGGGACGTCATCGGCAAGGGCGGCGCCACCATCCGGGCGATCACGGACGAGACCGGCGCGGCCATCGATATCGACGACAACGGCAACGTCAAGATTTATTCCAGCGACAAGACGGCCAGCGATGCCGCGCGCAAACGTATCGAAGACATCACGGCAGATGTTGAAGTCGGCAAGGTTTACCGCGGAAAGGTAGCGAAACTGATGGACTTCGGCGCGTTTGTGAACATCCTGCCGGGCAAGGATGGCCTGGTGCATATCTCGCAGATTTCCAACGAACGCGTGCAAAACGTCAGCGACAAGTTGTCGGAAGGCGATTTCGTGAAGGTCAAGGTGCTTGAGATCGACCGCCAGGGCAGGGTCCGCCTGAGCATGAAAGCGGTAAATGAATAAGTGAATGGAAGCTTCAATCACGGTTAAATAATGAAACGACGAGCGTTTCTGGTTGCCGGCGGACTGGTGGGCGGCGGCCTGGCGCTGGGGTATTTCTTTACCCCGAACCGGCTGGCCTTACGGGCCGGTTCTTCTCCTGAACAGGTCTGGCTGACTTCCTGGGTTGGCATTAATCCGGATAATACGATTACGGTCCTGGTCCCGCATGCGGAAATGGGACAGGGCGTAATGACCTCACTGCCGATGATGCTGGCGGAGGAGATGGAAGCGGACTGGTCGCTTATGGATATCAGGCAGGCCCCCGCAGAGGAAATTTACGTAACGGACAAGGTCGCACAGGGTTTCAAGATGGGCCGGACAGATGTGCCCGCGCCGCTTCAGAAATTGCTGGATTTTTCATTTTACAAGGCTTCAGGCATGGTGAACCTGCAACTGACCGGCGGGAGCGCCAGTGTCAGGTTTACAGGGCAAGGGGGTATGCGCATCGCCGGCGCCGCTGCGAAGGAGATGCTGCTGCGGGCCGCCGCCGGGCGCTGGCAGGTGGCGCAGTCGGATTGCCGTGCGGAATCGAGCCACGTATATCACGATGCAGGCGGCCTGTCCGCCCGCTTTGCCGACCTGGCTGCGGCTGCCGCGCAATTCAAACCCCCGCTCAATCCCCGGCTGAAAGCAAAACAGGACTATGTCCTGTGCGGCAAACCGGTGCCTCGCGTCGACCTGGCTGATAAGGTGACCGGCGCCCCGGTTTACGCCATCGACCTCAGCCTGGACAACATGAAAGTTGCGGCTATCCGTCATGCGCCGGTTTTTGGCGGAGATGTCGTCTCTGTTGATCCTGGTCCCGCCAAGACCCTGCCCGGGGTGGAGGACGTATTGCAGATCCCCGGCGCCGTGGTTGTGACGGCGGACAACTACTGGCGCGCCCACAAGGCGCTTTCCGGGTTGCCCGTGAAGTTCGGTGACGGCGGCAACGGTGAGTTCAGTTCGGAGAGCATGTGCCGTAACTTCGACGCGGCCCTGGACGGCGGAGACTTTGTCGCCGATCATGAGTTGGGGGACATTGCCGGGGCAGTGACTGGGTCTGCCGGGCCTGTCCGGGCCGAATATCGCGTGCCGTTTCTGTCCCATGCCGCCATGGAACCCGTGAATTGTGTTGCCTGGCGCCGCGACGGGCGGCTTGAGTTGTGGGCCGGCGTACAGGACCCGCTGGGCACAAGGGCGCTGGCCGCAGAGACTGCCGCCATGGATATGGCAAACGTCGTCGTCCACCCGTACCAGATGGGTGGGAGTTTCGGGCGCAAGACTTCGTTCGGCGGCAACTTTATCCGGGACGCGGTGCATACCGCCATGCGCGTGTCCTACCCGGTCAAGCTGGTCTGGTCCAGGGAAGAGGACATACGTCATGATTATTACCGCCCGTCTGAAGCCAGCCGCTTCGAAGCGCAACTGGACGCCGGGGGCAAACCCTTGACCTGGTTGAACCGTTATACGGACATCGGCCTGAACGGTGACGGTGAAGCCGCGCTGATCCCCTACGCAATCGGACACCAGCGGATAGGCAGGGTTGGCTGCGGTGCGCCGGTCCCGCTGGGTTACTGGCGTAGCGTGCAACATTCCTGCCAGGGATTTTTCACTGAATCCTTCATGGATGAACTGGCGCAACACGCCGCGGCTGACCCGCTTGACTACCGCCTGGCCCTGTTGGAGAAGCAACCGCGCCACCAGGCCGTATTGCGCCTGGCGGCAGAGAAGATCGGCTGGGGGAAAGCCTTGCCGGATAATTCCGGCATGGGGCTTGCCGTGGTCGCCAGCTTCGGTTCAATCGTGGCGCAGGCGGTGCAGGTATCTTTAGCGGGCGACAGGTTGCGGGTGGAAAAAGTGGTGGCTGCGGTCGACCCGGGAGAAGTCATCAACCCCGCCATTGCCCGGGGCCAGGTTGAGAGCGGCATCATCTACGGACTGACTGCGGCCCTGTTCGGAGATATCGCAATCGACGGAGGCCGCGTCCGGCAGAGCAACTTTACCGATTACCGCATGGTACGCATGGACCGCGCACCGTCCATGGAGGTGTATTTCATCGAGAGCGGCGCAGCCCCGGGCGGCATGGGGGAGGTCGGCACCCCGCCTCTGGCGCCGGCCTTGTGTAACGCCATCTTCGCGGCAAGCGGACAACGCATCCGCCGTCTTCCATTGCAGGACCGGTTGTCGGTGTAAGGGGACGGATTTCAAATCCGTCCCCGGAAAGACCTCCAAACGGGGTAATCTCCCGTTTTATACTCTCCATGCTTGTTTTATACTGGTTGTCTTGCTTCAACTTTTCCGAAGAATATGAAATTAAGTGGTGATGAATTCAGGCGCTGGGGCCACAAGTCCGTGACGCTCCTGGGTATGTCCGGGGTGGGCAAGACCACCCTGGCCAGGAAGCTGCGGCGTCATAACTGGTTCCATTATTCCGGCGATTACCGTATCGGCACCCGCTACCTGGATGAACCTATCCTGGACAACATCAAGCAGCATGTCATGCAGATACCGTTTACCCGGGAGTTGTTGCGTTCCGATTCGATCTATATCACCAACAACCTTGATATCGACAACCTGAAACCCCTGTCGAGTTTTCTGGGCAAGCTGGGTAATCCGGAACTGGGCGGACTGGACCTGAAGGAGTTCAAACGCCGGCAGAAATTGCACCGGGTCGCGGAGATAAATTCCATGAACGACGTGCCGGAATTCATGCACAGGGCCCGTGAAGTGTACGGTTACGCCCATTTCGTCAATGACGCCGGCGGCAGCCTGTGCGAACTCGATGATGACGTGATCGGGATGCTGGCTCGGCATACCCTGGTGTTGTACATGAAGGCCTCGGCAGCAGATGAAAAGGAGTTGATAGCCCGGGCGGAGCAGGACCCCAAGCCCTTGTATTACCAGGACGCATTCCTGGACGAGCAACTGGCCGGTTACATGCAGGAACGGGGCCTGGATTATATCGCCCTGGTAGAACCCGATGATTTTGTCAGGTGGGTATTCCCAAGGCTGTTCCGCGCCCGCATTCCACGCTATGAGCAGATTGCTGCAAGGTATGGTTATACCGTTGCCAGCGATGAGGTACTCGGTGTCGCATCGGAACAGGATTTCATTGAGGTCATCGCCGGCGTCCTTGACAGGCATGAGAAGGGGTCGGACTGATGCCGTTGGTAGCTAATACTGACTTGCCCAGTTTTGCGCGGCTTGAGAGCGAAGGCAGTCTTGTCATTCCCCGGGACACGGCCCTGAGCCAGGAGGTGCGCGAGCTGCATATCGGCCTGCTGAACATGATGCCGGACAAGGCCCTGGAGGCCACGGAGAGACAGTTCTTCCGGCTGGTCGGTGAAAGTAACCAGATAGCGAGGTTTTACCTGCACCCGTTCACCCTGAAGGAACTGCAGCGCAGCAGGGAAGGCCGGGAGCACGTGGACAGGTATTACAAGAGTTTTGAGGAGATACAGGCCGACGGACTGGATGCGTTGATCATCACCGGGGCCAATGTAGTCGACCCGGCCTTGGACCGGCAGGAATTCTGGGACCCGCTGATCAAGGTGGTTGACTGGGCCTGTGACAATGTCACGTCCATATTGTGTTCTTGTCTGGCTACCCATGCGGTATTGCAGTTCCGTTACCGGCAGCGCCGGGTCGCGCTGCCCGACAAGTGCTGGGGCGTTTATTCACACCGGGTCGTGGACCGTTCGCATCCCCTGGTGGCCGGCATGAATACCCGCTTTGATGTGCCGCACTCCCGTTTCAATGTGGTGACGCCGCAGCAGTTCGCTACGGCCGGCCTGAAGGTGCTGGCTCAAAGCGACGAGGTCGGGGTGCACCTGGCTGTCAGCGAGGACGGGTTGCGCCTGGTATTTTTCCAGGGGCATCCCGAATATGACGCGAACAGCCTGTTCAAGGAATACAAGCGGGAGGTGTTGCGGTATTTCTCGGGCGAGACTGACGCATACCCGCCGTATCCTGAGAATTATTTCAGCCTGCAGACCAGGGCGATACTGGCAGAGTACCGGGATCGCGTGGCAGCGGCCAGGAACAATGGCGGGGACCTGCCGCTGTTCCCGGAGCAACTGATCAGTCCCGGCCTGGACAACACCTGGCATGACAGCGCCGAATCCGTCATCAACAACTGGATCGGACAGGTCTACCGCCTGGCCCACCCGGGCTAGCGGCAGGGATAACGCTATTCGGTTTCCTTTTTTCTTGCAGGTGAACGGGTAGAACGGCGCCTGGTTCTGGTCCTGGGCGCAGGCTCTCTGGCTTTTTCCGGCCAGGGACTGAAGGGGAACGGCTTGTCATCCGACTGGAAAGTGATATAACCCAGGATCAGGGAGATGTGACGCAGCAGTCCGCCGTTGAAATCGGCCACTTGCCGGTTCAGATCACCCGTCAGCAGCTTTGTAACGAATTGAAAGACAACCACCAGCCACACAAGGATAACGGCAAAGTATAGAATAACGCCGAAAATGAGGATAAACAGGCCGCGCAGCCACACGTCCGGGTTTTTTACATTTTCTTTTACGGTCATTGATTTTTCCCGATTATAAAATATGGATTATACAGAATTAACATTAGGCACCTCTGATTAATTCAGAGGCTCCATTATTGCATCTGCGCTAATCTGCGCCATCTGCGGATCAACCTGCGTAATCATTCCAGGCTGAACGTCAGTATCTCGTCGCCGACCTCGTAGCCGAACAGGGAATTTCCCCCCGCGGCAACGGTAATATATTGTTTGCCCTTGTGCATATAGCTGACCGGTGGGGCGTTGACGCCGTATTCACTCATGTATTCCCACAGGGGCGCGCCGCTGTGGGCGTCATAGGCGACGAAGCGGCCGTTGCCTTCACCGGCGAATACCAGGTCGCCGGCAGTGGCCAGCGCGCCGCCGACCATGGGCCGCCCCACTTTCTGCTGCCAGCTTACCTTGCCGGACACGACGTCGATGGCGCTGAGCACGCCCCAATCGGGTTCATCGGCCTTTTTGAAAAACGACAGGCTCTGCCAGGGCGCACCCGGTTGCGGTTCCAGTTTCCTGGAAAAGAACAGTGAGGGCTGGTAAATGCCGGGAATGTACACCTGTTGCAGGCCGGGGTGGTACGCGACCGGAGACCAGGACACTGCGCCCAGGGTGCCGGGCACGATGCGCACGCCGTCCTCTGTCGGCCGCGCGAACAGGTTTTCCGGCTTGATGAAAGGTTCGGTGCGCCGGATCAACCTACCGGTCTGCCGGTCATGGATAAAGAACCAGCCGAGCTTGCTCGCCTGTCCCACCGCCTTCACGGTCCTGCCGTTTTCAACCAGGTCGAACAGTACCGGCGGGCTGGCGACGTCATAGCCCCAGCGGTCATGGGGCACCTGCTGGTAATGCCAGCGCAGCCTGCCCGTCTCCGCTTCCAGGGCGACCAGGCTGACGGTGTACAGGTTGTCGCCGGGACGGGTCGAGTCGTCCATCTGCGGCGACGGGTTGCCGGTGCCGATATACACCAGGCCCAGTTCAGGGTCGATGGCCGGTGTGGTGTAGATCGAACCACCACCGTAGCGCCAGGTATCGGCATAGGCCCTGTTGGCGTGTTTCTCTGCTTTCAGGTCCCGGTTCAACGGTACGCCATACCCGGTTTCCTCCCGCCACTCGCCCTGCCAGCCGGATTCCGGAGTGCTGTACCAGCGCCAGATTTCCTCGCCTGTCTCCGTATCGTAAGCAACGATGAAGCCGCGTAACCCATGGCCCCCGCCGGACAGCCCGCCGACCGACAATACATAGTCGCCGTCCTGATCAAGGTCCATGTGCAGGCCGTAACCCGCGCCGGAAATGCCCACCAGGACTTTACCGGCAAATACCTGCGGAGCCAGATTGGCGGTGTACCCGGTCTGCCCCGACTGTCTTGCGCCTTTCAGTTCATCCACGCCCAGCAACGGGTCGAGTTGTTCCGCCTTGCCCGCGTCGGTATCTGCGATTGCCGTGTCCCAGATTACTTTGCCCGTTTTCCGATCCAGGGCGATCAACCTGGCGTCGATGGTGACGCTGAACACCTTGTCCGCGCTCAGCGCCGGCCCGCGGTTGGCGGGGCCGCAGCAGAAACTCCTGTCTTCCGCCAGGTCATGGCGGTAACGCCACAACACTTTACCCGTGCCCGCGCGCAGGGCTATGACATCGTTGTAAGGGGTCGTTACGTACATGATTCCGTCCCGTATAATGGGCGAGGTCTGGAACGACCCGAACTTGCCGGTGTTGAAACGCCAGGCCAGCCGCAATCGCTCCACGTTGCCGGCATTGACCTGGGACAGGGGACTGAAACGCTGGTTGTCGAAGGTGCGCCCGTACAGGGGCCAGTCGCTGCTGTCGGTCAGAATGACGGCCGCGCCGGCGGGTTGCGCGACCAGGCAGAACAGCGCCGCCGCCAGTTGGTTGCGGCAACGGCGGATGAATGGGGTCAGGTCGCACATTACGTACAGAATAACATTTTTCAAGATATGCGAACGACAACACTGTTTCCGCTGGGGGCCGTCGCCATCAGCGTTTTTTCCTTCCTCTGTCCCGAAGCGCTGCTCCCTTTCAGGGGATACATCGTCCCGCTGCTCGGCCTGGTCATGCTGGGCATGGGTATGACCCTGCTCCCGGATGATTTCCGGAACGTGATCAGGAGTCCGAAACCGGTCACGATCGGCGTTGCCCTGCAGTTCATCCTGATGCCGTTTATCGCCTGGCTGCTGTCGGAGTCCATGGGCCTGCCGCCGGAACTGGCCCTGGGCATGGTGCTGGTGGGTTCATGCCCCGGCGGCACCGCATCCAATATCATCTGCTACCTGGCGAAAGGCGAGGTGGCCGTATCGATTACCCTGACGGCCGTGTCCACGGTGCTGGCGGTACTGCTGACGCCGTTGCTGACCTGGGTATACATCGGGCAGAAAGTCCCCGTGCCGGTGTTGGCCATGATGTTTAATATCTTTACCATCATCCTGGCGCCGGTCACCCTGGGCGTGTTAATCAATTACCGGTTCGGTGACAGGATACGGCCGGCCAAACGCGTCTTTCCGGGACTGTCCGCGGTTGCCGTCGTTTTGATCATCGGTATCATAATTGCCAATACCCGTGACCAGCTGGCGTTGCTTGCGGCGCCGGTTATCACCGCAGTATGCCTGCACAATTTATCCGGCCTGGCCGGCGGCTATTGCCTGGCATGGCTGTTCGGGTGTGACAAACGCATCCGGCGCACCCTGGCCATTGAAGTGGGCATGCAGAATTCCGGACTTGCAATCGCCCTGGTCGAACTGACGAAGTTTCCGCTGGCCGCCGCGTTGCCCGGCGCCCTGTTCAGCGTCTGGCATAATATCAGCGGTTCACTGTTGGCAGCCTTGTGGGGACGGGAGTCAGGGGTTAGGGGCCAGGGGCCAGGGGTTAGGGGGAAATAACGACCTTTTGTCCCATTTACCAATCACTAGTCCCTAGCCCCTAGCCCCTGGTCCCTGACAACTGATGATGCGCTTCTCCGTGATGATCTTCTCCACCCGCACGTCTGTACTGGTGACCGGCATATCATCCACGATCTGGCATTCATAACACAGCGCCACCCGCGCGCTCCGGGGATGCGCGGCAAACCACTTGTCATAATAGCCCCTGCCGTAGCCGATACGCCTGCCGTCCGGGGTAAAACCCAGGCCCGGCGTGATACAGAGGTCCGCCTCTCCGGGCCATTCCTCGTCTGAGTCCGGCGTGAGTATGCCGAGTTGTCCGACCTGCAACCTGTCCCAGCCGTCAAACTCCACGGCGATCATTTTTTCACGGTTGAGTATCCTCGGGATCAGCACTGTTATACCCGACCCGCGCAGGCAGTCGATGATGCCGCGGGTATCCACTTCCATCTCCGCCGACACGTAACAGAAAACCGTACCGGCCGGCGCCGCCTGCTCCAGCAGGCGTGCGCGAATGGCCCGGTCGTATTCCGGCCGCAGCCGCTGCGGCAGTTCCCTGCGTTTTTGCTTCAGGAAATGCCGCAGGCGCGCTTTCTCCCGCGCAGGTGTTGCCTCGTCTGTAACAGGGGTGGTTTCCATGTTCAATCAAGCGTTTTCTTTTTTTTGTAAAACATAATACAATAACGCACTTTTTTCATCGGAGAACCAGATCCGGTACAAGGTGTATATATGGTAACGATACGATTAGCCCGGGCAGGCGCAAAGAAAAGGCCGTTTTACCACATTGTTGCCGCGGATTCGCGCAGTCCGCGGGACGGCAGGTATATAGAACGGCTGGGTTTTTTCAACCCGATAGCCAGCGGCCGGGAGGAGAAACTGAAACTGGAACAGGAGCGGATAGACTACTGGCTGTCCCAGGGGGCGCAGCCCACGGAGCGCGTGGCCGGACTGATAAAGATCAACGCCGGAAACCAAGCCGGCTCAGGCTGATTCCCATGCCGGCGCAGGCTGGCAATGAGTCGGACAAGCGGATAATCATCGGCAGGATGTCCGGTGTGCATGGGAC
>CAYOEQ010000041.1:0-17529 GCA_964402775.1 uncultured Enterobacteriaceae bacterium
CTCAGGCGGGGCAACTGACGACCAAAAGTCATAACGAAATGGTGTTACTGGCCGGTACTCTCGGCCTGTCATCATTGGTGTGTCTCCTGAACAATGGCCGCGGCCAGGACGAAACCACTGCCAACCTGTTGGGCCCGTTCTGGCGTGCATTATGTTTATCACGAAGACGATCCGGCGCCGGACCCGGAAGTGACCGGTCCATGGTACTCCCTCGATTTCACTTTCACCATTGAACCGGGTGATGTTTCCCTGCCGCTGGCGCCGATTCCAGGCAGGACGGAAGGCGACCGACGACCGGAAAAGGAAGTGTGGGAGCGTTTTTGACGTCGTGTCGTGAGCCGGGTTCTGTGTGTGTTGTCAAACCACATTCGCCATATATAATATGGAGGATATACATGAAACCCCGGTATTATTGAAATGCAAAAGCTCGAGTATTCCTGCGTGAAGATCAGAAAATTCAACTGCAGGCCATCGCCAGGCTTACGGGAAGAAAACAAAGCGAACTCATCAGGCGCGGGGTTGATATGGCAATTGAGGAAGCCCGGAAAGAACAGGCAAGCTGGCAGGAAAGCTGGTCTCAAGCTTGTGGTGTCTGGAAAGACCGGGATGACATTGATTCGTATATAGCTGACTATCGCGCTGAAATGGACGCCAGGATCGACGATTTGCAGCAATGAACCATGCCCTGCTTGATACTTGCATTGTCATAGATTATCTGCGGCAAAAACACCAGGCAGTCAGTTATATACATGCCTTGTCGGCTGCGCCGCAGCTATCGAGCATAACCATCATGGAACTCTATGCAGGAATCAGGGGCAACGGGAGCGGCGCCGTATCGAAGGGATGATAAACCATGCTTTAGTGCTGGATATTACCCACGACATCGGGGTTAAAGCAGGCGAATACCTGAAAAAATATCGCGCAAGTCATGGTGTAGGAGCGATAGATGCGTTAATTGCCGCAACCGCTGAATCTCACAGTTTGAATCTGGCTACACTTAACCTGAAGCATTTTCCCATGTTCAAGGATTTGGAAAGGCCTTATTAGCAGACAAGCTGACATACTCTCTCTTCGAAACCTGGTTGACCGGTTATGTATTCAGCGCCTGTCTGAAGCAGTTTCAGCGGTAAAGGATAGGTTTTAACCGTGTTTATGTCCCCCCAGGACCTGGTTTTGGTCCAAATTTCACCCCGCGGATATTGGCTGATCTGTTTGATGTCTTTGGGCCGCAACTGATTAGTCCATTTAATCTCTACAGGACAGCACTTCCCGTTATCGATATAGGCAATATCCACTTCACCCCGGGCCTTGATGTAGTAAGTGGGGAAGAATCGGCGGTGGTGCGTAATTACGGCGGCTTCGACCAATCGGGATATCCATTCCGGATCCTCAACGAGCGGCAGGATTTGTGCATTCCAGGGCTCGGCAACGGGTTTTATCCAGGCATGTACGGCATGAAATATAAACGGATCACAGAACATCAGTTTTCTGGCCTTTTTGGGTGCGCCGACCAGCTTGTCTTCCAGCAATGCAGACTGTACGAATACGGCATCCATGTTCACCAGCACATCAATATAATCAGCCACGGTTTTGGGATGATCAATGGACAGGTCACGCGCCAGTGCGTTCCATGTAACCTGTGAATTGTAGCGTTTGATAATTGCCGTCATGATTTCGCGCAGGTAATTTTCCTGTTTGCCGCGTTTCATCACATCGCCTCTTATCCAGTCAGAGTATGTATTCAAGGTGGTTTTATTGATCTGTCCGTACTCGGCCATATCGTTGATGGCTGTCAAATATCCACCGTGCAACAGGTACTGATCGAACTCCCGGTAAATCGTATCGAGAGTGTTTGCTCCAATCTCCCCGGGTTGGCAGACGACATCATCGGCATTGATGTCCGGTTTTTTCAGGTTCAAACATTCCCTGAACGAAAGCGGATGCATATGGAAATCCACCACCTCCGCCCTGCCGCGCCGTCCGGGAAAGCGCATGCGCGCATCCCTGATTAAACCCAGGTCCGAACCGGTCAACATCAGGATGGTATGCTCCAGCATGCCCGCGTCTGCGGCGTATTTGACTGCTTTATCCCACTGCTGAATATACGTTACTTCGTCAATAATCAGGTAGTTGACGGAATCCGTATGCGAAGCACCCAGTTGAGCCTGCATCAACCCCAGGAGGCTGTGATGGTCATCGATAAGTTCGCCGGTAAAAAAACTGATCGATTGGGGCGCGACACCCTGTGCCAGCAGTTCATTCATCCACTGTTTCAGCAGGGTCGATTTACCGATTTGCCGCCCTCCTCCTAACGTGTAAATACCCGGTGAGGCGGCAGTTAATTCAGCCAGCAGCCCCGAGCGATATTGGTGTATCTGACGCTGCAGCAGGCGTAATTGGGGGTCTTGTTCAGCAAACCCGGCCGGGTTATCAAGGTGGCTGTTATGGGGCAGGAATCTCGGGTCCATATGGCCAGACTGCCATAATGAACAAATTTAGTCAATGTTTAATGAATAAACTTGTTCATTATGGAGTCTATCAGGTCCCGCGCCAAAGAACCGGGTTCTGTGAGACTGGCGCCGTCTTTCTTCGAACTCTGGTTGACCGGTACGCACCCGAGAGAAAATGGCGCGCCCGGAGAGATTCGAACTCCCGACCGCCTGGTTCGTAGCCAGGTACTCTATCCAGCTGAGCTACGGGCGCGTAGCGTGAATTATCCCCTATGATGAAGCAAAAAGAAACTGTCGAAGCCCCGGGCCAGCAGTTCCCTCTAAATTCCGAGGTCTGGGTAAAAACCCAGTTTCTGCGCCGAATGCCGACGACGATCAATCCCGGTCTATCGTCGAGAGTTGCTCCGGGTAATGCTTTTGCGCATATTCCCTGCTGATGCGCTCTTCAACCAGGTCGCGCCTGACAAGTTCCACAGCGCGTTCGGCCGGGTCGCCGTAACCACCGCCACCACCTGTATACATTTCAATTATGGATCCCTCGGGAACCAGGAGATTGGATTCCTTGTTGGCGTCCACCCGCTGTCCATCGGGCATAAGGACCGTGCAATGGTGAATGGTTCCGGCCTCACCGCCATGCAGGCCCCAGGCGAGCAGGTTCCCGGTGCGCCATTCAACTATCGATGACATCATCACGTCCGTCAGCACTTTCCACCTGAAGAGCAGCGCCTGGCCGCCGCGGAAGGTTCCCGCGCCGGATGAATCCCGGACCAGGTCCGTCTCAAGAACTACCACATGCTCAAACGCTTCGACCTTCTCAATGGCGCTGTACACCTGGCCGGCCATGGTTATATGCGGGCCGATGCCGCCATCGCGCGTCGGCATGGCGCCTTTGCCGTTGCCGCGCACCGTGCCGCCGGCCCAGGGTTTTCCGGTCTTGTCGATGCCGTGATACAGCGCGGAGGAACCGATGCCGCCCGCGCTGGCGGGCACGCGGCCGGGGGCTTTTTCGTCGATGGCCCGGTAAAAATTATCCATGGCCGGAAGGAACGGCCACGCATACAGAAAACAGGGCGCCGGTGGGATGGGATGATAAATGGACCCCGGCCTGGTGATGATTTTGGCGGGCCTGAAGTGCCCTTCGTTGGGGGATTCATGCCCGCAGGCCAGCGCCGGGAACAGCAGCAGGGAGCCGGCTACCGTTGACGGCATCGGACAGTTGTACGGTCCCATGGTCTGGTCCGGCGCGCCGGAATAATCGAATATGGCTTCGGAACCTTCAATCCTCATTTCCACTTCGAAGCGGATAGGATCCTCGGTAACGCCATTATTATCAACGCCGGTTTCGGCGCGATAGATCCCATCCGGAAGTCCCTTGATGTACTCCCGCACCTGTGCTTCGCCGTGATCGAGAAAGTGTTCGATACATGCCTCGAAAACGTCCAGCCCGTAGCGTTCAATGACCTGTTGTGTTTCGCGAACGCCGGTTTTGACGGCCGCGGCCTGGGCCTTGAGGTCGCCGTCAACGATGTTCGGCACCCGGACGTTATTCATGAAAAAGTTGTACAGTTCCTCGTTAAGCCTGCCTTCCTTGTAGATTTTCTCACCCCTGAAGAAAGTCCCTTCCTGGAATACATCCGTCGAGTCCGACGGGTACAGGGCTATGCCGCCGATATCGATGATGTGAATCTTCACTGCCGAATACCCGACGATTTCACTCTCATGGAAAATCGGCTCGAACATCACCGAGTCATTGCCGTGCGCGCCGGTGCCGTACGGCCAGTTGTACATCATCAGGTCGCCCGGCTTCAGGTTTTCGGCGCCACCGTGGTATTGCACGGCATTTTTAATCGCGAAATTCATCCCGCTCACAAACAGGGGCATGGTTTGCGCCTGCCCTATCAGGCGGAGATGCCGATCATAAAGAGACACCGCAAAATCCAGGTATTCGGTGATGACCAGGGTATAGCCGGTACGGATGACGGTTCGTTTCATCTGCTGGGCCACCGAGTTCAACGCGTGGCGTACGACTACCGTGAGTATCTTGTCTTCCGCCGGGAGCCCGGCGCTGCGTGAGGGTTCAGCCTGGTATACACTCAATTCACGCTCTGTCATGATGCATCCCCATTTTGCCTGATCACCAGGGAGTTCAACGGGCCCCTTTCAAGGGAGCAGCCCGCGTCCACATAGGTTGTTGCGGTATTTTCATAGACAATGGCGGGACCGGAAATGATTTCGTCCGGACCGATTCTGCTCTTGGGTGACACCGGGAAATCCAGCCATTCCTTCCTGGTAAATGAATATCCCCTCACGTCCGGTCTTGTATCACTTGCGCCGGTTGCCATGTCGACCTCCTGGTTGGTAAATTCATCATCGGGAAGCACTGTCCGAATGACGGCGCGGCAATTCACGATAATCAGCGGATCGGTGAGCTCCACGCTGTAGATGTCCTGGTACAACGCGTGGAATTTTCTTTCTATCGTTTCCCTGTCTTCCATCAGCCTGCGGTTTTCGATTTTCACCGGCATTCTCAGCCTGTGAACCTGGGCTTCATACTGCATATCGAACTCCAGGGACTCGACCCGTTCCCCGAGATGCGCAAGATCGGAGACACGCCGGTCGATTTCCTCAAACAGGTTTGTAATGACGCTGCCAAGGCCGTCCAGGGTTTCCCGGGTAAGCGGCAACACCACCGAAGTGCTGTTCTCCTGGACGGGATCGGTAGTCATCAGTCCCCAGGCGGAAAAATTGCCGGCGAAAGGCGGGATGATGATCTCGCTTATCCCGAGGTCCCGCGCAATCAATGTGCTTAACATGGGACCCGCCCCGCCGAAAGCGCACAACTTCAACCGGCGCGGGTCGACGCCGCGCTCAATCGTGATTTCCCTGATGGCATTTGCCATGGAGGCGGAGGCAATCTGCATGATGCCGATTGCCGTCTGCTCGACATCCAGGCCGAGCCTGCCGGCAACCCCGGCGATGGCCTGCTCACTCCTGTCCCGGTCCAGTGTCATGCCGCTCTCGAACCTTCCGTCCCCGAGCATACCGAGATAGAACGCCGCATCCGTGGTTGCGGGCTCTGTCCCGCCGCGCCCGTAACAGGCCGGTCCCGGAACGGACCCTGCGCTACGTGGTCCTACCTGCAACATGCCTGCCTTGTCGATATGGGCGATGGAGCCTCCCCCGGAGCCTATTGACCGGATATCTACCCAGGAACCCTGCAGCACCTCGCCATCGATCATGCCTTCATGGGCCAGGCTGGGGCGGTTGCCTACTATCAGGCAGGTATCAAAACTGGTGCCGCCCACGTCGGCCGTGATGAGGTCGCCAAAATTGCCCAGCCTGGCCAAGGTGGCGGCCCCCTCGGCCCCGCCGACCGGGCCGGAATTTATGGTTTCAAACGGGCGATTCTCCGCCTCGGAAAAGGACACTGCCCCACCCCCGGAACGCGCAATCAGGGAATTGCCGGAGAAACCCCTGTCGGCAAGCCTGCTGTCAAGACGCCGCAGGTAGTGGGCCAGGCGCGCCTTCACATAAGCATCGATAACCGTAGTGCAGGTGCGGGCGTATTCATCAAATTCCCCCGATACGACATGGGAAAGGGAGATATCCCCTTCAAAGCCCTGCTCACGCAGGACTTTTTCGGCTGCCAGTTCATGGTCGGGGAATTTATGGGCATTGATAAAGGCGACCGCAATGGCAGCCACGCCCTTGCTCTCGAAAACCTGTAGCGCTTCAACCACGTCTTCCTTGTGGAAGGGTTTAAGCTCTTCTCCTCCAAGCAGCATTCTTCCACGCACCGGAATACGCAGATCGCGGCCGATAAAGGCCTCCTTCGGCGCCCAGAGCAGGTTATTGTCTTCCTCCGGCCTGCCGCCGCGGCGGATTTCCAGGATGTCCCTGAACCCGGCGCTGCATAATAGCCCGACAGTCGCTCCCCGCCGTTCCAGGATCGCATTCAGGCCGACCGTGGCGCCGTGGCAAAACAGGGCGGCCTTGTTGAGCATTTCTTCCGTAAGCACCGTCTCCACCGCATTGATGCAGGCTTCGTCCGGGTTTGCTGGCGTGGTCGGCACCTTTCCCACCAGGAAGCGCTGATTCTCATTATCAAGGCACAGGATGTCGGTGAAGGTGCCGCCGACATCAATCGCAAAACGCAGCATGTGTGTGAACCCCTATCGAAATAAATTGAAGCTCTGACTTAATCAGAGATTCCTAAATTATATTCAATACTTTCTCGGCCGCTTCCCGGCCGCGCGCATGACCGCCGGCAAAACTCTGCATGCCGCCGAGTTCGGCATTGGCAAAGAACACGCGGTCATAACCTTCCGCCAGGACCGAAGCATTGGACGGACCACCGTCAGCGGGATGATAGAAACCCGGATAAGGCACCGAAAAGGCGTGCCCCCAGCGGTTCAGGGTGATCCCGGCAATATCCCGCCCGGGCTCAAAGCCGCCCCGGCCGAACATCGCCACCATCTGGCGAATGATCTTCTGTTCGATCTCACGGTAAGGTGTGGACAGCATCTCCCAGCGCAGCGCGACACCCTGTTCCCTGGCGGGAAGGTCCCTGTTCAGCAACGGCGCATAGAAACTCAACACGATGGGCTTGTCCGGGTCAAACGGCGCCCGGTAGCCACCGATGTCCAGCGGGTTGCGGATGTTGCACATAAACCCGAACTCACCATCCCGGTAAAGCACCGATGTAATGCCCAGCTTTTCCATGAAACGCCAGTTCGTCAACGCGACATTGGCGACAATGACGGGGCCATAATCGAATACCTCCATGGCTTTGCCGATATCTCCCGGCGCATCACCGAGAATATGACGGTTGACACAGTTGGCGCTGCTGAGAATGACCGATTTGGCGTGTGCCGCAAACAACCGCTCGTCTTTTTCATAAATCACCCGCACGCGTTGCTGCCCGCTGCCCGGAACGTGGCGCACGTCCACTACCGTCGCCCCCAGGCGCATGCGGATCGGGTGTTGCTCCGTATCCAGCCGATCAAACCGGATATCCGATTCCATCACTTCGCGGGGGGTGCGCACACCTTGCAGGCAATCCGGCCAGATATACTTGGCGAAATACCGGAACGGAAAGCTGTTGCCGCCCGGAAAACAGGCCGCGTTGGCGGCCTGCCAGCCTGCTTTCAGGTTGCGATTGCCGGGATTCAAAAGGATGTCCGTATTGGGGTCGCCGTTCCGCATCGCCCCCGGCATGACCATGTGGGTGGCCGCCACGTAGGCCGAACAGGTCCCGGCGCCCAGGCCGACTGCGGTAGCCAGGATCGGATCGCTGAAGCGGGCGACTTCCGGGGAGAGGCCGTGCACGTCCACCAGCAACTCCTCGTAACTCATATTGTCGAGCCAACGATCCAGGCCCTCTGCCGGCCGGTCAAGACGCAGGTCCCACATCCAGCGCTTCAGGTCCCGCTGCACCTGCTCGCCGTATCCCAACCCCTCGAACCCGTTGACCCAGGGATTGGTGACAAAGCCGGGTTCCGGGTTTTCCCTTGTGACCGGACCAAACATGGCAATACTGTCGGACACCGGGGACGGCCACATGAATATGTAATTGGAAACGTCCGCTTCCAATGCCTTGTCCGTTCCCGTCAATTCAACCGGATCATAGTGCAGGGGCATGCCGACTTCCGTGAACTCATCAAACAGGAGATCCTCGCCCAGCATCTGGTCACCGGCTTTTCTCGGGAGGAATACCAGGTTGGAAGCCTGGGGGCCGTAGATGGTATGGCCGTTCACCTCGAATTGGTTATGCCGGGCCATGCCGCCGAAAATATTGTGGTTTTCCAGCACCAGTCCCTTGACTTTACCGCCCCGTTGCCTGGTGAAGTGAAGGCAGGCGCCGATAGTGGCCGGACCGGCGCCTACCAGGATGACATCGTAGTCATCGCCTCCATCTTCGAAAGACAGGGAGTCAAGATCGGCGTAATGCTTGTCGCGGACAAGATGGGCCCTGGTCAGGACATCCCAGGTATTGCCGTTATTCCCCTGGTAATCCCCCACCCCACTCGGACCGTCAAACAGTTTTGCCTGGGCCGGGTCGATGGGGGGGATACTGAAACCGCGCGCTTTGGCCAGGACCTGGAAGGGCGCAAGGCCGCTCAACAGGGTGGCGCCGCTTCCCAACGCCATGCCGCCCAGAAAATCCCGCCGCGAAATAAACCGACCGGCGCCTGCGTCCGCCCTCCTGCCTGAGTGAGAATTATTATATTTTGTCACCGGTATGTATCCCTGTCCGCTCACTACGGCACAGATAAATCAAACCCGCCTAGCCGTACCGTATCTGACCGCCCTCGGTCGCCTTCCCGGTCAATGCGTCCTGCGTGGACGCCGCGAGGTCCCGGAGAAACAGTTCCACGTCTTCATCGCTCCAACTGGGGTCGGCGCAAATGGTGATCGCAGGGGGCTCTATCAGGCCGAGCATCATCCAGCCCCGATTGGTGAGGCCCTGGTAGATCACGTCCAGTGGCGCTTCGTCGGAACTGAAGTGCATCGGCATGACATCGATATCCCAGGGACGAAGCCCCTGGTTTGCGTTGATACCTTCAATGAAGCGTGATTTCAGATCGAGCAGCCGGCGGGTCAGGCGCAGGTATCCCTCTTTACCCAGGTAGGTCATGACCGCCCAGGCCGCAAAGATTGGTCCTGCCGACCGCGAACCGGCAAATCCGGCCATTTTGTAGGGGCCAAGAAACGGGTCTTCGATATAGACGTAGTGATAATCCTGCAGCGCTTTTTCGCGCCAGAAAATGGTCGAGGACGGCTTCTGGCAATAACCATATTTATGCAGGTCGGCGGAGATGGACATGACACCGGGAACCCGGAAGTCCCACGGAGTCAGGTTAATACCAAGTTCTTCAAGAAAGGGTGAAAGGTAACCACCGATACAGCCATCGACATGCATCCACACCCCGGCCTTATCCGCGATGGCCGCTATTTCGGGAATGGGATCGATATTGGAGTAATGCCATGACGGGGCGGACGCGGCGACCATCACGGTATCCTCGTTCATTGCAGCGGCTATCTTTTCAGGGATGCCCCGGCCGTTTTCGTCCAGGTCAGTTGTAATCACTTCCATGTCCAGGTACACGGCGCCCTTCCGGAACGACGGATGGATGGTATAGGGCGCAACAATATTGGGTTTTTTTACATGCGGAAGATGCTCTTTGGCCCACATTTTAGCCGCCTTCATGGCCGAGAAATTACTTTCCGTGCCGCCGCTGGTAAAGTTTCCCGTTGACGTTTCCCCCGGGTGCAGCAGGCTGACGCCCATTGAAATCACTTCCTGTTCAATAGTGCGCATGTAGGGGGCATACAGGGAAAAGAAACCGTTATCCGAGGCAAACTGCTGAAAAGCCCATTTGCCTATCTCCTGGACGTCCTCGGGACCGCGGAATGCGCGGGCATGACGGGCATAAGGGTCCATGACTGCGAGAGAACTGAGATGCTCCCGTACAAACTCAAGCGGCTTTCCCTCGGAAGGCAGTGAAACGGAGGCAACCTTGTCGTGTGGTTCCATTGGAATTCCTGAACCGGCTGAATGAAAAGAAACTCAGTGATTATACCTGAAGGTAACGCCGAAGGTCCTGGGGCGCGTGATGCTGATCCGCTCCGGGTTGAAGAGTGGACCCAGGCCGGTTGAACCACGACCCAACTCCGCTCTCTCGTCCCAGAGATTATCAATAAAAAGGTGTACTCCCCAATTTTCCGATTCAATGCCTGCACGAAGATTACCGATTGCCCATGAGTCAACAAATGAGCCGTCCTCGGCAGGAAAGGACGGTGACGCAGTCGTTATCAGGCGTGTTGCCTGATCATCCGAAAAGGAAGCATCAAAACGCAGGAAGCCTTCGTATAAATCAAACAAAGGAGCCCGGTACTCAATAAAGCCATTGGCAGTCCATTCCGGTACATTCGGCAGTGTGGCGCCTTCTACGGCATAAGCGTTCGGCTCTGATTTGTCCAACTCGGAATCCGTATAGGCGAAGTTAAATCCGACCCTCAGTTGTTCTGACAACAAGGCTGCAAAATCAGCGTCAACACCATAGATCTCCGCGTCGCCGGCGTTGCCGGGGAAGGATGCAGGGGAAGCGGTGATTACCGGAACTTCGGAGAGCACGGCCTGTATATCACTCCAGTCAACGTAGAACCCGGATACATTCAAAGTCGCTCGACCTCCGGCAAACGTACCCTTGTAACCCAACTCAAAATTCGTCGTGGTGTCGGATTCCGCAAAAGGATCGCCCACCAATGCGGCCTGACTATTCACGACCGGCGACCGGAAACCCGTTGATACGATTCCATATACTTGGGCGTCCTCAGTAAACCTGTAGGCAAGGCCTGCTTTCCAGACGACGCCATCTTCAGAGATCGATTCAGTCAGAGTATTGTTGATTACGGCTAGAAGACTACTGCCCACGGCGCTGCTGACCAGGTCAACAGTCTCGTCATACCAGCGCAGGCCGAACGTGAGTTCCAGGCCGTCGGTTAACTCAAAGTTTCCTTCACCGTAGACGGCAAATTGCTCGAAGGTATCCTTAATCGGAAAGCTTGCAATCAGGTTGTCAGCCAGTGGCGGCAACGGGAAAGGGAAGATTGCAGGCAAGATTATCGGCGCGAACGCCAGTCCTGCATTAATCGCTGATACTTCACCCGGCGCTGCCAGGAAGTTGCCGACCGAGTCCAACTCCTTGTCGCGATAGAAGCCGCCCAGCACCCAGTCAAAGCGCTTGTCGCCCTCGGACACGAGCCGAATCTCCTGGGAAAATGCTTCAACTGGCGCTTCAAACTGGAGACGCTCTTCGGTAATAGCGCCTCCCCCAATAGCAGCAAAAGGCCCAAAAACAGGGCTGATTAAAAGGCCGGCGATCCGATCCAGCTGTTCGCGTTCGTAGTCATACCAGGAGGTGACAGACGTAAGCCCGGCAAAGCCCAGGTCGTAATTCAGCGTCAGTCCAAAAAACTTCGTTTCTTCTTCATTGAACCTGGGTTCAAGAGAGACGATCTGAAGATCGGGCATGGTCTCATCCATCTGTGCAAATTCATCCAGCGTTTCCTTGTCGTATAACACCATGATTTCAGCGGATAGACGATCCGTAATCTCCGCACTCAGCAAGGCGCGTACATTGTGCGCGTCCATACTGTTGTGGTCTTTATCGCCGTGCGCAAGATTGTCTACAAAACCATCGTTATCAACAAAACCGCCGGCGAGGCGCAGCGCCACCTTATCCTGCACCAGTGGTACATTCACATAGCCCCTGGCGCCATAATTGAACCCACCACCTTCGGTGCCTGATAACGTAGTCTCTCCGCCGAAGGCAAACCCGGTTGCATCCGGTTCGTTCATGACGATCCTGACCGCGCCTCCCATAGCGCCCTCGCCATAGAGTGTGCCCTGTGGTCCTTTCAGAACCTCGATACGGTTCAAGTCATACAGCGCGACATCAGGGACGTTCGACGTATTGAGGATCGGCACATCATTCAAATAAATGCCGACTGTTGAAACTGTTGCGGTTACGCCGTTATCCGAACCCGCCACGTTTGAGACGCCGCGCAGACCGAGGCGTTTTGAGCCGTTGCCCTGCTCGCGAAAACTGATGCCTGAAACCGATAACAGCACATCCTCAAAGTCATCGGCTCCCAGCCGGTCAAGCTCCTCACCGGAGAAAACCTGCAAGGACCCGGAATAATCCTGGGCTGACTGTTCGCGTCTGGCTGCGGTTACGACAACCTCCTCCAGCGTAAACACACCGTCCTCTGCGCCTGCTTCCTGGGCGAATACGCCGGAACAGAACACGGCCGCCATCGAAAGAACTGATCCGTATAACAACAGTTGATTAAATTTCTTCATCGTTCTCCTCCCGTGCACATGCGAGTGGACCTGTTGAGACTGAGGGTATTTTACAAAATACTATAGCATGATAGTGTAATTTTAACTACTATATTTTTTGGCTCCCACACCTGCGGTTGACAGACCGGCGTCACTCACTATACGTTTGTACGTATGAGGCAAACATGAATCTGCGAGAAAAACAGAAAATAAAACGGCACGCCGCCATCCTGAATTCGGCTGCGAAGATTATCCGGCGTCAGGGATACAAAAAAACGACGATGGAAAATATTGCCGTGGAAGCGGAAGTCGGCGTCGCAACGGTGTATAACTACTTCGGCACCAAGGAAAACATATTTCGGGCGATATTCGACCCGGAACTTCAACGCATCACGGATGAAGCAGAAAATGTCCTGTCCAACCCGCCGGAGGATCCTTCTGAGGCCATCATTCTGCTGTTGCGGTGTTATATGTCACTCGGAAATTACTGGAGTGACAAAAATATTCTTCAGGTAATCAGCGTCCCTTATTCCGGAGAATACGATACTACGTTCACGGATGTGATTGACGGTGCGGAAAATACCGTAGTGAGCCAGATTGCGAAGCTTATCGGGATATTTCAGGAACAGGGAAAAATTCCGGGTCATTTCGACAATGTAGAGGTAGCGAGCATAATTTTCTTTATATTGAACGAGGAATACCTGAGATGCGTCCTGAATGAGGATGCTGCCCCGGAACACTCGTTTCAGAAAATCGAGAGATTAACCTTAACACTCTTCAGTCTCTGGTCTCCGGGTTAAGGCCGGTACGGGCCGGACAGTGAAATACCGGGGTATACTGCCACCCACAACGACCCGCCGGCGCGTAATTTACCGGGACAACAAATTTTGCTGACCAGACCTTACATTCCATGAAAGCAATGATATTAGCCGAAGTTGCCCCACTGGAACCCGGCAGCAATCCCCTTCAACCGGCGGATTTGCCCACGCCGGAACCGGGACCCGGCGAGCTTCTGATCAAGGTGTCCGCCTGCGGCGTCTGCCATACGGAACTGGATGAAATAGAGGGCCGCCTGACGCCTCCCCGGCTTCCCGTGGTTCCGGGACATGAGGTCGTCGGGATCGTAGAGAAGCTCGGCAATGGTGCCAGTTCTTTTGCGCCGGGGACGCGCGTCGGGGTCGGGTGGATTCACCATTCCGACGGTGGACGGGATGAAAACCTCAGCCCTGAATTTCGCGCGACGGGCAAGGATGTCAACGGCGGTTATGCCGAGTACATGACCGTTCCCGAGCAATACGCCTACCCCATCCCGGAGGTTTTCACCGACGAGCAGGCCGCGCCCCTGCTGTGCGCCGGCGCCATCGGTTACCGGGCGTTGAAACTGGCGCAGGTCAACGACGGCGACCGGCTGGGTCTGACCGGGTTCGGCGGTTCGGCGCACCTGGTGCTGCAACTGGCCCGCCACCTGTACCCGGATACGGATGTTTACGTCTTCGCCAGGGATGCGTCCGCGCGGGAATTCGCGCGGCAGTGCGGAGCAGTCTGGGCCGGTGACAGCACCGATCGCTGTCCTGATCCGTTACACGCCGTCATTGACACCACCCCGGCGTGGAAACCGGTAGTGGAGGCGATGCGGAACCTGCGGCCGGGGGGGCGCCTGGTGATCAACGCCATCCGCAAGGAAGATAACGACAAGGAAGCCTTGCTCAGTCTCGACTACGGCGAACACCTGTGGCGCGAGAAGGAGATCAAGAGCGTCGCCAACATCACCCGCCGGGACATCCGGGAGTTCCTGGACATCGCCGCGGCCATACCCATCCGGCCGGAGACCGAGAGCTATGCGCTCGAGGACGCCAACAAGGCGCTGCTGGCGCTGAAATTCGAGCCGGTGAAGGGCGCAAAGGTGCTCAGAATAGCCCGGTAATATTCCCCTCGGCGTCCACGTCGATCTTCTCCGCGGCGGGGACTTTGGGCAATCCCGGCATGGTCATCATGTTGCCGGCGATGGCCACGATGAACCCGGCCCCGTTCGAGAGCCGGACTTCGCTGACTTCCACGCTGTGCCCTTCCGGCGCGCCGCGGACCGTGGGGTCGGCGGTAAAGGACATCTGGGTCTTCGCCATGCACACCGGGAAGCTGCCGTATTCCCGGCTCAGCTTGTCGATCTCCGCACGCACCTTGCTGTTGGCGGTGACGCTGCCGGCGCCGTAGATCTTCCTGGCGACGGCCTCTATCTTTTCCCACAGGGGAGCATCGTCCTCGTACACGTAACTGTGGCTGCCGGGGTTGTTGTCAACCACGTCCGCAACGGTGCGCGCCAGTTCTTCGGCGCCGGCGCCGCCCGCGGCCCAGTGGCGGGCCACTACCGCCTTGCCGCCCTGCGCCTCCACCCGGCTCTTCAGCATCTCGATCTCCGCGTCGGTATCGTGGGTGAAGTGGTTGATGGACACCACGCAGGGCAGCCCGTAGTGTTGCTGGATATTGTTCAGGTGCCGTTCCAGGTTCACCAGGCCCTTGTCCAGCGCCTCCAGGTTCTCCACGTTCAGGTCTTCCCTGTTCACCCCGCCGTGGTATTTCATCGCCCGGATGGTGGCCACCAGCACCACGGCCGCGGGGTTCAACCCGGCCATGCGGCACTTGATGTCGATAAATTTCTCCGCGCCCAGGTCGGCGCCGAAGCCGGCCTCGGTGATCACGTAGTCCGCCAGTTTCAACGCGGTTTTGGTGGCGGTCACGCTGTTGCAGCCATGGGCGATATTGGCGAACGGACCGCCATGCACGATGGCCAGGTTGTTCTCCAGGGTCTGCACCAGGTTCGGCTTGATGGCGTCTTTCAATAGCGCCGCCATGGCGCCGTGGGCGTTCAGGTCGCGGGCGTGCACCGGTTTCCTGGCGCCCCGGGTGTAGCCGATGACGATATTGCCGAGCCGTTCCTTCAGATCGGCCAGGGAAGTGGCCAGGCAGAAGATGGCCATGACTTCGGAGGCGACGGTGATGTCATAACCGTCTTCCCGCGGGAAGCCGTTGGGCGTGCCGCCCAGGGAGATGACGATCTTGCGCAAGGCCCGGTCATTCATATCCACGACCCGTTTCCAGGCAATCAGGCGCGGGTCCAGGTTCAGGCGGTTGCCGTGGTTGATGTGGTTGTCCACCATTGCCGAGAGCAGGTTATGCGCCGCGCCGATGGCATGAAAGTCGCCGGTGAAGTGCAGGTTGATATCCTCCATCGGCACGACCTGGGCATAACCGCCGCCGGCGGCGCCGCCCTTGACGCCGAAGCAGGGGCCGAGTGAGGGTTCGCGCAGGCAGATCAGGGTCTGTTTGCCGATCCTGTTCATGGCGTCTCCCAGGCCGACCGTGGTGGTGGTCTTGCCCTCTCCCGCCGGGGTGGGACTGATGGCGGTGGTGAGGATCAGCTTGCCGTCGGTGTTGTCCTGCAGGCTGTCGATGTAATCCAGCGACAGCTTGGCCTTGTAATGGCCGTAAGGCTCCAGGTGCTCGCTGCCGATGCCGTACTGTTCGGCGGCGAGGTCGATGATCTGTTTTTTACTTGCCCGCTGGGCAATCTCGATGTCTGATAGCATTGGAACGATCCTCGAAGCGAAGTATTTATTGTTTTCCAGTGAACGGCATATTATAGCCATTATCGGGGCGATCGATCATACCGCTCTTTCTCCTTGATATCTGACGGTATTACGCTATTGTTTTTATTTTTTTCGACATGGGGATGTGAAGCAGATACATGGCTTCTGAGGGTGAGGTAGTCTGCCCTTGAGGGGTCGGCTTACTTCCGTGTCAAATGCGGGGATTATTCGATACGTCCGCGGGCAAGAAATCCTCCAGCTCTTCAAAGATTTCTTTTACACCCTGTTTACGCTGGTAGATTTCACTCATGGATAACCCATTCAATTCGTAGGGGAATACCAGCCATTTATCGGTTTCATACAAATAATAATCCGGTTTTCGCCCGGTACGATTATTGGCGGGCTTGTACCAGATGACGGCTATACGAACGTCCACAGGCATATTCCTGCGTGTTTTATTGGAAAGCTGCTCAATCACTGCCTTGGCATTCAGGCCGGTGTTATACACGTCATCAACAATCAACAGCCTGTTATCCGCTTCCAGGTTTTCCAGCAGGTATTGCAGCCCATGTACATGTATGGCTGCCGTATTCTCGATCATCTCAGGATAGGTGCTCATTCCGGTATAAGAGGTGCGTATGGAGATGTGATCTGCTTCCACCCCAAGGTATTGGAGGCAATCCTGCACACCTATGCCCACCGGACTGCCCCCACGCCACAATCCGACGATAAAATCCGGTCTGAAATCACTTGCGTAGATTCTTACACCCAGCCGGTAAGAATCCAGCATTTGATCTTCTGCATTGATGAATACTTTATCCAATCCTCAATACCATGATGAGTAAATCATCCCGGGTTCAGGGGTACTCTTATTTATTTAGTGTGTTAAGACAGGCATCCGATTTCCAAAAGGATATAATACTTGACCAAATATAGGGGAAAAAATTTTCGATGTCGGAAAAGCTCTACCTGACTACACAAGGCCAGCTTGAAGATTCGTTCAAATTGGGCAGTTTGATTCTGAAAAGCGGGTTTAAACCAAAATTCATTATCGCTATATGGCGAGGCGGTGCTCCTATTGGAATCGCCGTGCAGGAAATACTCGAATACTTCGGCATTAAAACCGACCATATTGCTATCCGCACGTCATCTTACAGTGATATAAACAAACGCGCCGGCCAGGTACGGGTACATGGCTTGAACTATTTGATTAAAAACATAAGTCATACTGATCCGTTACTCATTGTTGATGACGTATTTGATACCGGCCTGACGATTGATGCAGTGATTCAAAAACTACGGGACAGGGCGAAACTGAATACTCCTGATGATATCCGCGTCGCCGTACCCTGGTATAAACCCAGCCATAACAGAACTGAGCGTGAGCCTGATTATTACCTGCATACCACGGAACAATGGATCAAATTTCCGTTCTCGTTAGAGGGATTGACCATTGATGAGATAAAACGGAACAGGCCTGCGTTATTTGAAATTCTTGCGCCGGCGATTACATCCCGGTAGTGCCCCGGCTTGACGAGCGCCGTTCAGAACGACGAGTCGGGCTCTTTTATAAACTCGATTTCTTCAGGGGAGGAAATCCGCCCGAGTACCGCGTTGCGGTGTGGAAACCGCCCAAACCGGTCGATTA
>CAYOEQ010000042.1:0-17504 GCA_964402775.1 uncultured Enterobacteriaceae bacterium
TAATTGTGGCAGGCTGCCTGCTCAGTGGTTACAAATCCCGCAACAACTCGTTCAGACTGACCTTGCCGCGGGTTTTCTCATCGACCTGCTTAACGATAACAGCGCAATACAGGCTGTATTTGCCGTCTTTCGATGGCAGGTTGCCGGATACCACAACCGATCCCGGCGGCACCTTGCCGTAACTGATTTCGCCGGTCTCACGGTTGTAAATCCGGGTGCTCTGGCCGATATAGACGCCCATTGAAATGACGGAGCCTTCGCCGACCACGACGCCTTCAACGACTTCGGAACGCGCCCCGATAAAGCAATGGTCCTCGATAATGGTCGGGTTGGCCTGCAACGGTTCCAGGACTCCTCCCAGGCCCACGCCGCCGGACAGGTGGACGTTTTTGCCGACCTGGGCGCAGGAACCCACCGTAGCCCAGGTGTCCACCATGGTGCCTGAGTCCACGTAGGCGCCGATATTGACGTAGCTGGGCATGAGCACGACGTTGGGCGCCACGTAGCTGCCGTAACGGGCCATGGCCGGCGGGACCACGCGCATGCCGCCTGCCGTGAAATCGCCCTGGCCGTACCCCGCGAACTTGGGTTCCACCTTGTCGTAATACCGGGCGCAGCCGTCTTCCATCACGCGGTTGTCGTTCAATGCAAAAGACAGGAGCACGGCTTTCTTCAGCCACTGGTTGACCACCCACTCGCCGTCCCGTTTCTCCGCCACCCGCAACTCGCCATTGTCCAGGCCGGCGATTGCCTCGTTAACGGCATCTTTAAGTGAAGCATCGGCGTTGCCCGCGCTGATACTGCCGCGTTGTTCGAAACCCTCGTTGATGATGTCTGCAATATTGCTCATTGACTGTCAGCTCCTGTATTTTGTTTATCTTATACTTAAAATCAGTAACTCAACATTATGATACAATTTGCAAATTTACTACAACAGCGACAGGCAAAAAACAGGAAATGAGTCATAACGTACTGGTACTTGCGGGAGACGGGATCGGCCCGGAGATCATGGCGGAGGCAGAGAAAGTCCTCGCCGCCCTGGTTCGCGATTATGGTCTGGATATTTCCCTTGAGAATGCCCTGGTGGGCGGCGCGGCCTATGATGATTGCGGCACGCCGTTGCCCGGGCAGACCCTGGAAATGGCGCGGGCGAGCGATGCCGTATTATTCGGCGCCGTCGGTGGTCCGAAATGGGATGGTCTCGCGCGTGAGTTACGGCCCGAACGCGGTGCGCTGCTGCCCCTGCGCTCGGAACTTGCCCTGTTTGCCAACCTGAGGCCGGCGCTTACCTACCCGCAACTGGTGGCTGCCTCGTCGCTCAAACCGGAACTGGTCAGCGGGCTGGATATCATGATCGTGCGCGAGTTGACCGGCGGTATCTATTTCGCTGAGCCCAGGGGTATCAGTACGGCAGAGTCCGGCGAACGCGTGGGGATCAACACGCTGCGTTATTCGGAGACGGAGATCCGCCGTATCGCCCACACGGCTTTCAGGGTCGCCATGCAACGAGGTAAACGGCTGTGTTCGGTGGACAAGGAGAATGTGCTGGAAGCGACCGTGCTCTGGCGCGAAGTGGTGACTGAAACAGCCGCCGGATATCCTGACGTCGAATTGCAGCATTTGCTGGTGGATAACGCCGCCATGCAACTGGTGCGCAGGCCCAAGCAGTTCGACGTAATCGTCACCACCAACATGTTCGGCGACATCCTTTCCGATCTTGCCTCCATGCTCAGCGGCTCCATCGGCATGCTGCCTTCCGCCTCGTTGGACGAGAACGGCAAGGGATTGTACGAACCGATACATGGTTCCGCGCCGGACATTGTCGGCAAGGGCCTGGCCAATCCGCTGGCGATGATATTGTCGGCGGCCATGATGCTGCGCTGGTCCCTGGGTTTGCCGAAACAGGCGGACAGGGTTGAGAATGCGGTGCAATCCGTGCTGGAACAGGGCCTGAGAACGGCGGATATCCACACCCCGGGCACTGATAAAGTGTCTACGACACAGATGGGAGATGCAGTAGTGCGCGCGCTTGCTGATCAGGCGATAAACAGGATGTCGGCGTGATGAATAAAAAAGTCAATGTTGCAGTAGTCGGCGCGACCGGCGAGGTCGGGCAGGCCATGTTGTCGATCCTGGAACAGCGGGATTTTCCGGTTGCCGGGCTGCATGTCGTGGCCAGTAGCCGCTCGGCGGGGAAACGCATTGAATTCAGGGAGGAGGAACTGGTGGTCGAAGACCTGGATTCGTTCGATTTTTCCGGCATCGACATCGGCCTGTTTTCCCCGGGGGCTGCCGTATCCAACATCCACGCGCCCCGGGCCGCCGCCGAAGGGACGGTCGTCATCGACAATACGTCCCGGTTTCGTTATGACGCGGACGTTCCCCTGGTAGTGCCGGAGGTCAATCCAGAGGCCATCGGGCAGTATGCCGGACGCGGCATCATTGCCAATCCCAACTGTTCCACCATCCAGATGGTGATGGCGTTGAAACCCGTTTACGACGCCGCCGGCATTGAGCGGGTCAACGTCGCCACTTACCAGGCGGTGTCCGGCAAGGGCAAAAAAGCGATAGAGGAACTGGAGCAGCAGACCGTCGCCCTGTTCAACGGCAAACCCGTTATCCCGACGGAACATCCCAGGCAGATGGCGTTCAACGTCCTGCCCCAGATCGATGCGTTCCAGGACAACGGTTATACCAGGGAAGAGATGAAAATGGTCTGGGAGACGCAAAAGATTCTCGATGATGAAACAATTCAGGTGAACCCGACCTGTGTACGCGTGCCGGTGTTCTACGGCCACTCCGAGGCCGTGCACATCGAAACGAAAGAGAAGATCCCGGTTGGCGAGGTAAGGACCCTGTTGAACGATTTCCCCGGCGTCGTGGTCATGGACGAGCGTGAAGACGGCGGCTACCCGACGGCCGTGACCGAGGCTTCCGGACATGACCCGGTATTCGTCGGCCGGATCAGGGAGGACCTGTCCCATCCCAGGGGCATCAATTTCTGGGTGGTTTCAGACAATATCAGGAAGGGAGCCGCATTGAACAGTGTTCAAATTGCTGAATATCTGTTAAAACATCATTTATAGAACTACCGGGACGGACTTAAGCCCGTCCCATTTACGCAGAAAATGGTCAGTGTACGGGGGAAGCTGTCATGAAACAGAGTAAGACAAGGTTTCCGGTATTAATCACCTGCCTGCTGGTACTGCTGGCGCCGGCGTGGGCATTCGCCCTGAACCTGGGAGATATCAGCCTGAAATCGGGGCCGGGCGAGCCCCTGGAGGCGGAAATCCCGCTCTCGGGCGTATCCGCCGATGAACAGGACAGCCTCAGCGTCGGCCTGGCCGATGTCGCCGGGTTTCGCTGGGCCGGCATTGAATGGTCTCCGGCGCTTAACCAGTTGCAATTCGAACTGAGGCGCGGCGCGGACGGCGCGGATTATATCCGTATCCACAGCGATGAGGCGGTGCGGGCGCCCCTGCTGCGTTTTTTGTTGAAGGCGGCCTGGTCCAGGGGGCGGTTGTTCCGTGAATATACCCTGGAACTTGATACGCCGCCGTACGACTCCGGCGACACACCGGCAGATGCTGCCACCGCGGTCGCAGATGACTGGCAGGATGCCAGGGCAGCGGTCCGCGAGTCCCGCAGGTACGAGGTCGTCCGCGGTGATACCTTGTGGGAAATTGCCCGGGAACTGCGCCCGGACGGTTCCGTTTCCATCCAGCAGATGATGCTGGCCTTGTTGCGCACGAATCCCGATGCCTTCAGTAACGACAATATCAACTGGCTGAAATCTGGCGCGGACCTGTGGATGCCGAGCGACTTTGAAATGCAGGCGCTGTCGGCGGCTGAGTCATTTGCTGAAGTGCTGGTCCAGAACAACGTCTGGCGGCAAGCCCGCGGCCTGCCCGCGGTGGATACCGGCTGGCTGGCCGGTACCGGTACGATTGCGGTTGACGGAGGACTGCGCCTGGTGCCGGTCGGCGAGGGGGACCTGGAAGGTGACAGCGTTGCGGCGGTCGAACAGGACGGGGCTTCCCGGGACCAGGCCCTGACGCTGGCAAACGAGCAGGTTGAAGAGTTATCACAGGAAAACATTGAACTTGAGGACAAGCTGACCGAGGCCGGGACCATTATTGAAGATCTCAGGCGCCTGGTCGAACTCAAGGATGATGAACTCGCCGCGCTTCAGGCGCAGGGAATCACTGAACAGGCTGAGCCTGGGCCTGACCTGTCGGAACGCATAGGAGCCGCCTATGACTCTGCGGTCGAGGCATTGAGTGGTCCAATGTACGAGTCGGCATATAACCGGGTCAGGGATTACTGGCTGGTTGCGCTGGCCTGCGTGGCGTTACTTCTGGCCGGATGGTTGCTGTTGCGCAGAAAACTCACTCGCGCCCCAAAGGGATTTTCAGTCCCTGCTGCTTCAGTCCGACCCGATTTTGTCAAGGTGACCCGCGATGAAAAAACGGTTGACTCCGATGAAGATGATGTGGAAGAAACAGAACCGGCCGCCACAGGTGAAACCGAAGCGGGAGAAGAAGGCCTCTCCGGTACAGCGGAAGATGAAGAAGATACGGTACAGAACAAGCTTGACCTGGCAAGGGCTTACCTGGAACTGGGAGATACGGAAAACGTCCGGGCCATCCTCGATGAAGTCCTGTCGGAAGGCAATGCGGCGCAACGGGAAGAGGCCCGGGAGTTACTGGAACAGGCAAATTCAGGTTAACTCTCCGTGATGAAAATTGCCGCCGGCGTTGAATATGACGGATCCCGGTATTCAGGTTGGCAAATACAGAAACACTCGACGTCGGTCCAGGCGCGCGTGGAGGCCGCCCTGTCGGCGGTCGCCGATCATACGGTAGCTGTGACCTGTGCCGGCAGAACGGACGCGGGAGTGCACGCGCTGAACCAGGTGGTCCACTTTGAATCAGGCGCTGAGCGGGACACCCATTCCTGGGTTCTGGGCGCAAACACCCACCTGCCCGGAGATATCAGCCTGACCTGGGCAAAACCCGTTCAGACGGATTTCCATGCCCGTTACTCGGCTACGAGCCGTATTTACAGGTATATTATCCTGAACAGGCCGGCCCGTCCCGGCCTGGGTCATGGTTACGTCACCTGGGAGTGCCGCCGCCTGGATGCCGGCAAAATGTCGGAGGCCGCGGCCTCGCTGGTCGGCGAACATGACTTCACTTCCTACCGGGCAGCCGCCTGCCAGGCGAAAACGCCTGTGAGAAACGTTTTGAGCCTGACTGTCAAAAGGGAAAACGACTACGTGATCATAGTGGTTGAAGCCAACGCCTTCCTGCACCACATGGTGCGCAATATCGCAGGCGTGCTGATGGCAATCGGCATGGGCAAGCATGCAGTGGGCTGGGAACTCGACGTGCTTGAGGCGAGAAGCAGGGACTGCGGCGGCGTGACCGCGGCGCCGGACGGACTCTACCTGGCGGCCGTCAATTATCCTGAAAAATATGGGATTCCCTGTCAACATGCAGACCGCCATGGGGACTTTTATCTATGACAAGGGTAAAAATCTGCGGTATTACCCGAAGCGAGGACGCACTCGCGGCAGTCGATGCGGGCGCGCATGCCCTGGGCTTCGTGTTCTACCGGCCCAGCCCACGGTATATTGAGCCGCTCGCGGCCCGGGAAATAATCAGCCGGTTGCCACCGTTCGCCGCCAGTGTCGGACTGTTCGTTGATCCGGAGCAGTCATTCGTCTCTGCCGTGCTGGAAACCGTTCCCCTGGACATAATCCAGTTTCACGGTAATGAAGATCCGGAGTTTTGCGGCAGTTTCGGCAGGCCTTATATCAAGGCTGTGAGAATCAAGCCGGACATCGATTTGCATAATATCTGCCGGCGCTATGCCGGCGCTTCGGCCCTGCTGCTGGACAGCCATTCCGAAACCGTCCCCGGCGGGACCGGCATGAGTTTTGACTGGAGTATAATCCCGCCTGATTTGTCCAGACCCGTCGTTCTTGCCGGAGGGTTGACGGCTGCCAACGTGCGCCGGGCGATCGAGGTTTGCAGGCCGTATGCGGTCGATGTAAGCAGCGGCGTCGAACTTGACAAGGGAATCAAGGACAACGCGAAAATGATCGCATTCATACGAGAGGTATTAAATGGCCGGGCTATATGAGGTCAGTCCGGGGACAGAATTCAATTCTGTCCCCTTACATACGGGAGGTTTTACACGTTAATGACAGTGCCTGATTCACAGGGCCATTTCGGCATCTACGGGGGCCGGTTTGTCGCTGAGACCCTGATTGAACCCCTGGAAGAGTTGACCCGCGCCTATGAGAAGTACATTCAGGATGAAGACTTCCTGGCGGAGTTCGACCGTGACCTTAAAACTTTCGTGGGCCGGCCGTCGCCCCTGTATCACGCGTACAGGTGGAGCGGCAAGCTGGCCGGCGCCCAAATCTACCTGAAGCGCGAGGATCTGAATCATACCGGCGCCCATAAGGTCAATAACACGGTGGGCCAGGCCCTGCTGGCGAAGCGGATGGGAAAATCCCGCATCATTGCTGAAACCGGCGCCGGCCAGCACGGGGTGGCCACTGCCACGGTTGCCGCCCGGCTCGGCCTCGAGTGTGTCGTCTATATGGGCGCCGAAGATATACGGCGCCAGGCCGTGAACGTGTTCCGGATGAAGTTGCTGGGAGCCAGGGTTGAAGAAGTCACTTCCGGTTCGCAGACTCTCAAGGATGCCATGAATGAAGCCATGCGGGACTGGGTGAGCAACGTGGACGATACGTTCTACATTATCGGCACCGTGGCCGGGCCGCACCCCTATCCGGTACTGGTCAGGGACCTGCAGTCGGTAATCGGCAGGGAAACCAGGCAGCAATGTCTGGAAGCGACGGGCAGACTGCCGGACGCGCTCGTAGCCTGTGTCGGCGGCGGCTCCAATGCAATCGGGTTGTTTCACCCTTTCCTGGAAGATGCTTCGGTCCGGTTAATCGGCGTTGAAGCCGGCGGCCTGGGCCTGCCTACCGGCCGCCATGCAGCCCCTTTGAGCGCCGGCAAACCCGGTGTCCTGCACGGCAACAGGACCTACCTGATGGAGGACGAGCATGGCCAGATCCAGCCGACCCATTCCATTTCTGCCGGGCTTGATTACCCCGGCGTGGGGCCGGAGCATGCCTGGCTGAAGGACAGCGGCAGGGTGGAATACGTGGCGGTCAATGACGCGGAGGCCGTTGCCGCCTTCCATGACCTGACCCGTACGGAAGGGATCATGCCGGCGCTGGAATCCAGTCATGCGCTCGCGCATGTGATGAAAATTGCAGGACAACTGGGCAGTGAAGAGACGATTATCATCAATTTATCCGGCCGGGGAGACAAGGACATCGAAACCATCGCGAACATGGAAGGGATCACGCTTTAAGCCGGACAGACCAGGACTGCCGGCACACGAAAGTGCTGTCCCCTTTACCCGGATTGTTGTAGTCTATGACGTTTGTATACTTCAGGTATCCGTCAGCAGATGAGTCGTATTTCATCCACATACCAGGCACTCAGGAGGCAGAACAGGAAGGCGCTGGTTACCTTTGTCACAGCCGGGGACCCGGACCCGCAGGTTACGCCGGATATAATGCAGGCCCTGGTGCGTCACGGGGCGGACCTGATTGAACTGGGGGTCCCGTTTTCAGACCCGATGGCGGACGGCCCCGTGATCCAGCGCGCCAATGAGCGCGCGCTGGAACGAGGGGTTGCGCTGGCAGATGTTCTGGAGATGGTAGAGCAATTCCGCCGGTTTGACAGTCAGACCCCCGTGATACTGATGGGTTATTTAAATCCTGTTGAGATTTTCGGTTACGAGGAATTTGCCGGGGCTGCCGCCGCGGCCGGGGTTGACGGGGTCATCATTGTGGATATGCCGCCCGAAGAGGCGGCATTGCTGAACCGTCATTTACGCGCCCGGGGTCTCGACCAGATTTTTCTCGTTACGCCCAATACTTCGGAGCCGCGGATTGAAACCATCGCCGGGATTGCATCGGGATTTCTGTATTATGTCTCCGTCAAGGGGACTACCGGAGGCAAACAGGCTGACGCACTGGACGTGTCGGAAAAATTACGCCTGGTAAGAAGCAAAACCGATTTACCTTTAGCCGTCGGTTTCGGAATAAAAGACGCCGGGACGGCCGCGCGGGTTGCAGGTTCTTGTGATGCCGTCGTTATCGGCAGCGCGCTGGTCGAGACGATTCACACGGCAGCAACGGCAGGCGCGGATATTACTGCAGAAGTCGGTTCATTTATCGCTCCTGTCCGGGATGCCCTGGATAAGGCAGCATAGCGGCAAGTAGAATGAGCTGGCTTGATAAACTGCTTCCTTCGAGGATAAAGACCAACAGCGCCAACCGGCGGTCTGTACCGGAGGGGGTATGGACCAAGTGCGACAATTGTAACGCGACGCTTTATCGCGCGGAACTCACCCGTAATCTCGAAGTCTGCCCGAAATGCGGACACCATATGCGCATCGGCGCCCGGGCCAGGCTGGACAGCTTCCTTGACCCGGATGACCGGGAAGAAATCGGCGACGGCATCAAACCGGTTGACAAGCTGAGATTCCGCGACAGCAGGCGATACCGGGAAAGGCTGGCAAGCGCAAACAGGGAAACCGGTGAAAATGACGCCCTGGTGGCGATCCGGGGCAATGTCGGGAACATCTCCCTGGTTGCCGCCGCCTTTGAGTTTGAGTTCATGGGCGGTTCCATGGGTTCGGTGGTGGGAGAGCGGTTCGTACGCGCCGTTGATCTCTGTATCGATCGCCATGTTCCACTCGTCTGTTTCTCCGCCAGTGGCGGCGCGCGTATGCAGGAGGCCCTGATTTCGCTCTTCCAGATGGCAAAAACAAGTTCCGCTCTTGGTAAACTGCGCAATGCCGGTTTGCCTTATATCTCGGTACTGACAAACCCTACGATGGGCGGCGTGTCTGCAAGCCTCGGCACCCTGGGAGATATCAATATTGCCGAACCGGGCGCCCTGATAGGTTTTGCCGGTCCCCGCGTCATTGAACAGACCGTACGCGAGACCCTGCCGGAGGAATTTCAGAAAAGTGAGTTCCTGCTGGAACACGGCAATATCGACATGATTACCCGCAGGCGGGACCTGCGGGATACGATAGCGTCAATATTGTCCATTCTTTGCCATAAAACACACTGATGAGTTCCGTCCCGAAAATTATATCCAGGCCGCACCGGGGACATACGCCCAGGTTCGCCTGCCTGGCTGACTGGCTGGCGTGGCAGGAAAGCCTGCACTTCACAGCCATTGAACTGGGTCTGGACCGCTGCAACAGGGTGGCGCAGAGAATGGGCCTGCTGAAGCCTGACAGCAAGGTCATCAGCATATCCGGCACAAACGGCAAAGGCTCCAGCGCGGCAATGCTGGATGCCATGCTGAGACAATCCGGTTACCGGGTGGGCGCCTACACTTCACCGCATTTAACCAGGTACAACGAAAGGATTTGCATTGACGGCAAGCAGGTGACGGATGAACAGCTCTGCCAGTCATTTGACCGTATTGACCGGGCGCGCGGGGATATTTCCCTGACCTATTTTGAATTCGGGACACTGGCGGCGCTGGATATATTCCAGCACGCGGGACTGGATATTGCGATACTGGAAGTCGGACTGGGCGGCCGGCTGGATGCCGTCAATATACTGGATGCCGATATCGCCCTGGTGGTGACGATCGACCTGGACCACGAGAAATGGCTGGGATATACCAGGGAAGCCATAGGCAGGGAAAAAGCGGGAATATTCAGGCGCCGGCGACCGGCAATCTGCTCTGACCCGGCCGCGCCGGAGTCCATTGCAGACTGTGCGCGGGAAACAAACGCCCTGCTGTACCAGGCCGGCAGGGATTTCACCGCTGCAATAAATACGGATACCTGGACCTGGAGGAGTTCCGATACGGTCTATGAGGGTTTGCCCAAGCCCGGCATCAATAATGACCGGCAGGTGCAGAATGCCGCCGGCGTGCTGATGGTGCTGGAAACCCTGGCCGATGAATTTCCCGTCAGCCCGGAAACCGTAAAGGCTTGCCTGCGGGATTTCAGGCTTGCCGGCCGGTTCCAGGTCGTGCCCGGAAAAACCCCATGTATTCTTGATGTTGCGCATAACCGGCAGGCTGTTTCGGCATTGGTCGAGAATGTAAAGAAAATTCCCAAAGTCGGTGAAACTCACATCGTAATCGGCATGCTCAAGGACAAGAATCATGGCGCAGTCTTTGAGCAACTGGCGCAAATTGCCGATTACTGGTACCTGGCTGAATTACAGGAAGACCGCGCAGCGGATCTGGGGGAATTAACCGGCGCGTTGGGCAGGTACGAAGATGCTGGTAAAATCAAACAGTTTAAAACTGTCCGGGAAGCCTTGTCACAGGCCGAAGCCGATGCCCGGATTGGTGACAGGATAATAGTTACCGGTTCTTTCGTAACCGTCGGCGCTGCAATAGACTGCCTGGAGAGTAATTGGGGACGGAATTAATTCCGCCCCCTGTGGAACTGGAAATGGACCAGAGATTGAAAGAAAGAATCACCGGAACGACCGTGTTGGTGCTGCTGGCCGTAGTATTGATCCCGCTGGTACTGGATGACAGCCGCGTTGTAGAGACCGGGATCACGACAACCAATATTCCGGAAAAACCGGATGAAGAATTCACGACGCGCCTGGTGCCCATCCCGGAACAGGAAGACGTTGTTCCTGTAGAGGAGGAAGCCGATGACAGTCCTGCCCAGGTAGCGGCGGTTGACGCGAACCCTGAACAGGCGGAAATCGCGGCGGAACCGGAACCTGTTGCAGACGCGGCCGAAGCCGAAGTCGAGACTGCGGGGTTAACCGGATGGGTCGTACAGGTGGGCAGTTTTTCCAGAAAAAATGCCGATAGTCTCAATGAGAAACTGCGCGCGGAGGGATATCCGTCATACGTCGTTGATGAACCGGTAACAGCCAGGGACGGTTCCCTGTTGTACCGGGTGAGGATAGGCCCGGAAGTTCTGCGCTCGGAGGCCCTGAAGCTCAAGGCCGAAATAAAAAAGGAAATGGACCTGGATGGTTTTGTCCTGAACTATCCGTAACGTCCGGGTCGCTGACTGTCCATGCCGGCAATTTTGTTATCAACCATCAGGATCAGATAATGCATTGCAGGGTCTGATCGTGGAAGGCGTCGATATCGGAATTCTCGCAGTTTTGTTTCTGTCTGCAATCATGGGACTGTTGTACGGCCTGTTGCATGTCCTGGTTTCCATTACAGCGTGGATAATGGCCGTACTGGTTGCCGTTAAATTCAGCGGCTGGTTTTCCCCCATGCTGGAGGCCTACCTGGAGCCGCTACTCGGGAGCATCATTGCTTTTGCCGGCGCGTTTATCATCAGTCTGGTAATTTTTACGACGTTGGGATATTTTGTCGTCAGGTTGCTTGGCAGGACCGGTTTGACCGCTGCCGACAGGTTTCTGGGTTTTTTCTTTGGAATCGGGCTGGGAAGCGCGATAATTACCATCCTGGTTTTTCTGGCTGGGTTTACGGCGATATCGAAGCATGAATGGTGGCATGACGCGGTTTTGATCGAACCGTTCCAGCGCGTCTGTGTATGGGGCAGAGGTTTTCTTTCCGAAGATATCGCCGTTTATCATCGTTACGAACCGGCCCGGCAACAGAATAGAGAGGGCAATGGGTCAGGGACAGATTTTAAATCTGTCCCCGGACAAAGCCTGTATTAGAGAACATGTGCGGGATAATCGGAATCGTTGCCAAATCGAATGTCAACCAGGCGCTCTTTGACGGTCTGACGATCCTGCAGCACAGGGGGCAGGATGCGGCCGGCATCGTTACCAGCGACAATGCGCGGCTGTACCTGTGCAAGAACAACGGCCTGGTGAGGGATGTCTTCAATTCCCGCCAGATGCTCAACCTCAAGGGACACATGGGTATAGGACATATCAGGTATCCCACTGCAGGTTGTTCCTCCTCCTCCGAAGCGCAACCGTTTTATGTCAACTCTCCCTACGGAATTGCCCTGGCGCATAACGGGAACCTCACCAACAGCGAAGAACTCAAACGGGATCTCATCATGGATGAATTGAGACATATCAATACGGAATCGGATTCCGAGGTCCTGCTGAATATCCTGGCTTTCGAGTTGCAGCGCATCGGCAAGCTGAAAAAAAACCTGACGCCCGAAGATGTTTTTTCTGCGGTGCGCAGGCTGCATCAACGCTGCCGCGGGGGGTATTCAGCCATTGCGTTAATCTCGGGTGTCGGCGTGCTCGCCTTCCGCGACCGTTTCGGCATACGGCCGATTGTCTTTGGAGAGCGCGTTACCGACCGGGGAATGGAATATGTCGTTGCTTCCGAAAGCGTGGCCATGGACGCCCTGGACTTCAATGTCACGCGTGATGTCGCGCCGGGAGAGGCGATTTTCATCAGCGAACAGGGCGAACTGTTTGCGGAGCAGTGCGTGGAAAACCCGCAATCTACACCGTGCATCTTTGAATACGTGTACCTGGCAAGACCGGATTCCGTCATTGATAACATTTCCGTGTACAAGACCCGTCTGCGCATGGGGGAGGCGCTGGCCGCGAAGATTTTGCGGTTGCGCCCGGAACATGATATCGACGTGGTCATCCCGATCCCGGACACGGGGCGTACCGCCGCGCTGCCCCTGGCCTATGAGCTGAACGTGAAATACCGGGAAGGTTTTATCAAGAACAGGTACATCCCGCGCACGTTCATCATGCCCGGGCAGAGTGTCAGGAAAAAATCGGTAAGACAGAAACTGAATGCAATCGAACTCGAGTTCCGGGGCAAGAACGTGTTGCTGGTGGATGATTCCATCGTGCGCGGCACTACGTCCAGGGAAATCGTGCAGATGGCCCGGGATGCGGGCGCGGCAAAAGTATATTTCGCCTCTGCAGCGCCGCCGGTCATGTATCCGAATGTTTACGGCATCGACATACCGACTTCCGACGAACTCGTTGCCCACGGCAGGAGTGAAGACGAAGTATGCGCGACCATAGGCGCCGACTGGCTGATCTACCAGGAGGTCGAAGACCTGGTTGATGCGGCAAGCGAAGGGAATCCGGACATAGACCGGTTTGAAATGTCCGTGTTTACCGGTGAATACGTGACCGGAGACGTGAGTGAAGACTACCTTGCCAACCTCTCCATGGAACGCAGCGATTCAGCCAAACAGTCCCGCGCCATGATGGACGACGTCCTCAACGACCTGTCGAATATGGCTTAAGGAGACTCTGATTTATTCAGAGCTTCCTTAATTTATCTTTACTCTTTTTCCTTACGCTTGTTTTCTTCGCCGGTAAACCCGGCGGCCTGGAAAAAACTGTTCTGCATCTGCCGCCAGGCTTCCAGGTTCTGCTCCGTCATCTCGCTCATTTTTGCGGTAAAGGGATTGTCCGTCACCGCCTGCTCGAAGTTCTTCTGTAAGCTCTGTTGTTGCGCGGCAAACATCTCCAGGCTTTTCTGCAGGTAATCGCTGAACGCGGACTGGTAGGCGTTACCGTAAAAGCGGATGAGCTGGGTCAGCATCGGCGTATTGAAGATAGGCTTGCCTTCATGCTCCTGCTCCGAGATGATCTGCAGCAACACGCTGCGCGTCAGGTCTTCCTCGGTCTTGACATCAGTGACCTGAAATTCGATTCCGTTCAGCACCAGTTTCCTGACGTCTTCCAGGGTGATGTACCGGCTTATCTCTGTGTCGTAGAGGCGGCGGTTGGGGTATTTTTTTATGATTCGCATGGCAGTGTACTCAATCGGGTTATCTTTCCACAGCCAGGGCCACACCCTGGCCGCCGCCGATACACAAGGTGGCCAGGCCCTTGTGCGCATCCCGGCGTTGCATGGCATGAAGCAGCGTGACCAGGACCCGGCAACCGGATGCGCCGATGGGGTGCCCCAGCGCGATGGCGCCGCCGTGGATATTCACTTTCTCCGTGTCCCAGCCCAGCCCGTTGTTGACGGAGATGGCCTGTGCGGCAAACGCCTCGTTGGCTTCAACCAGGTCCAGGTCATCGACCGTCCAGCCGGCTTTGTCCAGGCAGCGCCCGGTTGCCGGTATCGGCCCTGTTCCCATGATTGCCGGGTCGACGCCTGCGCTGGCGTAAGCGCTGATACCGGCCATCACCGGCAGACCCAGTTCCCCGGCTTTTGCACGTGACATGACAACGACTGCCGCGGCGCCGTCATTGAGCCCTGAGGCGTTGGCTGCCGTGACTGTCCCCTCGCGGGTAAATGCCGGGCGCAGTTTCGCAATCTTCTCTTCAGTTACGCCCTGCTTGGGATATTCATCCTTGTCGAAGATGATGGGGTCGCCCCTGCGTTGCGGTATATTTACGGGAGCGATCTCTTCATCGAACACCCCGTCAGCCTGGGCTTGTTCGGTTTTTTGCTGGGACGCCGCGGCGAAACGGTCCTGTTCCTCACGGGAAATCCCGAATTTGTTCACGATATTCTCCGCGGTCATACCCATGTGGTAATCATTGAATGCGTCCCACAGGCCGTCGATTATCATTGAATCCAGCAGTTTCCAGTCGCCCATCTTGGCGCCGACCCGGGATTTGGGCAATACGTGCGGCGCCTGGCTCATGTTTTCCTGGCCGCCGGCAATGATGATGCCGGCATCGCCGCACTTGATGGCCTGGGCGGCGAGATGCACGGCTTTCAGGCCGCTGCCGCAGACCTTGTTAATGGTCATGGAAGGCACTGAATGGGGCAGGCCGGCCTCTATGGCGGCCTGGCGCGCCGGGTTCTGGCCGGCGCCGGCGGTCAGTACCTGTCCCAGGATGACCTCGTCGACCTGCGCCGGTTCCAGCCCGGTTTTTTCCAGTAATGATTTGATTACCGCGGCTCCCAGTGTGTGAGCCGGCGTATTCGCCAGGGCGCCGCCGAATGAACCGATGGGGGTCCGCGCTGCGGCGACGATGACTACGTCATTGATCATGGTGTTTACCTCGATGTCAGGGGCTTGTTGTTATCTGCGCAACATTATAAACAATTCTGGTTGCGCTGCACAAAAAAGCCCTGAAATGTATCCGGGGACAGATTTTAAATCTGTCCCCTATCCCAACCGGTCAGATATGCAACGCCCGTTGGTCTGATGCGAGGGCTGCCTCGTGCATGGCTTCGGCCAGGGTGGGGTGGGCGTGGATGGTGCGGGCAATATCTTCGGCGCTGCCGTCGAATTCCATGGCCAGGACAGCTTCCGCTATGAGTTCCGAGGCACTCGGCGCAAGTATGTGGACGCCGAGTATCCGGTCGGTATCGGCATCGCTGAGCATTTTTATCATGCCGTCGGAATCGCCCGACGCCAGCGCGCGTCCGCTGGCTGCGATCGGGAAGACGCCCGAATTATATTTTTTGCCGGCTTCCTTCAACTCGTGCTCGGTATTGCCGACCCAGGCGATCTCGGGCCAGGTATAGATTACCCAGGGCACCAGGTCCAGGTAGAACTCACTCTTCTGCCCGGCAAGACGCTCGGCTACCATGACTCCCTCTTCAGCGGCCTTGTGGGCCAGCATCGGGCCGCGCACCACGTCGCCGATTGCATACACATTCGGCAGGTTGGTGGCGCAATGTTCGTCAACCTCTATGCCGCCTCCGCTGTTCAGGGCCAGCCCCGCATCTTCGGCCCCCAGTCCCTCCACGTTGGGGGAGCGCCCGATGGCTACTACCAGCTTGTCGAAAGTCAACTGTTGTTTGTCGTTACCCTGCTCGTAAGTGACGCTGACTTCCCGGCTGTTAACACCCGTGCCCGTTACCCTGGCGCCAAGTCGTATATCAAGCCCCTGTTTAGCCAGGAGTTTACGGGCTGCTGCGGCAATCTCCCGATCCGCGGGCGCGAGAAAATCATCCAGTGCCTCCAGTATGGTGACCCGGGAACCCATCCTGCTCCAGACGCTGCCCAGTTCCAGGCCGATCACCCCCGCCCCTATGATGCCCAGTCTCTTGGGCGCTTGAGTGAAGGCCAGCGCGCCCGTGGAATCGACGACCCTGTTCCGATCTGTCGCCGCAACAGGTAACCTTGCGGGGACCGAACCGGTGGCAATAATGACATGTTTGCCTGAGACCCGGTAAACCTCTGCAGCTTCCTTGCCTGTCGGCGTCACTTCGACCTGGTTGTCGCCCAGGAGTTTAGCCTGTCCCTGCAGCCAGTCCACGCCGTTCTTTTTGAACAGCCCGGCGATTCCCCGGGTCAATTTCTGTACGATCCGGTCTTTCCGGCCGATCATTTTATGGATATCCACCTTGACGCCGGTGACATTGATGCCGTGCTCCGCGGCGCCATGACTGATGAAGGAATAATGGTGGGATGAATCCAGCAGTGCCTTGGACGGAATACAACCCGTATTCAGGCAGGTGCCGCCCAGGGTGGGTGTGCCGCTGCTGCTGAGTTCGCCATCGACACAGGCCGTGGAAAACCCCAGTTGCGCGCAGCGGATAGCGCAGATGTAGCCGCCCGGGCCGGCGCCGATGATTACTACGTCATAGTTTTTCATGGTCAGATTTGCAACAGCAGCCGCGATGGGTCCTCAAGCGCCTCCTTGATCGCCACCAGGAATGATACGGCCTCCCGCCCGTCGATAATGCGATGATCGTAGGAGAGCGCCAGGTACATCATGGGCCGGATAACGACCGCGCCGTCTTCCGCAACCGGACGTTCCTCAATTTTATGCATGCCCAGGATCGCGCTTTGCGGCGGGTTGATGATGGGAGTGGACAGCAGGGAACCGAACACGCCGCCGTTGGTGATGGTGAATGTACCGCCGGTTAGCTCTTCTATGGTGAGTTTTGCGTCATGGGCTTTTTGCCCGTATTCGCTGATGGTTTTTTCAATTTCGGCGAAACTGAGTATATCCACTGCGCGTACCACCGGCACGACCAGGCCGCGCGGTGAACTGACGGCAATGCCAATATCGAAATCATCATGGTAGATGATATCGGCGCCGTCCACCGACGCGTTGATGATCGGGAATTTTTTCAGGGCCTCGACCGCGGCCTTGGTGAAAAACGACATGAACCCCAGTTTGACCTTGTGGGTTTTCTCAAATTTGTCCTTGTAACGATTGCGCAGGTCCATGACCGGCTTCATGTTCACTTCGTTAAAGGTGGTCAGGATGGCGTTTTCCCGTTGTGCCGCCAGCAGGCGTTCCGCGGCGCGCCTGCGCAGACGGGTCATGGGAACGCGTTTTCCGGCGCTTTCCGGTCCGGGCGCGTCTTCCGCTTTTCGTGTTCCACCAGGTAGTTGCGCACGGTTTTCCATGGCCTTGTCTTCGGCGGGCGGCGTCCTGCCCCTGTCCCCGTCCTGCGCCGGCTTGGGCGCTGTTGCCTCCGTGACCGGCGTCTTGTCTGCTCCTGTCTGTTCACTGTCCTTTACGTCCGGTTCATCCGCGCGCACTGTTTCCAGGTAAGCCAGGACATCTTTTTTGGTCAGCCTGTCTCCGCTTGCCGGGATGTCGCCGGCGTCCAGGCCAT
>CAYOEQ010000043.1:0-17469 GCA_964402775.1 uncultured Enterobacteriaceae bacterium
CGTTTGCCCTCGGCGGTCGTTGTAGCGGCGGACGCATCAATAGGCGCGCTGTAATCGCCAGAAAGGCGCGGAACTGGTGTCACTCGCGGCGAGCGGTATATCGCATCGGCGTCCGTTGAATCAAAATCGATGCACTTGAATTCATTGCGGAAATTGTTCACAATCGGTTCGCCGTTGGCATCAGTCACTATCCCTGAGGGACCGGTACGGGGCAGCGATATATTTATCTTTGTGTGGATAATGAGATATTTGTCGCCGTCTGTTGCCCTCCAACTGTTTGTTTCGTCGAGCGATTGGAAGATGTATCCTGGGATCACACTGGGCAAGTTCGTAGTGCCAATGCCGTAGTTGTTAGAGAACTTGATTTCCTGGTAGCGGATCTTGGCAAAGACCTTACCTTCTGCTTCCGTCGAGAAATGCGTGCCGTGGTCAGTGTATATCCCGGTTGCTGTGGTAGAAGAGGATGTATATTTCTCGGTCAGTTTTTCATTATCTTTATAGTCATAATCTACAACCTGTACAACTTTTGGGCAGGGACGGCTAATTTTCTCAAATGATGTCAAATGACCATAAGCTGTTGGTGTATCACCAGGAACTCGCGGACTTTCAACTGGGTTATTTGGGCCTGGCACTCGCAGCTTGATTGTAAGAGTTGTTTCGGTATCCGAAAAAACGGCATGAGTATTTCCAAAAGCGACCATAGCCCCATCATTTTCAGTATTGGCTTTAAACAAAAAGTTTACGCCATAATATTCGCAAAGACGACGGATGAAATCGAGGTCGGTTTCATTGTATTGCGTGACATGCGACAATGCTGTCCTGGGAATATCGGTGGCGGTGTTGCTGATTTGTGATGTATCGTATTCATCTGATGTGAGCACTGCCCGATTAGTCTGGTCGTTTGTATAATCGTCTCCCGCGGCAGTGAGTTTATTTGCAATAAGTGTTGCGAGATTTTGCGTTGCTTTTGTGGCGTGGATTCGGCTTTGTCGGTTGCGGGCGAGTTCCGCCAGGTGAGGCACCAGGGTTAAACGGTAGTGCGTGCCTACCAGGCTGTTTTTGTTTAACTCCCGAAACTCATCAATGACGCCGTGGAATTTGTGACTGTGGGGACCCTCAGTAAATGAGTATAGATCGTCAAGTGTGTTAACAGATACATTAAGCGTTGCTTTTTTGCCGAGAAAATCCGAAATATCGAGCGATTGATACTCATCGTTGGCAATGCTGACGAGATAAATTTCGTAGCGAAATAGCGTGGAGATAGCCGCCTCTCCAGTCACTTTATAGACCTTTAGTTCAGCCTCATCACTTGCGGCCATCCCATCGATGGTCAGACTAATGTTTTGTACTGGTCCGTCTGGTTGTCCCGGCCCTGGTCCTGGCGATCCTGGTCCCGGCCCTGGTCCTGGCGATCCTGGTCCTGGTGTTTCTGTTCCTGGTCCCGGTCCTGGTTGTCCTGGTCCACCTGGACCACCTGGACCACCCGGCCCCCCTGGTTGTCCTGGAGCACCAGTATTCCCTGGACTGCCTGGCTGTCCTGGCGCACCTGGGGCGCCTGGTATCGTCTGGATGTTGTTGATCTGATTCTGAAGTGCCAAGATCCTATTCTGAAGTGCCAGGATCTTGCTATTCTGATTTTCATCTTCCGGATCGTTCTGGAGTTGTCGGACTTGATTTTGGAGTGTCTGGAGGTCTTCTTCGAGTTCGTCGAGGTCCTCTTCGAGTTCCTCCAGGTCTTCAGGGTTACCTGGTTGTCCTGGCTGCCCTGGTTGTCCTGGTGCACCTGTATCTCCTGGCTGTCCTGGTTCTCCTGGATCCCCCGGTCCTCCTGGCCCTCCTGGTCCTCCTGGTCCCCCTGGACCCCCTGGACCCCCTGGTTGTCCTGGCTGCCCTGGTGCATCTGGTTGCCCTACTATCGGTTTAGTCGCAGGCCCTGGTTGTCCTGGCTGCCCTGGTTGTCCTGGTTGTCCCGGTCCTCCCGGTTGTCCTGGCGCACCCGTACCACCTGGTCCACCCGGCTGCCCTGGCGCGCCTGTATCGCCCGGCCCCCCTGGTTGCCCTGGTTGCCCTGGACCACCTGGTCCTCCCGGTCCTCCCGGCTGCCCTGGCGATCCTGTATCTCCTGGTTGTCCTGGTCCTCCTGGACCTCCTGGTCCTCCCGGTTGTCCCGGTTGCCCTGGCGTGCCTGTATCGCCTAGTTGCCCTGTGTCACCTGGACCTCTTGGTCCCCCCGGTTGTCTTGGCGTGCCTGTATCGCCTGGTTGTCCCGGTCCTCCCGGTCCCCCTGGACCTCCTGGTCCCCCTGGTTGTCCTGGCTGTCCTGGTGTGCCTGTATCACCCGGTTGTCCCGGCTGCCCTGGCTGTCCTGGTGTGCCTGTATCGCCTAGCTGTCCTGGTGTGCCTGTATCTCCCGGTCCTCCCGGTCCTCCTGGTCCTCCCGGACCTCCCGGCTGCCCTGGTGTGCCTGTATCTCCCGGTCCTCCCGGTCCTCCTGGTCCTCCCGGCTGCCCTGGCTGTCCTGGTGTGCCTGTATCTCCTGGTTGTCCCGGTCCTCCCGGTCCCCCTGGTCCTCCTGGACCGCTTGGTCCTCCCGGTTGTCCTGGTTGCCCTGTATCGCCTGGTCCCCCTGGCCCTCCCGGTCCTCCTGGTCCTCCTGGACCACCCGGTTGTCCTGGACCACTTGATCCTCCTGGGTTGCCTCCTGGACTGATCCCTGGATTGATCCCTGGATTGCTTATTGGACTACCTGATCCACCGCTACCTGTGCCATCGCCTGATCCACCCCCGTCGCCCGTTCCATCACCATCGCTACTTCCATCGCTACTTCCATCGCTCGACCCGTCTTCCGGTCCATCGCCTGATCCATTGCCATCTGCTCCATCCCCATCCCCTGTGCCATCGCCTGATCCATCTCCCGTTCCATCTCCATCGCTACTTCCATCACTCGACCCATCGCCAGTCCCATCACCCGCTCCATCGCCATCCGCTTCATCGTCCGCTCCATCACCCGTTCCATCACCTGAACCATCACTATTGCCTGATCCATCTCCCGTTCCGTCGCCTGTCCCGTCGCCTGATCCATCTCCATCTGCCCCATCACCATCTGATCCATTACCGTCTTCCGTTCCATCTCCTGCCCCGTCGCCATCTGAACCATCCCCTGAACCATCTCCATCTCCTGCCCCGTCCCCATCTGCCCCGTCCCCATCTGCCCCGTCCCCATCTGCCCCGTCCCCGTCGCCCGTTCCATCGCCCGTTCCATCGCCCGTTCCATCGCCTGCTCCACCCCCGTCGCCCGTTCCATCACCATCGCTACTTCCATCGCTACTTCCATCGCTCGACCCATCGCCAGTCCCATCGCCTGCCCCATCACTATCTGTCCCACCACTATCTGCCCCGTCCCCATCTCCCGTTCCATCGCCTGCTCCATCGCCTGCTCCATCGCCATCGCCTGCTCCACCCCCGTCGCCTGCTCCATCGCCTGCTCCATCGCCATCGCCTGCTCCACCCCCGTCGCCTGCTCCATCGCCATCACCCGTTCCATCACCTGAACCATCCCCATCGCCCGTTCCGTCACCTGATCCATCGCCCGACCCATCACCTACTCCATCACCGGTCCCACCGTCCGCTCCGTCGCCAGGTACTGTCGGTTTGGTCGCTGGATCACCGCTACCACCTGCCTCATCGCCTGTCCCATCGCCGTCTCCCGTTCCGTCACTTGACCTATCGCCATCACCGCTGCCACTATCACCAGACCGACCACCATCACCTCCTGCTCCGTCGCCTGCCCCATCACCAGGTACTGTGGGTTTGGACGCGAGATTACCGCCAGTTAGACTACCATCACCATCACCACCAGCCCCATCGCCGCTCCCAGACTGACCATCGCCACTGAGACCCGATCCCTCTAAATTCGATTCTCCGCCCCCCTGTCGAAGCGATGACACGATGTGATAAGTCCCTACTGTGCCAGCAGCGGCGGCAGCAGTCCCTGCTCCCCAAGCACTGAAAAGTGTCTTTTTGAGGGACCATTTCCCTTTTTGTAGCCCATCCTTGTTGACGATAACGGGGATTTGTCCCTGCGCCAATATCGATCCGTCATCCACAGAAATTGCCTGAACAACGATGGCGGTTTCGCCTTCTGCTTCGCCTATAAGGATCAACTTGTTGTCGTTGACCGCAGCGGTGACAACAGAGGGGTCTTCGCTGTGGAAGACCGTGAATTGGCAATCCGCAATATCCTGGAAATAGTTGCCTATATCGATTTTTTCCCGGCTCGGAGAAAGTGCGACATAGAGGGATGCAGTTGGTGCTATGCCATCTTTGTTGACGACAATGGGAATTTGTCTCTCGATTGATTCGTCATTGGGAGAAGTCGCCCGGATAATGATGGCGGTTTCGCCTTCTGCTTCGCCTATAAGGATCAGCTTGTTGTCGTTGATTGTCGCGGTGACAACAGAGGGGTCTTCGCTATGGGAGACTGTGAATTGGCAGTCTTCTTCGACGTCCTGAAAATAGTTGCTCAGTTCAATTTGCTGCTGGCTTGGAGAGTGCGCGACATAGAGGGGTGCTGCAACATTATCGTGGACAATAACGGGGATTTGCCCCTGCACAAAAATCGACTCGTCATCCGGAGAGGTCGCCCGGATAGTTATTTTGGTCTCGCCTTCTGTTTCACCCAAAACGGTCAATTTATGCTCATTCACCGTCGCTGTGACTATAGAGGTGTCCTCGTTATTGAGGACTGCGAATTCATAGCCCTCAACATCGTGGAAATAGTTGTATAGATCAATTTCTTCTCGACTCGTAAACTGCACAACATGGAGTGTGGGGACGAGTTCGACAAAGCCCGGGGTATTAGCATTGGCATTCATAATGTCAGGTCATCCTTTTTGGTTATGTCATTGGATGCGTCGGTTATCTCATGTGCATGACTTTGATTTGCGATGGGGAGAGTGCGATGCCCATCATGTTGGGTGCCATTCCGTTTTGCGCTGTGGGATCCAGCATTTTGGTTGCAGGTGCGATGCCTTTGATGATATTGGTTGACCCCATGATGTGGCGCGAGGGTCCGACAATCATTCCCGATGCCACGCCGCCGGCGACGCCGGCAAAGTCTCCGAGGGACACGCTCCCCATGGTCATCAGATTGTGGGCGGGCATGCCCATGATGAACTGGTTAAATATGGTGGGGATTGCCGTTGAGGTGAGCGCGGTATTCGGATAGGGAATTGGCACTGGGACGACAATGGGCGTCAGGCATACGTCGGGAAAGGCGAGGTCCATGCCCGGTATCGGGCCTTGTGATCGAGCGAACATGTGTTATCCTTAAAAAGTCGAAGGGTGAGTCTGTTGGTGGATGATTACCGGGTCGTAGGCTTCGGCAATGTGGCGCACGGGGTCGTGGGGGAGACACCGCCTTTTGGCACCTGTGTCCCAGTGTGACATGTCGGTTTCGGCCCCGTGCAAATCGAGGCGAAAGACCTTTGCGCCGCGAAGGTCTGCGCCGCGGAGATCGGCATGTCGCCCAATGGCATAGCTCAGATCTGCGCGGCAAAATTTTGTATTGATTGCCTGTGCTTGTTCCAGCACGGCCAGTTTCATAGAGGCGTCCTGAAAGTTGGTGCCGGTGAGATTGGCCTCCTTGAAAATGGCATTTTCGAGGGACGCACCACTCAGATCGGCATTGCTGAGATCGGCTTGCATGAAGACCGCCATCTCGGCGCGTGCGCCCGTTAGGCGCGCATCAGACATTTTTGCAAAGGTGAACTGGCACTGGGTCAGGTCAGCACCGCTCAGATCAGTTCCACTCAGGTCGGAATCCTGGAAATTGCATCGGGGCAGGTGCATACCGCTCAAGTTCCAGCCTGCCAGGCATGCCGAATTGAGCATTAGCGTGTCCGCGCGAATGCTATCGTAAATGACATCTGATAGGTCGCATTTCATGATGGCCGAATTTTTGATCTCGGCGCGGCTCAGATCAGCACCCTCGAGCGCGGCTTCGATGATGAAGCATTCCTTCATGCGGACCGAGGTCAGTTGCGTGCGGGTCATGGGTAATTTGAGAAAAGAGCTACGGTCGAGCCGGGCAGAGGTAAAATTGGCTTTTGAAAGGTCGCCGGAGACAGCTTCTGTTTTTTCGAGATGCGCCTGAATCAGGCTGAGACTGGGTGCCGTACACTCGACAAGGGACACATTATTGAGATGTGCTTTGTCAAATCGTGCGCCTTCCATAAGACACTGGATAAACTGAACTTCCTCCAGGCGGCAATTGGAAAAATCTGCACGCCTGAGATCGCATTCAATAAAAGTACCACCCTTCTGTTTCCGTCCCGAGAAGTCGTGACCGGAGAGAGAGAGCTTGTGCAACTCGCCGCCAAAGCGCAAGATCGCAGCCGCCATGGCCCTATCGCTGGTGGGGTTATTCTTCAACATTGGCTGGCCTCGTCATTGCAGTTAGGGTCAGGTTGGCTCCGGTCAAATCGCACAGGGTGAATACCGCATCGGTAAAGTCTGCCGAATAGAGATTGGCCATGTGGAACGAGGCGTTGGTAAAATCGGCGTCTTGCGCCTGTGCTTCGTGCAGGGTCGCGCCGAAGAAATTTGTCCCTGTTCCATTGGTTTTGTGCAAAATAGCTCGTTTCAGAGATACGCGGTGCAAGCAGGCACCGACCAATATTGTTTCGCCCAGGTCCGATTCGTCCAGGCGAGCGGCGGTGAGGTCCGCATCGCTCATGTCCGCTCCGCGCCAGCCAGATCCCGGAGCCTCCAGCCCCACCATCTGCGCCCGGTTCAGTTTTGCCCCGCCGACGCAGGCACTGTTGATGAATTTGAGGCCGGTCAAATCGGCGTCTTCCCCGTCAAGGCCGATCAGCGTACAACGCTCAAACCGGGCTGCGCGGGCAGAGAGTCCTGCCATGCGCGTCTCGAGGAAAGTAACGCTGTGCAGGTTGGCGCCGTCCAGCGAAAATCCCGATAGGTCGCATTTGAGGAAGTTCGTGTCGCGGATTTCGGTTTTATTCAGGCAAGCATCAATCATGCTGGCTTCTATGGGCGTAACGCCAATCAACCTGGCACCGCTCAGGTCTGCGCGATCAAATCGGCTTTGATAGAGTTGGACGTTGTCGAGTTTGGCGTCGCACAGGCGGGCGTCTTTGAAGTTTGCACCGCTGAGGTTGCTGTCGGTCAGATCGGTCCCGGTCAGGTCTGCACCACTTAAATCCGCCGCGGTTAGCGTGGCTTTGTGCAATTTTGCGCCCGCTATGTTTGCGTCTTTGAGGATGGCTTGTTCCAGGAAGACACCGCTGAGGTTCAGGCCTGCGAGGTCTGCTCCGGTTAAATCTGCACCTGCGAGGTCGCGTCCCTGCAATTCTTCATTGCGGCGCACGAGATCGAGTACCAGTGCACCGAGGGTGCGAGCTTCGTCCGCCGTGAGGGGATCCTGGGGGGCAATTGGTTCGGGGCTCATGTGCCGGCCCTCTGCCTCGAGTGTATCGAAATCCTCGCGCGTGCCTTCGAGCCGCTCTCGCGCCTCGGCGATGGCTTCTTCGGGGTCGGTAGTTTTGTCCTTTGAGGCGGCGGCTTCCGTTGCGCTACTGAAAAATTCGATACGGGGGTCGGCCTGAGCCGAGCGCAGTTTTTCTGCGGCTTTCTGTGTCTCAGGATTGTTGGCAGTCTTGCTATTTTCAAGGGCTTTCAACGCGGTCTGAAAAGGATTGGTCGTCTGCGGAGCAGGCGGTCGCGTAAGGCTCTTTGACTCATTTGCAATCTGCGCGCTGGCCTGTTTTTGTGCATCAGCAGCCTTATCCAATCCGACAAGTGCCTGGGTGACCGGGTCGTCTTTGTCAATTTTTCCCAGGGCGCGGTTGCGGGCACGGCGCAGCGCGGGGCTAACGCCGTTGGTCGTTTGTGTCTTTGCAGATGTCTGGCGTTTGATGGCGTCGCCAGCGCGTTTGAATGCGTCTTGCAGGCTCGGTGATCCAGCAACAGCCGATGTGGCGGCAGCGGGCGCAAGGTCAATTTTTTCGCCGGTTTCCTTGCTGATCTCTTTTGATACCTGGCGTAATTTGTCATTCAGGGGACGTCTGGTCTGCGGGTCTAATTGTGCAAGGGATTGCGAAGTCTTTGGGCCCATCTCGCGCAGGCCTTTTGCCAGTCGTGTATGACCTTCTTTTTCGGTTTGCTCATGCAATTTCTCGGCTGTTTGCCGTATCCCGGCTACATCGACTTCGAGCCGACGAATTTCGGTCGGTGTAATTACGGGGATCGCAAATGGCAGGGGGCTTTTTTCTTTGAACATACCAGCAGGGGGTGCTGGCATGCCCGCCGTGCGAAAGGCAGAGGCGATGGCGTGTTCTTGTGCTTGCTCCTCCCGGTTGTCTCTTTCCTCGATTATAGCCTGTCGCTCGGCTTCTATGGCGGCATCCTCTTCGGGCAGGCGTTCGGGTTTGAGCGGTCTCTGGTCAAAGAATTTTTCTGCTGCAAGTTCCGGGTCTGTGCGTTCGTCCATTGCCGTTTTGTAGTGGGTCAGCGTGCGTTTGGGATCTGTCAGACGTTCGTAAGCCAATAGTACGTGTTCGACATCGCTGGCTTCTTTGTCGGCGACATCTATTCCGCCGCGAAAGAGCACAATTCCCATGCCCGCGTTGGGAAAGAGCCAGATGGTATCGCAGCGCATGGGCAATTCGGTGAATGCCTCGCCTTGACGGGCGAAACTGCGCACGCGGAATCCGGGTAAATGGCCGCAAATTTCAGGGTGATCGGGGTGCATCGCGGTAATCCGATAGGGTTCGTTGCCATGCAGTTCGATGTCGGTCTGCTGATCTGGACAAGCGGCATTGTAATAGCGCCAGTCAAAATCTTTTGCGAGCTTGGGAAATTCATCGCGCAGATAGGCATCGTCATAAGTGCCGGCAAAGCGGCGGCGAGCGGGGGCGTCTTCGGCGCGTGGCATAAGGCCAGCGGAGGGAGGATGGTGATCGATTTCGAGAATCAATGCGCCCGGTGTTTCAATCTGGGGGAGTTCGGCTGGTACCTGTTCGCGCATCAGCTTGCGCGCATCGGCTCCCTTGCCGAGGGGATTTTCGGGAAAGCCGGAGCCGCCAAAGGCGTTTTCCCAGCCGAGCCGCACGCGCTCAAAGGGTTCGGGTTCGGTCATGACGGGGCCGTCCGGGCCGCGTTGCCACCAGCGCCGTCCAAAGGCGATGACGCGTTTTCGAATGGGTCCGAGTTCGAGGTTGACGATTAGACTGCATGTGGGATGGTTATTTGGGGCACAGACATCGCCTGCGACGAGTACCTCGGCGCGTGGCTTGGGCATGCCCGCATCCAGTGGCGTTGTTCCCAGTGCAGGGGCTGCGGTTTGCCAGAGTTGCGCTTCGGGCAGAAAATCCCCTGGCGACAGGAGGTCAAAAGCCCCGAGTGCGGTAATCCACAGGCTGTTTTTTCCGCGAACACGCGATACTTGCTGTAGAACACCGAGTTGTAAGGGTTTGACGATCACGATTCTACGGTCCCCTTTCGTCCTTTTACGACAACGGTGGGTCCGACAAATTGACGAACCCACCGTATCGATGCGTACTGTCCGGTTCAGACAGGATTTTTAAACATCCCAGCTATCGCTGCCCGACGTACCCGCGACTTCGTGGGTCGTTTCAATGGATTTGTACTGGAACAACAACTCTTCCATGTGAGAATAATTCTCAGAATCTGGGTCGAGTGCGTTGGGGATATAAGGGCGCAATTTTACCAGCGTGGCTTCGCCCAGAGCGATGCTGTAGTAGTGCTCTTGCTGGCCCGAAGAGGCGGTGCGATAGAACTCGACCTTTACTTCGGTGAGTTGCTCTCCGGTGGAGATTGCCTGCATCAACAAAGGCGAACTCTTATCGATATACTTGACGACGCGCGCCCCATTGTGGGAACGGACTCCGGTGGGCTGACCACTTTGTGGATCAGTGGGAATAATCACATCCAGTTCGAGTTCTTGAATCTGGATGGTATTTTCATACGCAGCGGTGGAAAGCGTGCCGACCGAATCGGCCGACATGGCGCCAGCGGAAATATCACCTTGCGTTGCGCCGGTGACTGTTAGATAAGCAGGTTGTGCCATCTCTTAACTCCTCCTTCAGGGTTGGGGTTGATTGACTGCTTTTGCAGTTCCAAAATAAACATACCAGACAACGGCAACAATTCGGTGACATCTTGAATACGTTTGCGTGGTATCTTTGCGACATTTGGGTGATATATGATCGGGAGGGGTATCGCTCAGAATATGAGGGAGAGAATTGCGCTGGTTTTGATGTCCAGGCTGCACGTTCCGACAATTGGCAAATCAGTGTGTTGCCCGGTTTCCGGATCTCGTGATCGAGCTATTCCCCGAAAGTTGATCTCGAAGGCCGGGCGTTTTTTTTGTTTGATGCTGCGCGTCTGTTCCGCTTTGAGGTGCAGTGTTAGTCCCGGTATGGCGATCTCTGCGTGGTCGATGCCGTCATCGCGTTTTTGCTGCACGAGTTCTGGTAGTGCCGCCCGCAAACCGGCGCGCAACTGTGCCGAGAGGGTGTCGTACTCGGTGTCTTTGAGTGCAGGGGTCCATACGGGATCAGACATAAGCTTTCTCCGCAGAGGTCTTGATTTGGAGATTGGCACACGTCTCGAGCAGCCCATTCCACGAGCCGTCGATATCGCGCCCGACCGCCTGTGCAGTGGGGTACCATTGTGCGCCTTCGGGTCCGCAGGGCTTCCAGTACCAGGGGATGTCGCATTGATGGCATAAGACCAGGGTTTGACACCCGAGATTCGCCGCGAGATGTGCAACCGCGCTGTCGATAGCGACAACCATGTCCAGGGATAAAAGCGCGATGGCCATATCTATCAGGTCTTCAACGGTGTGATCAATGAGAATCTGTGGGGGCTGGCCATCGGGCAGGATCAGGTTTTGCGATGGGTGGGGGGCGCGCAATAGCACTGGGGTTTTGGGCAGGGCATTCAACAGCGTTTGTGGGTCGGGTCCACCCGGTGTGTCGTCCCACCAGAGGCCGATTTGAGGTGTGTGCTCAGGGGAGGGCAGAGGATCTTGGAGATTCAGGCGCAGCGGGGTGGTGGGCGGGCTATCCGCCTGCAGGATGCGCGCCAGATCGTCCAGGAGGAGCACTGTTTCCCCATCTTCGATGTCTTTGGAGAGGTCTATTTCTTCTTGGGAATGAACGCTTTCGATACCGTCTATTGCCCTGAAAAATCCGGCGAAAGCGGGCAGGCATAGCAATCGCACGCGTTGTCCCGAAAGTTGGGGAAGCAGCCGTACGCTCACGAGGGCTGAGGAGAGGTCTTCAACGAGTAGGGCGAGTTTTGTCCCTGCCCTTAGCTGTGCTGCTGTGTCTTCGGGCACATTTATACTGAGGCTCTGCCACCCTTCCTGATAGTTGCCGGATGTGAACAACAGATCGGCTACTATTTGGTGTGCGGTTTCGTTTGTATTCTCGCTGAGTTCGATGGCCTGACGCGCTGTGGCCAATGCGGCTTCAGATTCATCGTTGCGCCGCAAAAGCAGTGCGAGATTGATCAGCGGGGCGGGGTTTTGTGGGTCGAGTTCCGATGCTGCTTGAAGCGCGGTCAATGCCTCGGCAAAGCGGCCTCTGTGCAGCAATATCGCCCCTTCGGCATTGCGCACTTCCGCATCGCCGGGCGCGATTACAGCGGCCTGTTTTATCAGCTTTTCGGCTTCTTCAAGCTGACCGAGTGTGGTCTTGCATTCGGCCAGGTGGGTCTGGATATGCGGTGCGTCGGGATCTTGCAGGCGGGCTGTTTCGAGATATTCAATTGCTTTGTCCGGTTCGTTGATCAACTGAAACAGCGTCCCCAGATTGGTCAATGCATTCATGTTTTGGGGCGCGAGGGCGAGAATCCGTTGGAAAAGGGGGATTGCCATGGCGATATTGTTGCGCGCTATTTCGACTTGTGCCATGGCTTCGAGTGTATCTGGCGAGTCTGGGGCAATTTCGAAAGCTTGCTTTGCAGCAGCATACGCGCCTTCTATATCCTGCTGCATCAGCAGGACCAGAGCCAAGTTTGTGTGTGCTTCCGGCAGGGTGGGATCGAGGCGCATCGCGCGCCGAAGGCAGGTTTCGGCATCTTCTGTACGTTCGCTGAGTTGATAAACCGTCGCCAGACCTACCAGCAGGAAGGCATTGTTCGGCTCTATGGCAAGGGCGCGTCCGAACAAATCCTGGGCCTTTTCGATTTCGCCAGCGCGGATGGCAATTTTGCCGAGGCCCGCCATTGCCCGCGCCGCGCCCTCGGGATAGTCCAACGCTTCGACGAATAGTTTTTGCGCCACTTCATCGCGGTCATTTTTCAGGTGATCTTCCGCTGCGCTGAGCAGGTGCGAGATATTCATGGTATTTCCTCGAGTCTCATCCCATGCTGATGCGCTCGCCATTGACGCGCACATCGCCGCGTGCCTCAATGAGGGCGAGGTCCGAGCGCAGGCTCATCACTTCAGAGGCGTCGCGCAGGATATGACCGGCGCGCAACGTGTCGGTATTTTTCACTGTACGCACGCTGTCGTTAACCGATGTTGTTTCGTGTCTGGTCACGCGCTTGAGCCGATCTGCAACCAGGTCGAGGCCGCCAGCCACTACCGATATCAGGCGCGAGAAGAGATGAAACCGATCTACCTGTGCCCGCGCGTGGGTTGCCGTTGCGCTGAGGTCTTCTGCACGGATGTCAATCGCGGTTTGTTCGAGAATGAGTCGCTCAACACCGGGAGCCGAAAGCGTTGCACTTTCAGCGGCGTTCCGCTCGAGTACATGAAGAATATGGATCCCCAATGAACTGACGCTGCACATGACGACATCGCCGGTTTCTGGACTCAATAGACAACTCGCGGCCTGACGCGCTGCGTGACATTGGCCCGATACATCCACTAATATGGTGTTTTCCATTGTGCTGACCACCCGTGCCAGCGCGATTTCTGGCTTTTTGTTCTCGGCGACTTTGTCCGGGATGTGTGTGTTTGCTTTGCCGTTGCGCTTTTCAGTCATTGTCATTGCAGGCTTTCCTCGCATTTGAAGTTCTTGGGCATGAAGGGGTTGACCGTGCTGTCAGCTATGATGCGGAAACGGGCCATTATATCACCGATGCTGACCGTCAGATAGAACTGGTCGGGTATGTGGGTGGAGCGAAGTTCGAAGCGATCGAATATGCGAAACCATGCCCAGGGGCCTTCCGCGCGGCTGGTGTGGACCGTACCCGACCGGTCGGCGATGCCGATTGAAACGGCTTCATCGGCAAATGCCATGCGAAACCGGCGCGGGGGTTCGTGGCGATAGCTGAGGGTTTCGCTTTCGGTTTTTACGGTTACGCGCATGGCCTTGTTGTCCAGATAGGTGGGGATAATTGTGAAGCCGAGATCGCTCAGCCCTGCGCCATTGAGACCAAAGGCATCGCGAATGGTATTGGCATTGCGGAAGATTTGGAGTCCATTCTCGGAGAATCCGATCTCATGGCCGTATATGCTGCGTTCCACCCAGGGGCCGCCCGAGGTTTCGACAAAGGGGCCGACTTGTTCTTTGAAGAAGGCATTGATGGCGCCATCTTGCGCGAAGAACGCTTCGAAGTCATCAGGTGCTATGGCGGTTTCGGCGCGGCGGTTGATGGGATAGCGCCCGGCTATTGCGCGTCGGCATTCCGATAGCACAGTGCCGCGCCAACTCTGGTCCAGATATTGCCGCGCCAACGCCATCATCATGTCCAGCGACTGATCCGACAGATCGAACAACATCCGGCGGAGGGGCTGCGGTTGCGGTGTCGCTGCGCTGCGCAAGACACTCACTTCGGCTTCGCGCGGGTTGTCGATCCACCGTCGCAATTCTTCAAAAGCCGCGGCTTCGGGTTCCGATTCGTCGGTTACGGCTGAAATGACGCCGTGTAGATCGCTCAACGCAGTGCGAATATCGGATAAGCCGGGCAGGTCGCCGGTATTGTCGTCCCGCAAGTTGCGATAAGTGGCAAAGGCACGGCCAATGCGCGTTCCGGGCCATTGGTCGCGTTTGCGCTCGACGGCTTCATCGGCGTCAATGCCCAGCGAGGTCAAAATGCCGCCATCTTCGGTTTCGCCGCCATCTGCTGTCTCTTTTTTTTCGTCAGAGCCGCGCACCAGTGGGAGAATCGTGTGTTTTGAGACCACCCCAATAAGACCGTCGAGGGGAGAGTCACTCGATAGCAGGGTCTCTATCAGGCGGAGTATCTGGTCTGGTGTCTCTGCGGGTTGTAGTGCCAGGTTGCCCAGAAATCGTCTCCAGGCAGTGATGTAATCCCGCGCATAAAGGACTTTCACGTCATCAAAAAGCTGCTCGTCGCTCGCTATTGCTCCCGCGTGTTCAGACAGCCAGTCCCGGTTCCAGTCGCGGATTTGCCCGGGGGCATCCATCAGGAAATGCTCGTAAAAGCCCGGCTCGGAGTAATAGCCCTGCACACTGGCATTGGTAGCGACAAAGACCCCGCGCGCGGTTTCGTCGAGTGCGGTTTTGAGGGAAATTTTTTGTAGTGTCTCAGTGCCTTCCTTCATTTGGGCGTAAATCCGCTCGGCAGGCGGTATCTCATTGAGCCGTTTGCGCGCAGAGGCCAGAACGTTTTCGTCGAGGGATAGGGGGGGGTCCAGTCCCTCAAAAGCGTCGCCTACGACAGCCGCGATAGCTGTCTGTTGTTGCGGGCGGAGTGGGTAGTGCGCGCGCGCGTGCTCTGCGGCCCAGTCGTGCAGGCGTGTGGCGTCGAAGTGAGAAAGATCAGATAGACTTAGATAAAGCCGAAAAAGATCGCGCAGTCGGTCCGTTGATTGTCCGCCCGCATTCGCGAGGGCCGCGACTTCTTCGCCCAGATCGTTTATGACTGCGGGGCGCACCATGGTATGCAGGGCCGCGCCGTAAATAGACATCATCTGTTCCGATAACACCACCGGGCTTCGCAGCATGAAGGCTCCCGAGGCAACCAGGGGCTGAAATACTGTGGTGGTTTCGTTGGGTATGTGCGAAAGCGGCGCAACAGCGAGGGCGACTTGCGTAAAATCGGTCTGATCGTGCAAGGTGGCGCGTTGTGTCTCGTGTGCGTCGAGTGCGTCCCGGATCGCGATGGCCTGCTGTTTGGTGCTTGCGCTGGCGAGCCACCACGCGCCGAGAAGACCCGCAAAGACAACGCAGGCCATTGTCCAGGCCGATCCGAAGGTAAGGCGTCTGCGGCGTTTAATTTTTGGATTGATCCCGGCGAGGTGCTGTTCGGGCAAGATCGCGTTCTCAATAAGTCCCTTAAAGAAAAATGCGGTATTGCGCCGAGGGCTGTGTACACGCGCCAGAGACGGTTGTAGATCATAAGCTTTTTCATGCGCCTTCATCAGCAAGTCTGTTATAGGACCTTCCTGGCAGGCACTGCAAAAGTACACGCCTCGCAGCAGTGCATCGCGGTGGAACCGGCTGGGCCCAAAAATGCGCTGTAATGTGGTCTCGAGTGGTTTGCGGAGCATGTGCATCTGTTGTGGAAAGGCAAATATGTGGTGACGGCTGTCGAGTTCTCGTTCTGCGGGCAGGCGCGTTGATACCCATTCTGCAAGGTGTGCGATAAAATCGCGGTATTGATCGCTAAAAGCCGCAAGTCCCGGATCTGGGGCCAAGTGGGTGCTCTTTGCCTCCAGCGGCAGTGCAAAGCCGAGGGGACCTTCGCGTTCCTCGGCGTTGAGATCGGAGAAGTACTCGATGAATCCGGCTATTTTGTCGCATTTGGTAATTAGAATATAGACCGGGAGCGTCGTGCCGAATTGCATCATTATTTCTTGCAGGCGCTGGCGCATTACGTCCACAATTTTGAAGTCAATAGATTCGCCAGTGAGTTGATCTACGGGCAATGTCAGAATGATGCCGTTGAGCGGACAGCGCACGCGCGCGGATTTGAGGCAATCCAGCAGGTCTTGCCACTCGGCGGTTCCCGATGGATCGTCGGGTGTTACAAAAGCGCCTGGCGCGTCGATAAAGACCGCCTCATCTGTAACCCGCCAGCCGCAATATCCGCGGAAATTCGGGACAGAAGATGGTCCAGCGTCGGATGCCAATTCCAGAGGGAAATCCAGGCCGGAATTGCCCAGTGCGGTAGAACGACCCGATCCGGTCTCGCCCAAAAGCAAGTACCATGATATGTCGTAGATATAGCGCCGATCTTTTGGCCGAACGCCCATTCGCTCGCGCAGGGTTTCACACAATGCCGTAAAGCTTTCGCGCACATTGCCCACGCGGTCCGATATTTCGGCTGTTTCGCCCTGTGCTCTCTCGATATTATTCAGGACGCGTCGATTTATCCGGGCCAGCCGCCAGCGGCGAAATATCTCGAGCAATAAGAACAAAAGTACAAGGACGCCAATGGCGATCAAACGACTGGTTTGACTCGCCAGCGGAGCGGTCTCGTCTATTTCTATTTTGGGTCCGAAAAACCAGATCAGACAGGCGAGCAAGATCAGGATCAGCACGCCCAATGTGAGGCGCGAGGTCGCAAACCGATTTAAAAAATAAAAAAAACGCATGGTCGTCCTTATTTCGCGGGCCGATAATCTCCAAGAAATTGCTCAATCCGATTTGTCAACGGCTCGGTCATGTGCTGGGTGCGCAGGTAGAAATTCAAATAGCCAATGAGGAGGATGAGGGCGGCACCTGCAGCGCAAAGTGCGAGAAATCTTCGCCCCATGTAAAATCGGGGTGCGCCGCTACCCGTCGCGGGTTCAGGGGGACGGATCGGGCTGGATGCTCTGGGCTTGTTCGCGCGGATTGTTTCGTGCAAGCGCGTGCGGATTGTTTCGTGCAGGTATGCACCATCCGGAGCTATTCTGTGATGTCCTTGAAATCCCAAATCCAGGAGCAGCACCAGCAACTCCAGGAGATCGAGATCTTGTTCTGGATTCAGGGCGAGGTCATCCAGATATTTGAAAACATTTTCGCCGCCAGAACCATCGCTGTGAAATGTCCACAGCAAGGTCTCCCGCCGCCAGTCGCTTTCACCACCCCATTCGGAGGTTAGAACGGCTTCGTCAAACGCGCTGCAAAGCACATAGCTGGCGATCCGCACGTTTTGCATGGAAACCGATTTTCGCGCTATCTGATCGTGAAATTCCCTGATTACGCCAGCAGAGATCCTGTGCAGGGCACGGAGGTTCTGATGCATGGCCCCTTCACTTACGACGAGAATTAAATTCACAATCGGCGCGGCCGCAGCAATATAGGGGTTGCGGGCATTGTCGAGGTGGGTTTGCAACTGGCGCAGGCGCTCGTTATCGCCCGTATCATCGGCAATGCCGAAGGGTTGTTCTCCCAGAGACTGGAAGGGAACAAGGGATTCTGTCGTCGGGTCCGTTTCAATGGATTTCTTTTTTTCATCTGTCTCACCAACCGTGTCGGCGCGAAGTTTTTCCATTATCTCATACCCTCCATGGCGATGGGG
>CAYOEQ010000044.1:0-17149 GCA_964402775.1 uncultured Enterobacteriaceae bacterium
CCTTCCCTGCCTGGTTGATCATCCCGAGCAAGGTCTGGTCCTGGTCGGAGATGACATCCCGGGCGTCCGTCACCAGTATCGCGACCTGGCATGTTTCGATGGCTTTCAGGCTTTTGATGACACTGAACTTTTCAATTTTATCGGTGACCTTGCTGCGCCTGCGAATGCCCGCCGTGTCGGTGATCAGGTAATCGATTTGCCGGCGCCGGTGTGGTACTGCAATGCTGTCCCGGGTCGTCCCCGGCAACGCCGAGGTCAGCATCCGTTCTTCCCCGGTTATCCGGTTCAGCAGGGTGGACTTGCCGACGTTGGGCCGGCCGATAATGGATACCTTTACGATACCGGGGTTTTCCTCCGGCGGGGCGCCCTTTTGCGGAAAAGAATCGGAGATGGCGTCCAGCAGCCTGTCAATCCCGTCGCCTGTTTTCGCGGAGACAGGAACGGGCGGGGAGAATCCTCCAATGGAATGAAACTCGGCGGCTGCGGTCTCAGGGCCGATCCCGTCGATTTTATTAACTACGAAAAAAACCGGCTTTGCCAGTGTCCTCATGGTCTCGGCCAGTTCCAGGTCCCCTGCCGTCGGGCCTGAACGGCCGTCCGTCAACCACAGGACGGCATCCGCTTCATCGATCGCCTGTATGGTTTGTCCGCTGACCGAATCGTGCAGTTGATCGGAGTCATCAGGGCTGCCGGCTATTCCGCCCGTGTCAATCAACAGGATGGCGGTATGATGCAGATCGGCATAGCCGTACTGTCTGTCCCTGGTAACGCCGGGTTCATCCGCGACCAGCGCCGAGCGGGAGCGGGTCAGGCGGTTGAATAATGTCGATTTCCCGACGTTGGGACAGCCGACGATAGCAATGACAGGAGTCATGACAAAAGAGGGTCATCGGTAAGTATAAGCTGCCAGTCTGCCGTCGCTGCAATAAGCGTAAATTATATTGCCTACTACAATCGGTTTTGCAATGACAGGCTCCTTGCAGAGTCGCGTCCTGGCAGAGAATTCACCGGTGCTCTTGCTGATCCAGTGTAAATAACCCTCAAAGTCCCCGACGACGACCTGATCGCCGACGGACCCCGGCGCGGTTACCGCGCGGGCGTGCAGGTCTTCGAGTTCCCACAGCACCGAACCGCTGAACCTGTCCAGCGCCCATACATGGCTGTCCTCGTCGGTCACGTAAATATTCTGATCATCGGCGCTGAAACCGGCATAGGAAGACAGGTCGTTGCTCCACAGGATACGGCCGGATTCCAGTTGCACGGCCGCCACGTGGCCCTGGAACGTGGCGATATAGACGGTGCCGTCCACTATCGTTGGCTGCGCATCGATATCCACCATACGCTCCAGCTCGGAACGCCCCCGCGCGGCAGCGATGCTGGCCTCCCAGAGCAATTTACCGGTACGGACGTCCAGGGCAGCCATCTTGCCGCCGTCAAATCCGGCCACCACAATGCCGCTGTCAATGGCAGGCGTGCTGGTGCCCCGGAGTGTCAGCGGCGGCACCGTCCTGTCATAAATCCACAGCCGTCTGCCATCGTCGGCGTCGAGACCGAACACCTTACCGTCGATGGTTCTGACGATAACGATATCCGCGTCCCTTTGCGGAGCGGACAATACTTCGCTCGATACCCGGGTGCGCCATAATTCACTGCCGTTTTCAGCGGACAGGGAGACGACTTCTCCTTCCAGGGAGCCGACCAGGAGCGTGTTTTCCCCGTAACCCGGCCCTCCCGTGATGCGGATATCTCCGCCGCGAAACCAGCCCGACTCGCCGTCAATCGATTCCGATGCGTCCATTTTCTTCTGCCACAGCCGTTTGCCGTTTGTGGCATCCATGGCCCCGATGCTACCGGCCGAATCGACCACGTACAGGCGCTGGTTGACGACCACCGGGGCGAGTTGCAGGTACTGTTCGTCCGTGCCCACCCCGTTATTCTTCTTCCAGAGTTCAATGACGTTGATGAGCGGCCTGAACTCGTACAGTGGGTTGGGAGGTTCGGCATTATCACTGCCGCCCTTGAAATAATTCGTTACTCTTTCCGTCGCCGCGCAGCCCGACAGGACCAGCGCAATGGACAGGATGGCAACGGGAAGGTTAACCCGCATTGCTCACTGCTCCCGCGCAATGCCAAAACAGCCCGTCATGTCTCAACTCCTGCGCCTGGGAACAAGCGTTGCAAGGACAGCCGGAATTACGGCTGCCCGATATTGTTGAGCTTGAGTTCAAGGGTAGAAACGTCACGTCCGTCTGCGCGCAACTTGTTGATCGCCTGCTGCCAGGCTGTGCGCGCAGCCCCGCTGTCCCCCTTCATGATGCTGATGTCTCCTTGCAGTTCGTCATAAACGGCCGCGAACGCGCCTTGTTCCTGCCGCGTCGAGAGTGCGTTTGCCTGGTCCAGTTCATTCCGGCTGATGAGAATCCGGATCAGCCTGGTGCGGATAACGTGAGAAAGTGACTCATCTCCGCTTTGCTCCAGGGCCCGGCGCAGGTGCGTTTCGGCAGCAGCCAGGTCATCATCGTCCACGGCCAGCCCGGCGAGCGACATCAGTGCAAAAACACCGTACGTGGTGTTTCCGTATTCCGCCAGTATCGTATCGGCGGCTTCCCGCGCCTGTGTACGGTTTTCGTTCTGCAACGAGACTATCATGTCCGAATACAGGGCGGACGCGGCCTCCGCGCTTTCAATCTCCACGCCCTGCCAGTAACGCCAGCCGAATATCCCCGAGACGCCCAGGGTCAGGCCGAGCACAACGGACAAGCCGTTTTCACGCCACCATTTCTTGATATCTTCGATCTGCTGCGCTTCAGCAGTGTATACGTCCAAGGAGGTCTCCGGTAACCGACAAAACGCTCATTATACATTATCATCCCTGTAAGGGACTAGGGACTAGGGACCAGGGGCCAGAGAATCGTCATTCCGGGTCAAGCCCGGAATGACGAACTGAACATCTATCCCCCCATCAGCCTGGTAATTTCCTCTGCCAGTTTGTCCTGGGGGATTTCGTATTGAGCCGCGTCTGACCGTAACGGTTTGATGAGGACGGTGTTCCTGGACACCTCGTCGGCGCCCAGGATCAGGGCGTATTCGGCCCCGGATTTATCCGCTTTCCTGAGCTGGCTTTTGAAGCTGCCTCCGCCACAATGCAACATCAACTTCAGTCCGGGCATTTCATCCCGCAGGCGCTCCGCAAGCAGTGACCCGGATTTCACTGCCTCCGCGCCTGCCATCACCTGGTAGAAACGGGGAGCATCCGTATCCTGCTCATCCTGACCGGGTTCCATCAATTCCAGTATGCGTTCAAGTCCCATGGCGAAGCCGACGCCGGGGACAGGCTTGCCGCCGACCTGGGCGACCAGATCATCGTAGCGCCCGCCGGCGCAAATGGTTCCCTGCGCGCCCAGCCTGTCGGTAATCCATTCAAATACGGTGCGGTTATAGTAATCGAGTCCGCGCACCAGCCGCGGGTTGATCTCATAATCCACGCCGTTGGCATCGAGCAGTCCCCGCAGAACGGAAAAGTGTTCGGCGGATTCATCATCGATGGAATCAAGCAACGATGGCGCGCCGCTGATCAGGGTTTGCATTTCCGGATTTTTGCTGTCGAGAATCCGCAACGGGTTGGTTTCCAGGCGCTTGATACTGTCACCATCGAGTTGATCGCGATGATCGGACAGGTATTCGATCAGCAGGTTGCGGTAACGTTGCCGCGCGCTGTAAGAGCCCAGTGAGTTCAGTTCCAGGCAGACATCGTTAATCCCCAGGGTACTCCAGAGGCGCGCGCAGACCAGTATCAGCTCCGCGTCGATATCGGGGCTTTCGATGCCGAATGCCTCGGCGCCGACCTGGTGGAATTGTCTTTGCCGCCCTTTCTGCGGCCTTTCATGACGGAACATGGGGCCCTGGTACCAGACCTTTTGCGGCCCGGAATGGATCAATCCGTGCTGTAACAGGGCGCGTACGCAACCTGCGGTGCCTTCCGGGCGCAGGGTGAGAGATTCGCCGTTGCGATCCTGGAAGGTATACATTTCCTTGTTCACGATGTCCGTGCCGGCGCCGATACTGCGGGAAAAAAGTTCGGTTTTTTCAATGATGGGAAATCGGATTTCCCGGTAGCAATACGAGTGCAGAACGGATTGCACCGTCTGTTCGAGCCGGCGCCACCCGGGCGTATCGCCGGGAAGCGTATCGCGCATCCCCCTGACAGCCTGCATTTTCTCCATCAGGGAGTGTCCCGGGTTGATTCCGCCTCACCGAGCACGAAGCGGGCGATACCGATGCCTGTTACATGCGGGGTGATATCGAAGGGTATGTTATTGAATTCAACAGTGGCGGCGTCCGCGTTGCCGAGCAGTACGGAAAACGGAGCGGCGCCGCTCAATACCAGTGTCTGGCCGACGCGGGCAAGGTCATAGAAGACTTTTTCGTTGTCCGCATCGAATATTTCAATCCAGCAGTCGATGGACAGGACCAGCTTGACCGTGTCCGGGCCGACACCGGCGGTAATTGTCGTTTCCTGATATGCGGCAGCGGGTTCAGGTTCGCTGCCGGCGGCCGTCCGGGTCTCCGGCAATTGCGCCTGGGTGGCGAGAGACTCGCCAGCCGGTTCCGGCGCGGGCTCAGTCCCTTGCGCTGTCTCCTGTTCCCGCGCTGCCTCCGGTTCCGGCGCTTCCGCAGACGGCGGTGTCTGTCCGGGTTCCTCCATTTCAGTACTCGGCGCCAGGTCGGACGGCCTGTCGGGATGTTCGACAATCGTGATGGGGTAGTCCAGGCTGCCTGTTTTCGCTACGGGTTCCTGCGCATACTTGCTGCGCCACAAGGCAAGCGATGCCAATACAAGGATGAAGAGGACAAGATAGATGATCGCGTGCGACCACTTTTTTGACTGCTTTGTTTTCGGTTCCGGTTTAACCGGCGTTTTCGTAACCTGTTTCTGCGGTTCCGCAACCTGTTCCCGCGGCTCTGCCGTGTCCTTCTTGTACATCGCCATGACCTCATCCACCGGCGCATCAAGTATTTTGGCGTAATGCTGCAGGTAACCGTAGATGTAAAGGCGTCCGGGCAGGCTGTCATGGTCATCCTGTTCCAGGGCTTCTATGACCTGGGGATGCAGGTACATCTTTGCCGCCACTTCAGCTACGGAAATGTTCTTTTCATTACGCAGGCGCTTCAGGTATGCGCCGAGAGTAGTCGGTTCCCCAGTAGTCTGCTCGGTCATTTTCAGGCCGTTTGTTGCTCCCCGGTTGCGCTGTCCTGTCTTTGCCTGTTCCGGGCGCGTGCCTGGACGCGTCCGACCAGTTGGCCGCAGGCCGCATCGATATCATCACCGCGGGTTTTCCGGGTAATGGTAATGATGCCGGAGTTAACCAGTATATCCCGGAATTTGTCTGTGGTTTCCATGGAAGATCGGCTGAACCCGGTACCCGGGAATGGATTGAAAATAATCAGGTTGACCTTGGCAGGGAAGCCTCTCAATAATCCGGCAAGTTCCCGGGCGTCATTTTCGGAATCGTTTACACCGCTCAATAACACGTATTCAAAAGTAATCAGTTCGCCCCTCGTGGCTTCACTATAGCGGCGGCATGCCGATAACAACTCGCGAATCGGGTAAGACCTGTTAATCGGCACCAGCTCATCCCGCAGCGCGTCGTTGGCGGCGTGCAATGACACCGCCAGGCTGATCCTGCTGAACTGGGACAGCTTGATGATGGCAGGCACGATCCCGGCAGTACTCAGGGTAACGCGTTTATTTGCCAGTCCGAAGCCCAGGTCATCGGTTATCAGTTCAACCGCTTTGACCACGTTATCGAAATTCAGCAACGGTTCACCCATACCCATCAGCACGATATTTGTGATGATACGTTTGCGGCTGTCGAAATAACCCAGTTGTTTGTTTGCCAGCCAGACCTGCCCGATAATTTCCGCCACTGAAAGGTTACGATTGTATCCCTGTTTGCCGGTAGAGCAGAAGACGCAATTCAGGGCGCAACCGACCTGCGAAGAGATGCACAGGGTGCCGCGGCCGGGTTCCGGGATGAAAACAGTCTCGATCGCGTTATCGCCGTCAACCTGAAGCAACCATTTACGGGTACCGTCTGTTGAGACCTTCTCAGAGAGGACGGTCGGGAGATTCGAATATGCGTTACCGGCCAGGCGATCGCGCAAAGCCTTGCTCAGGTTGGTCATATCGGCAAAATCGGTTACTCCCTGGTGGTAGACCCACTTCATCACTTGCGTGGCGCGAAAAGGTTGCTCCTCCATGCCGGTAAAGTAATCGCGCATCGCGGCCTGGTTGAGGTTAAATAAATTTATGCCTGGTTCCACGCTAGTACTCTTTCCAGGTGATATTGCCATGTTCAGCGGGTGCGCGGGCAGAGTTCCTCTGCGCGGAAAAAGAAGCGTATTTCATCCTGTGCCGTATCCGGCGCGTCAGAACCGTGAACCGCATTTTCTCCCTGGTCGCCGTCACGATCGCAGAAGTCTGCCCGGATAGTGCCGGGTTCGGCGTTCCTGGGAAAGGTTGCCCCCATCAGTTCGCGGTTCCTGGTTATGGCATCTTCGCCTTCCAGCACCTGTACCATGATGGGGCCTGAAATCATGAAATCCACCAGTTCGCGGAAGAAAGGTTTGTCGCTGTGCACAGCGTAAAATTCGGAAGCCCGCTGCTCGTCCAGGTGCAGCATTTTTGCCGCAACGATTTTGAGTCCGGCGTCTTCAAAGCGCCGGTATATCGCTCCAATCAGGTTTCCTGATACAGCGTCGGGTTTGATGATTGACAAGGTTTGCTCGATGGACATTTTTTGTTGCTTTTTTGCTGTGTAAATTTATGGGGACAGGCACATTCTGTCCCCGGCCTGAATTAGATTTGATTCTACTAATAATAACGGGCAGTTGTCAGCCATTGGTAATACGGTTACAACAATCCGGTTTCAAGGCGCGCCGCTTCGGTCATCATGTCCGGACTCCAGGGCGGGTCGAATGTGAGTTCAACGTTTACCTCGTCTACGTTCGGCACCACGGCTATTTTAGACTGCACATCTGCCGCAAGGAAATCACCCATGCCGCATGCAGGCGCGGTCAGTGTCATGAGTACATCCACCTGGTTATCCCCGTCATCCGAGCGTGATATCCGGCAATCATATACCAGGCCGAGTTCGACAATATTTATCGGGATCTCCGGGTCATAACAGGTGCGCATCTGTTCCCAGAGGTGCGCTTCGTTGACCGAACCGTCCGCATTGGGTTCCAGGTCCAGGTTGACAAAGTCGGTTGAATCAAAGCCGAGGGCATCAGCATCCTTCGGCCCCACCTGGGCCAGGTTGCCGTTAATATTGACCGTGTAGTTCCCTCCCAGCGCCTGGGTGATAAACACCAGGCTGCCTTCCGGCAGCGTAATCGGAGTCCCGGTCGGGATGAGTATCGCGTCGCACTCGCGCACTACCGTAACAGGGTCGTTGGTATACATGATTATTCCGTAGACACCGGGGCATGGTCGCCTGCCAGCAGCGCCCGCAAAGTGTGCCAGCACAAGGTTGCGCATTTCACCCGGCTCGGATACTCCCGTACTCCCGCCAGGACCGCCAGTTTTCCCATGCCGGCCAGGTCGATCACCCGGGCGGAATCGGTCAGCAGTTCGTGGAAGTCGGTGAAGATGGTCCCGGCTTCCTGTAGGGACTTCCCCTTGATGCCTTCCGTCATCAACGATGCCGATGCGATGGAGATGGCGCAGCCGTGGCCGTCGAAACTGATGTCGGAGATACGGTCGTCATCCAGGTTCAGATACAGTGTCAGGCGGTCGCCGCACAGGGGATTGAACCCCTCCAGGGTCCTCCCGGCGGGGTCCAGTTTGCCGAAATTCCTGGGGCTGCGATTGTGATCGACGATCACTTCCTGGTACAGGTCTTTTATGTCGAACATAACGGTTATTTAAAAATGTTTTTTGCCTTGTCGATTCCGGCAACCAGTTTGTCCACCTCTTCCCTGGTGTTGTAGAAGGCGAACGAGGCCCTCGCCGTGGCGGGTATGCCATAGCGTTCCATGACCGGCATGGCGCAATGGTGGCCGGCCCTGATGGCTATGCCGTCATGGTCCAGTATGGTGCCGAGGTCATGGGGGTGGATCCCGTCCATGACAAAAGACAGGATGCCCGCTTTCTCCGCTGCCGTGCCGATCAGCTTCAGGCCCGGGACGCTCGCAGCCGCCTCGGTGGCGTATTGCAGCAACCCGTGTTCATAATCCCGGATGCTGTCCATATCGACGCCGTTGACGTAGTCGACTGCCGCGCCCAGGCCGATTACACCAGCGATGTACGGTGTGCCCGCTTCGAACTTGTAGGGCAGGTCGTTGTACAGGGTTTTTTCGAAAGTGACCATCTTGATCATGTCGCCGCCGCCGTGGTACGGAGGCATGGCGTCCAGCAGCGCCTGTTTCCCGTACAGCACGCCGATACCCGTCGGTCCAAACAGTTTATGGCCGGAGAAGGTGTAAAAGTCACAATCCAGCGCGGCCATGTCCAGCCTTGTATGGGGAGCTGCCTGGGCGCCGTCGATGACCGTGACGGCGCCGGCTGCATGAGCCAGGGCCGTGATCTCGGCGACCGGGTTGATGGTGCCCAGAGCATTGGAGATATGGCCGATTGCCACGATCCGGGTCTGCTCGCCCAGCAGGTTTTTATACTCGTCCATATCGAGTTCGCCGGCGTCATTGATGGGGATGACTTTCAGCAGTGCGCCGGTTTGTTCGCATAACAATTGCCAGGGAACGATATTGGAATGATGCTCCATTTCAGAGATGATGATCTCATCCCCGGCGCCGAGCCTGCTCCTGCCGTAGCTTTGCGCCACCAGGTTGATTCCTTCCGTCGTTCCGCGCACGAAAATGATTTCCTGGTGGGATGCGGCATTGATGAAGGTCTGTATCTTCTTGCGGGCTGCCTCGTAGGCTTCCGTCGCCAGTTCGCTCAGGGTATGCACGCCGCGGTGTATGTTGGAATTGTAACCGCGGTAGTATTCGTCCAGCATGTCGATGACCTGGCGCGGTTTTTGCGATGTCGCTGCATTGTCCAGGTAGATAAGCGGTTTGTCCCGCACGCGGCGCGCCAGGAGCGGAAAATCCGCGCGGTACCGGTGTACGGGAAATTCTGAATCGTCCAGTGGTTGTACAGCGGCCGTCATTGCATGAACTCCTTGATCAGGTCGGTATCGGGTAACTCGCCGGCAATGCCGTGTTCCAGCCGTTCGCGTATCTCCGGGAACCTGATGTCACGGATGACCTCATCGGCGAATGCATAGGTCAACAGGCTCCTGGCGGCGTCCTCGTCCACCGCCCGGGAGCGCAGGTAGAACAACATGTTCTCATCCAGCCGCCCCACCGTTGCGCCGTGGCTGCATTTGACGTCATCCGCGTAGATCTCCAGTTCCGGTTTGGTGTCGACCTCCGCGTCGGCGGAGAGCAGCAGGTTGGCATTGGACTGGTGCGCTTCGGTTTTCTGGGCCTGTTCATGAACGATTACCTTGCCGTTGAACACGGCGCGCGAGCGCCCGTTCATGATGCCCCGGTAATGCTCGTTGCTGGTCGTGTGGGGTTGTTTATGTTCTACCAGGGTATGGTTGTCGACGTGTTGCCGGTCACTGGTCAGGTAGAGGCCGTTCAGGTTTATTTCCGCGCCCGGCTCGACCAGTTCGGCATCAATGTCCCAGCGCGCCAGTTTCCCGCCCAGGGACAGGGCATGGCAATCGACGCGGCTGTCGGCCTGCTGGCGTATCCGGGTCCTGCCGATATGGTATGCGCGCCGGCTTTCCTGCTGGATTTTGTAATAGTCCAGGCGCGCGCCGGCCTGCGCCTGGATGCTGGTGTGGCTGTTGGTGAAATATTCCGAATCCGGGATGCCCGCGTAGGTCTCGATGATGCTTGCGCCTGCCTGACGGCCCAGCGCGATCAGGTTGCGCGGATGTGACATTGGTGATGGCTGGGTTTCGTCCTCCCGGCCGCCCAGGTAGATGATATGTATCGGCGCCGGGATTTCCATGCCGTCCGGCACATGGATCAGGACACCGTCATTGAGAAATGCCGTGTTCAGGGCGGTAAACGCGTGCCCGATTTCCTCGTTGCCGAAATAACGCTCCAGCAGTTCGGCATTCCCGTTCGATTGCAATGCGCACACGGTTGCGCCGGACGGCAGGCGCAGGTTGCGCGACAGTTCGGCGCAAAAGTTGCCGTTCATGAACACCAGTTCGTGGCAGTTGAGCCGGGAGAAGCGCAGCTTCTCCACCGGCGCGTCATCGACGTGTGCCCCGGGGAGATTCCCGAGAGTGAATTTTCTCCTGGTAATGGGGGAGACATCGGTGTATTTCCACTGTTCCGCCCTGCGCGTGGGGAAGCCGTGTGTCTTCAGGTATTCCAGGGCATCGGCGCGCCGCTGCGCCGGCCACGAGGCTGCCAGGACGTCCCGGAACCGGTCGTACTCCGCCAGATAGTGGTTGACGGCTGCCTCGCTCATGCGGCTTTGGCCCCCTGTCTTACCCAGTCGTAACCTTTTTCCTCGAGTTCCACGGCCAGGCCGCGGTCGCCGGACCTGATAATCTTCCCGTCCGACAGCACATGCACGTAATCCGGCACGATGTAGTTCAGCAGGCGCTGGTAATGGGTCACCAGGACAATGGCGCGGGATTCGTTGCGCAACGTATTGACGCCTTCCGCAACGGTTTTCAGCGCGTCGATATCCAGGCCCGAATCGGTTTCATCCAGGATAGCCAGGCGCGGTTCCAGCACCGCCATCTGGAATATCTCGTTGCGTTTTTTCTCGCCGCCGGAGAAGCCTTCGTTCACGGAACGGTTCAGCAGGCTTTCATCCATATTCACCAGTTGCATTCTCTGCCGGACCACCTGCAGGAAATCGACTGCGTCCAGGGGGGGCTGTCCCTGGTGTGCGCGGATTGCGTTCAGCGCGGCCTTGAGCAGGTAGATGTTGTTCACTCCGGGGATTTCCACCGGGTACTGGAAGGCCAGGAAAATGCCTTCCCGGGCCCGTTCTTCCGGGGAAAGTTCAAACAGGTCGCGCCCATCGTATTCGACCGCGCCCGCCGTGACATCATAACCGTCCCGCCCGGCCAGCACGCTTGCCAGGGTGCTTTTGCCGGAACCGTTGGGACCCATGATGGCATGCACTTCCCCGGCGTTCACTGCCAGGTTCAGACCTTTCAGAATTTGTTTGTTCTCAATCCTGACCTGTAAATCTTTAATCGTTAGCATTATCCGACTGCTCCTTCCAGGGTGATATTCAATAGTTTCTGTGCCTCCACGGCGAATTCCATGGGCAGTTCCTTGAAGACGTCCTTGCAGAAACCGTTGACAATCATGTTTACGGCGTCTTCCTCGTCAATCCCGCGCTGGCGGCAGTAAAACAACTGGTCGTCGCTGATTTTGGATGTGGTGGCCTCGTGTTCGACAATAGCGCCAGCGTTCCCGGTCTCGATATAGGGAAAGGTATGGGCGCCGCAGGTATCGCCCATCAACAGGGAATCACACTGCGTATAGTTGCGGGCGTTGTCTGCGTTTTTGCTTATCTTGACCAGGCCGCGGTAGGCATTCTGCGCTTTCCCCGCGGAGATCCCCTTGGAGATGATGGTGCTGCGGGTGTTTTTGCCGAGATGGATCATCTTGGTGCCGGTATCGGCCTGCTGGTAATTGTTCGTCACCGCGACCGAATAGAACTCGCCGCTGGAATTGTCGCCGCGCAGGATGCAGCTCGGGTATTTCCAGGTAATCGCCGAGCCGGTCTCGACCTGGGTCCAGGAAATCCTGGAACCGCTGCCGCGGCAATCGCCGCGCTTGGTCACGAAGTTATAGATGCCGCCGACGCCGTTTTCATCGCCGGGGTACCAGTTCTGTACCGTCGAGTACTTGATCTCCGCGTTATCCAGGGCGACCAGTTCCACCACTGCCGCATGCAACTGGTTTTCATCACGCATGGGCGCTGTACATCCTTCCAGATAACTCACGTGGCTGCTTTCCTCTGCCACGATAAGGGTTCTTTCAAACTGCCCGGTATTGGCCGCGTTGATGCGGAAGTAAGTAGACAATTCCATCGGGCAACGAGTGTTTTTCGGGATAAAGCAGAACGAACCGTCGGTAAACACTGCGGAGTTCAGGGCCGCATAATAGTTGTCCGAGGCAGGGACGACGCTGCCAAGGTATGCCCGCACCAGGTCGGGGTGGTTCTGCACCGCCTCGGAGAACGAACAGAAAATAACGCCGGCGTCCGCCAGTTTTTCCTTGAACGTCGTCGCCACGGAGACGCTGTCGAACACTGCATCCACCGCAACGCCGGCCAGCATCTTCTGTTCGTGCAGCGGAATGCCCAGCTTCTCGTAGGTTTCCAGCAGTTTCGGGTCCACCTCGTCCAGGCTCTTCGGGCCGTCCGTCTTGGCTTTCGGGGCCGAATAATAGGAAATGGCCTGGAAATCGATGGGCGGGTAATGCACGTGCGCCCAGGCCGGTTCGGCCATGCGGGTCCAGTGCCGGAACGCGTCGAGACGCCATTCCAGCAACCACTCGGGTTCTTCCTTCTTGGCGGATATCAGCGCTATCACGTCCTCGTTCAGGCCGGGCGCGACGGTATCCGTGTCGATATCCGTGACGAAACCGTGTTCGTATTCCTTGTGTACCAGTTCCTCGACTTTAGCCGTTTCGTCTGTCATGGTCTATTCCCGCTCTGTCTGATCATCGTCAATATTGAAACTCTCGCCGCAGCCGCAGGTCTGGCTTACATTGGGGTTGTGGAAGCGGAAGCCCTCGTTCAGCCCTTCCCTGACGAAATCAAGTTCCGTCCCGGCCAGGTAACGCAGGCTCTGCTCGTCGATCACGACGGTGACGCCGTTCGTCTCAAATTCGGTATCGTGGTCATTTACGGCCTCTGCCGCCTCGATCACGTACTGGTAACCGGAGCAACCCGTAGGCTTCACCCCGACCCGCAGGCCGATGCCGCCACCACTTTTTTCCAGGTAGCTCTTCACGTGCTCTGCGGCCCGATCGGTTAATGCAATTTCACTGTTCGACATCTTTCTCCTCTCAATCACAATTGAAACATGACGTGGTCCTGCCTCGCCGATACCTGTTTTACCGAGCGCCGCTCAACCAGGTCCGACAGGCTGATAGCGCTCAGAAAGCCCGTAATATGCAGGCTCAGGTCTTCCCACAGGTCGTGTGTCAGACAGCGTTCGTCCGCCTGGCAGTTCTGGTTGCCGCCGCAACGGGTGGCGTCAACCTGTTCATCAACGGCGCGAATCACGTCTGCCACGGAAATATCGGACCGGGGTTGCGTCAGGCGATAACCTCCGCCCGGACCCCGTGAACTGGCTATCAAACCTCCCTTTCTCATTCGCAGAAACAACTGCTCGAGGTACGCCAGCGAGATCCCCTGCCGTTTGGATATATCCATCAGGTTGACAGGCCCATAGTTTTCGTGCAGGGCAAGGTCCAGCATGGCCGTAACGGCATAGCGCCCTTTCGTGGTCAATCGCATAACAGGTGTCTCGATTTATTAAAGGGCGCGTATCCTTACATATCCGACTAATTTAGTCAAGTATTTTTTCCGACTAAAACAGTCAGGTATTTGTGATGACGTAACAGACTGATGAGCCAACGGGGACGGACTTCAAATCCGGCCCCGTAGTCTCCGTATATTTTTACTCTGACCCCGAATATTGCGACGCAATGTCTGGAGCAGGTTTATCCATTTTGTGTATTTCTTATCAGGCGTTCCAGGCGCAACTGGGGCAGGACCCACTCCGGGGACAACTCTATGGCCCGGCGATAGTCAGCCTCGGCGTTGGCAAATTCCTTGTTGTTTTCGTAGGCCATGGCGCGGTTGAAATGGGCAATGTGATTTTTCGTCAAGGTCAGTTCAATGGCGGTGGTGTACTGCCGTATGGCTACGTCGTACTTCTGGCTGAGCAGGTAGAGATTGCCCAGGTTCACATAGACCTCGCCTGTTTGCGGCCCCAGGTCTATCGCAGTCCGGTAGTCTTTAAGCGCTCTCTGGTAGTCTTCCATGGCGCCGTACAGAATGCCGCGATTGACGTAGGTGGCAAGCAAATCCTTGCGGGTCAGTCGCCCATGGAGGATAGCCTGGTCGCATTCCTGTATATCTGCATCAGATGCGGAGTTGAGCTGGATTGCCAGGGTGGAAGCCATGTAACAGTTCCGGGCGTACGAACCCCCGCCGATGACGCTCATTGACTGGGTATAAGCGGTTATGGGCAAGAATACGAAAACGGTCAGCGACACCTGTAAAATAAACCGAAGTGAGATCATTGGTAGCGCCTCATACCTGACTTTGACCAAAGTATAGATAAAAAACCCCCGTCCCGCCATGTTATAGTTACCCGCCGTCAACCATCCGATACTACAGAAAAAACTGGAAGGAATAACAAATGATCGACTTGTATTACTGGCCGACCCCCAACGGCTGGAAAATCTCAATCATGCTGGAAGAATGCGGGCTTGAATACCGGCTGGTCCCGGTGGACATAGGGCGTGGAGACCAGTTCAAGCCGGAGTTTCTGGCCATCAGCCCCAACAACCGCATGCCGGCCATCGTCGACCATGACGTGGAAGGGGAACCGGTTTCCGTGTTCGAATCAGGCGCGATACTGATGTACCTTGCCGAGAAGACCGGGCGTTTCCTGCCGTCAGACCCGCGCGCCAGGATGGAGGTTATGCAATGGGTATTCTGGCAGGTAGGCGGCCTGGGACCCATGGCGGGCCAACTCGGCCACTTTACCAATTACGCGCCTGAGAAAATCGAGTATGCCCTGAATCGATATGGTGATGAATACAACCGTTTACTGGGTGTCATCGACAAGCAACTGGCGGGCAGGGACTACCTGTGCGGTGACTATTCCATCGCCGATATGGCCTCCTGGCCCTGGGTTGTGGTACATGAGCGGATAAAACAGAGCCTGGACGAGTTTCCCCGCGTCAAGGCCTGGGATGAACGGATGCAAGCCAGGCCGGCAGTGGCCGCCGGAAAAGACCTGGGCAAGGAACTACGGCGTCCGCTGGAGAAGGATGCAGAAGCCCGCAGGATAATGTTCGGCCAGACGGCGTCGTCGGTGGCCGAGGCTGCTACCAGATAGAGAGGCAGGGGACGGATTTCAAATCCGACCCCTTTTCCAGGGAGCGGGCAATTCCAGCATATCAAGCTGGTTCTGCCGCAGCAATCAAAAGAGTAGTGGAACCGGAAGTGTTTACCGCCTGTGTTTCTTAAACAGACAGGTCCACAAGTTCTACCCCGGAAGCCTCAAAATCTCTCCGGTTTCGGGTTGCAAGCTGTAGCCCATGAGTGAGCGCGGTTGCAGCAATCAGGCTATCTTTGATTGGCATCGGTTTTCCGATAGAGCGCAGGTGCGCCAGGAGTTCTGCCCAGCGCAAACCCGTCTCGGCGTCCCATGGTAAACAATGTATGCGTCGGACAACCTCGTCGAACCACATTTCCAGGTCCTGACGCCGCCTTCCGGGAGGAAGCAGGAGGATACCGAAACGAACCTCTCCCAGGACTACCGGATCGACCGCCAGGTCACGTTCGTTATGCGTCAACCACCCGACCACACCGGGGTCTGGCTTTGGTCTGGTAGGTTCGCATAATACGTTGGCATCGACCAGAAACGTCACGGTGGCGCTTCAAGCGAGTCGGTAGATTCCGATTCGATCGGCACGAACCAGCCCTTGCTCGGACATGCGAGAAGCGTATCCACTAATCCCTGGTTCTTCGGGGGCTCGGCAATTACCAGACGATATTCGCCTCTGTCCAGCCGTTCTATATCAAACGCCTGACCGGCTTCAATTTTGTCCTGGTTACGAAAGTCGGCCGGGATGACGACCTGGCCTTTCGATGAGATGATAGTCTTCATATAGAGTAAGATAACGTCTTACCCCAATATTGTCAATGCATTTATCCTTGCGGCGATGATGATGCGGTCCTGGATAACCCGTTGCAGTTTCTGGATGAAAACCACTGCGGACTCGCGGCGGTTTCATCAAATTCGGCCATGGTTGCTTCGCCGCGGTAATGGTGCTGTAATTCCGATACTCAATGATACTGATAGCCTGATTTAAACAAAAACGGAGCCGACATGAACCAGGAAAACCAGCCTTCCCCCGAACTGTTTCTCAATGCCGTCATGGCCTATCGTGATTCCGCCGCAGTGAAGGGCGCGGTGGAACTGGACCTGTTCTCGGCCCTTGCCCGGGGCGTGAACACGGCGGAAGACCTGGCGGGTTACTGCCAGGCGGATAAACGAGGAATGCGCATCCTGTGTGATTACCTGTGCGTGATGGGCCTGCTGGAGAAATCCGGCACGACGTATTCGTTGACCGCGGATTCGGCGATATTCCTGGACCGGAATTCCCCCGCGTACATGGGAGACGTCGTGAACTTCCTGCTGGATCCGTTTTTCATCAGGGATATCGGCGACGTTGCCAGGGCGGTGCGGAAAGGCGGGGTGGCGACCTCGGCGGAAGGTTCCGATGTGCCGGGACATCCCATGTGGGTGACGTTCGCCCGCTCCATGACCGGGCTGAACCGGATGCCGGCAGGCCTGCTGGCCGATATCGTCTGTGCCGACCTGGCCGGCGCCGATGCCGGGGAACAGGTGAAGGTACTGGATATTGCGGCAGGTTCCGGTATCTTCGGCATTACACTGGCAGAGAAACACCCGCAGGCCGGGATTACTGCGGTCGACTGGCCCAACGTACTGGAAGTGGCGCTGGAAAACGCGCAAGAGGCCGGCGTCGGACAACGCTACAACACTATTCCGGGCAGCGCCTTCGAGGTTGAGGCGGGGACCGGTTACCGGGTGATCCTGCTGTGCAATTTTCTGCACCATTTCGATGCGGCTACCTGCTCGAAATTCCTGGCGCGCATGAAGGATGCCCTCGCCGCTAACGGTAAAGTATACACACTGGAATTCGTTCCCAATGAAGACCGCATATCCCCGCCGTTCGTCGCGGGGTTCGACCTGCACATGCTGCGCCAGACCCCCGCCGGCGACACCTACACTGCTGCCGAATACGAGGAAATTTTTGCTGCTGCCGGACTAGCAGTCTGTCGGACTTGGGTGCCAAGATTGTTTTTGCAGGCCATGATTCA
>CAYOEQ010000045.1:0-17033 GCA_964402775.1 uncultured Enterobacteriaceae bacterium
ATCCTTATGGAACGATGTTCGGGAACACGGGAACACCGGCGAAGGACTTGACGGGGATTGGTGTGCCGAAGTCGTGCATGTTTCATTCTATCATCCCTATACCGACTACAAGATGAAGGGAGAGGCGTGGTGCTTACCGGGACAGATCGAACATGAGACATTCCCGGAAAGTGCACGAGAAGCAATGTGTACCCTGATTTTCGAGCATTTAAAAACTCACGGTACAGACTACTTTCAATTCAAGATTGGTCGCTTCGATCGCGACAAGCGCCAATGGGATGAACAAATACTGCCAACCCCTCTGGCAACTTTTCTCAGGGCTAAGGCTTGGATTGCTGCTAGCACGCGCGATGAGGGGATTGCTTTTCGGAGATCGAAAGAGTGTTGGGCATCTCGAATACGTCGCGGAGGGCCTCCTCGGTTCATGGACCGCATCCCCGAATCATTGGCGCACTTCTCTGAGGGTGGGAATTGGGTAGAGCAAGCCTTCGGTGAACACTTAGGGTTGCGGGATTGGCAAAATAAGGAGACAGCCGTTGCACGACTCCGCGAGTTGGTGGGCGTTGTACCAAGCCTAGCGTCGAATGATCGCCCGATCGCTCGGAATGAATACCGACGTGCTTGGGAGGAAGTTGTGGAAACCGGGGTTTCGCTGCCTTCCGACCTGCAACGGTATGTGCCAACAAAAATGGGACAGTTTTGCTTTCTATGTAGCGTAGCGTTATCGGGTTTCATGCGCTTCGTCTGTGAGGGCGCTTTTTAAGGTTAGGGTTTAGCCGTTCGTCCCGCCGGGCTACGATTTTGCGCGCCGTATCGGGGTCGTCCGGTTTGTTGATCCACGCCGCTTCGGGCGGCGTGGGTACGCTGGGCATACCGCGCACGAACCGTTCGGGTTCGCGCGCACAGGCTTCTTCGAGGACGCGCTTGCGGGCGCGCCACACCTGATTCGCCTTGCCGTAATGGATCGTCGCAGGGTGCATAAGCGCAATGCCCGTGTGGTAGAACTCGTTGTTGTACCAGTCGAAGAAGCGACGCGCCCAGCGCCGAGCGTCTTCAAGCGAGCCGAAGCGGGGTTCGTACGTATGGCGCTGCTTCGCCGTGCGGAAGTGCGCCTCCGAGTAAGGGTTGTCGTTCGAGCGATACGGACGGCTCCAGGAGCCGGTCACCGACAGGTCCGCGAGAAGTTGCACATACGTTCTCGACGTCATCGGCCCTCCGCGATCCGAATGAATGACCAGGCGCCTGTCTGTGATCCCTTGCCGTTCGTACGCCTGTGCGATCAGGTCCTTCGCCAGCGCCGCCGACTCGCAGGGAGCGAGCGTCCAGCCCACGACGTAACGGCTGAAAACGTCCAGTATCACGTAGAGCTTGTAGTAAATCCCCTTCGCCGGACCGCGAAGCGTGGTAATGTCCCATGTCCACAACTCATTCGAAGAGGAGGCGAGAAGCTCCGGCTTCCTGTGTCGAGGGCGTATGCGACAGCGCCGACGCTCGCGCACCTCTTCGCGTTCGCCAAGAATGCGATACATGGTGCGCCAATGGCAAAGATAGACGCCTTCGTCAAGAAGCGCAGCCCATATCTGGCGAGGCGGCATGTCCATGAAGCGCTCCGAGTTCAGCACGCTGCGTATCTCTTCGCGAAGCGCCTGCGGCAGACGACGGCTTCCTCGACGACGACGCCCCCGAGGCGACGGCGCCCGCAGGCTTCTGTAGTAGGCGCTGCGAGAGACGCCTACGCGCCAGCAAGCCTCCTCTGCGCTCAGCGCGCTGCGCAACAGCGTTACCGTCTCGTTCATCGCTGATCGGCCTCTGTCTGGACGCTCGCGCCAAACAGCGAGCAAGCTTTTTTTTGAATCTCTATGACGGCCTCCGCCTTCTGCAACCGGCTTCGGGTCTGTCCCAACTCCTTGCGCAAGCGACGTATCTCTTCCTCCTTCGCTCGCAATTCCTTGCCCGCCCGCGTCGAGGCGTAGAGCGTTCCGCTCTCTCGCTGCTTGCGCCACTGCGCAAGGTAAGACGAGTAGAGACCCTCGCGCCGCAAGAGCGCGCCGAGGTCTCCAGCGTTGACGCAGGCGTCGGCCTGCTCGAGAATGCGAAGCTTGTAACTGGCGCTGAAACGCCTGCGCTTCGCCGGCGCTACCGCTTCCGTCGAAGGATACTCCGACGAACCAGGCGGGTGAGAAAAATCTTTCGATTCCATGGCGACTTCACGGGTTGGTGAGCAAGTCAAACGAAATTGCACCGCCAGAACGACGACAGAAACCCGATATATGTTCGCTAATTAGTGTACAAGCGTGTCCCACCTTTTGTTGGCACAGAGGGCAATTAATTGTTACGCGTCGTAGTCAGCTTGAGGTCCTTTGCGGTTCTCCGGAAACACCTGCTGACGTTATCGTCACAGAGGACGCCCAACGCCTTGATGCGCGGCTATTAGCTTCAGCAGGGCAGGCGGTTCTGGATGTGGGCCCCACTCTGACAGACCAGATAGCTGCTCTGCTTGAAGAGACGGGCATCTACATACCGCGGCGTATAGACGGTACAGGTGTCCAGCTTTTCGTAGACGGTGAGTTATTCGTCCCGCGGTCCAGCGATGCGTTTCTGACTTCCGAGGGACTGCATTGGCTCCCGGAGATCATCGTTATTGGAAATGAACTCCGTGGAGAACAACTTGAACGTGGCATTCAGAGCTCAACGATTGATGGCAAGGTACGGGCCATCAGGGTCCGGCGCTGCGAATCAATTAAACTAGTTGTCGATGACGAAATAGTGTCTCCATCTGAAGATATGGTATGGTATGCTTACGAGGATGAGATATTACCGACCCTGATATTGACTCACCACCTTTCGCTCGATTGGCGGACCTTGGCAGGCCCACTGTCCGGTGGGCTTTCTCGACTAATAGACAATCGGCTTAGGTCGGCCAGACTGTTACTCGCGCAGCTTGCACTTCACAGCGTGTCCGATGCTCTGGAAGCGCCTAGCGACGAGGCACTCGCATATGCACTCGATTGTGATGTCCAAACAATACGCGATCATCGCGCGGTGTTGCAGACTGGCCTTGAGCACATTTTGCGCTTGCTGATACCGGTAGTGGCCTACTACGGCGATACCGAACTATCGCGACAAATGCAGCACGCTGTGGACCGTGCAGGCACAAGATTCGATGCACGAAAGTGGCTCCAGATTCATTTGAGCGACTTGGAGTATGCGCCGGAGACATTGATTGATGCCTGCGAGCATGCCGCAAACCGTGCCGAACTGCGTAGAAATTTGGAACTGGATTATGAAAGGTTCAACCGTGTTTTGCTGGAATTGGGCGAGCCAGCGCTATCCAACGAATTGGAACTCCGACGGTTATACAACGCTTATCTTGCAAGACTGAGTCCCGAGATCATAGAACGGCTGAGGCGACATCATTACGAGAATTTCCATAACGAAAATGACCTCACAGACTATGTTGAGCGGAAAAAATTGGCCTTTCTTGCTTTCAACACAGAGTGGGTGCTGACGCGCGAGACATTGGAGATGGAGGTTGTTGAGCTACATGTCCGGACACTGCTCGCCGACACCCTTGGCGATGATGTGCCGGTCACGTTACCAGCACTGAAGCCGCTAGTAAATGCGAACCGCAAGGTCGTGCGGGAAACTGCAGCGAGTGCATTACCGATGCTGAAAGTCTGGTGCAGGCGAAATGGTGTACCATTGCCCATGCCATGGACCCAATCTGAAGCACAGGCGGTTGTATTGCATCTGGAGAACAAGGGGCTTCTAGACTTCGAGGGAGTCAAGGCCGAGAACATCCCGGCCCTCTGCCGCAGGGCTGCTTGCTGGCCGACGGGTATGCCCGAGACGCTCGATGAGACAATTTTAGGGCTCGACAGGGATGAGGTTGACAAGGAACAGAAACGGCGTAAGCGGAAGAGACAACAGCAGGAGATAGAACAGCGAAGCATTGTGTTCGCCGGTAACTCGCTCGACACGGGCGACCCAATGTTTGCGGGGAGCTTTCAAGATATTGCCGAATCCTGGCTCTCAAAAGACGAGACCTGGCTCAACCGAAGTCGTCAGCGAACACGCCTGACCGAGTTTCAGAACCCGCCTCCGTCGGGAGGCAGGCCGCGTACCGGCGGCAAAGTTGGCGGCACGCGCCGACGTGATCGACAGCCGAGCTATGAGCAACAACAGGCGATGGGTCTGGCAAGCGAGTGGCTCGCCTATCAGTTTCTGCTCCGTGGTCGCCACGGTGATTACGTGGACGAATCCTGCTGGATATCGAAGAACCGCACACAGTTCTTCGGCGGTGACGAAGGTAACGACATGGCGGGCTTTGACTTTCTGGTCAAGACATCTGCAGCCGACTGGTTGTATGAGGTGAAGTCATCTCGGGAAGACAGCGGTGAGTTTGAACTGACCGCCAATGAGCTTCACGTTGCCAGTGGTGCATCGAAGGACCGTCGCCAACGCTATCGTATTCTCTATGTCCCTTATGTTTTTTCCCCCGACAAGTGGTGTGTTCTTGAACTACCCAATCCAATGGGCGAGACCACACACAACAAATTTGCAATGGTTGGCCGAGGTTCTGTCCGTCTTCGGTTCGAACGTCGGTAGTCGTTGGGCAAGACGCTCACATGGGTAGAGGATCAGTGATTCCCCTTGGCGACTGGTTCAGTTGCAATGTTTGTAAATTGATAAATTCTGCGATGAGTGTGCCGCCCTCTTTTTGGGCAGAATGTCGGATAAATACTAAACTGCTTTACAAAAATATTTTGAAGAAAAATCATTAGAATTGCTTCTTGATATTTTAGACATTGATCGATCAAAATCGATTAACAAATTGCATTTTTCCCAGAAAAATGCAAAAAGATTAAAATTGATAAAATATGAAGATATAATGATAATCTCTGGCTATTCAATTTTTGTTGTCAGATGTAATTATCGAGAATTTTAAATTCTATCAATAAAGCTTTAATTGAGAGATTGTGTACGGTGTGTCAAGTTCAATGGATAAGTACTCTCTGGATGTCAGGATGGGAATGTTTACGTGTAAAAAGAATTGGCATGTAATCTAAGAATGTGTTTGCCAATTCGTTCTGCGAACCTGACTGGTACAGCATTGCCTATCTGCATGGCGATATTTTTGCTGCCCCCAAAAAATTCGTACTGATCAGGAAAAGACTGCAAAGCAGCTGCTTCTCGTAAAGATATGGCCCTATTTTGGTTGGGATGTCCATATCTCCCATTAGATATACTGTTGCACCGTCCAGTGAGGGTAGGCGCGGGTCTATCCCATGCCATTCTTCCATAGACATCAGTATGGCCTTTGTAATTTCCCTTGTGACACTTCAGTATCAGATATTCCGGCCAAGATCTCCGATCTCCACCGTCATGGGGTGTCTTACGGAGGCGTTCGAGGTTCAATGCACTGATGGGTGCAGCTATGTGATTGGGTACTTCAAGGTCGGATTCGCCAGCGGAAATCTCGGGAAAATGTGCAATGGCCTCACGTACAGTCTTGAACGTGCGTAACGAATTTCCGTGACTCGGAGAAGGCAGTAGAAGCTGCTGGTCATTCCGTGTGGCAAGTAACACAAGGCGACGACGCTGCTGAGGAACCCCGTAGTATTTGGCATCAAGTATGCTGAATACACACCGATAGCCGTTTATTTTCAGTGTTCTGATAAATCGGCGAAACGTGCTGAATCCGCCTACTCTGGCGATGCCAGGGACATTTTCCATCAACACGTATCCCGGCAATAGTGCTTCTACAAGCCGTCCAAAGTGCCACAACAATGTGGCATCTGGACGCCGCCGGTTGCCTCTTTGATGTGCACTGAATGATTGACATGGAGCACATCCGGCAAAAAGAAAATCATTGCCCTTACTTAACGGGCCCTTCAGACCCAAGTCTTGTGGGGTTATAACTCGTATATCTTTACGGAAAAACTTCACATCCAAATTGTTGTATTCATACGTTCGGCGACAGCGTTCGTCGTAATCAAATCCACGAAGAACATGTATTCCCGCATCCAAAAGACCGCGAGTTAGTCCCCCTGCTCCACAAAAAAAGTCAAAGGCTTTCATGATGTTCTTTCGCCTCCTTCTTTGGTGTTTTCCATGATTTCATTAGCCCATCGGGTTGTATCTCGATCAGGCAAACCCGGTCGACAAGCGATCTGCATATATGCCCATGCTATCATTTCCCTGAAGGGGCTGTCGATAGATGCAACGCGAAGAAATTCTTTGTTAGAATTCATCTCACCGATTTTTTCAATAGATATCAACTCTAAATCCCGCAAGTTCCCCGCCATGGTGGGAATATGATTTTCTAGAGCAGGAAAAGGGATAATGGCACCTTGATATCCTTGATTTAGCAATGCACCAGGTAAACGATCTTTCAAATTTTTCGGTTTAATTTGTCTTAGAGTTGTTGAATTCAGACCGACATTCATAGAGCAGCACTTGGCAACCAAAACGTTTTTTACCTTGGAATCACGTTTAGTGGATACGAGATCACAGGATGGAGTAAGAACTACACGGAACGCGCTTGGATTATCACAATCCGCTTCTTTTTCTATGAGCAAATCACCCATTTGAACATCGCGACTTATCGGAGGAAACAGATACTGTTCCCAAGGAGCAAGTGCAGCATCATCCCCTAAAGGTTCATCCATCAATGCGGCAATGCGTCGCCTGCTTGCACGCTTTATGGTTTCGACACATTGACTGTCATTAATGTCCGTAACAGCATAGGGTGCAACATCTTTCATTACATCGACAAAACAATTACGAACATGCTTTTCCGCCTCTTCAATAGCTGTGATATGAGGTCGAAAAGTTTTTATTGCCAACAATACTTCGTTGGTACTTTTTCTTCCCTTTTGTATACATCTTACGAAGGGATTAGATTTGTAGTCTTCCGCAATTTGATCTGGGAGAGCAGAATAAACGACTACAGGACAGAAATGATCTTTCCATATAGAATATAGTATGTTATTACCGGGCACATTTTCTTCTCCAACCTCGCCTAAAAAAAGATCAAGTATTACAATATCAGGAAGGAAAGAGGGGATTTGTTCTTCAGCTTTTTGGAACGAACATTTCTCATACTTGTAAAAAGGACCTTTATCTCCATTATTAATTCTATCAATTAATTTCAAGACAGGTTCTACAACCTCTTCGATTTGATCCTCAATAAACAATAATTTTACCATGCTCATCGTGTACCTCCTTGCTTTTTAATTTTTTTCTTCAGCGGAAGATCGAAGACAAACAAAGCACCACCCTTTGCGCCACGATCTTGAGTAGACATTCTCCCTTCGTATGCAGCTACCAACTCTGAAGCCACTGTCAGGCCCATACCGATACCACCAGGCTTCTTGGTTACGCCGGGCCAGAAAATTCGTTCCAGATATTCCTTATCAATGCCTGGACCGGTATCGTGAACTTTTACTTGAACACGATCTCTATCATCCATTGGACTGATAAGAAATGTCAAATTTCTGTTATTTTTAGGAACATCATTCATCCAGTAAATGGCATTTGTCAGAAGATTCAGAATGATTGCACTTAATTCACCAGGATCCACCGCTACGTCGGTTATCGAATCTGGAATATAATACCGAATTCCCTTAGCTTTTATTTCGTCTTGATATAGTTCCAGGCACTCTTGAATTTGTTTTTCCAAAATAGAATGTCGTTTTCGTCGGCTGAAATTGCGGCTAGCCAAGGGGGCAAAGGTGTCAGCAAGTCGTTCAAGAGCATCGACAGCTTTATCAGCGCGTCTATATTCATCTTTCAAATCTGTGTCCCTGAAAGGGGCGAATCTTCTTTTAACAAAATCAAGCAAACTGCCGAAGGCGATCGTTCTATTCCGAATTTCGTGCACCAGCATGTGAGCGATGGTTCCCACAGTCGCAAGCCGACTGTAGTACACAAAACGTTTTTGAATCGTCTTACGCGTCGATTCGAGCGAAAGGCTAAATTTGCTAATTGCGTCAACGATTATTTCTGTGTCCGCATTTTCCTCTGAAAGAGCTGTTACTTCCTCCACAATATGTTCGCCTGACAACTTGGAAAACAAATCGTCCAGTGGCTTTTCAATATCTGGTTTGATTCGATCTTCGTCTCGTTCATTTTCCAGAAGGGCTACGATGGATTTGAGAATTTCTTCGAACTCAGCTACTTCAATACACAGAGCAAGGCGCTCTCTGTCGCTTGTGTCATTAATTTTGGAATTTTTTTCGGCAGAGATCGAAACGTATCCCACGATCTGGCTTGTACTCAGTCTTGTACCGACCTTGCTAATGCGTCTGAGATCAAGGCCTAACCAATCGCGAGCATTCTCTGACTTTGGAAGCACAAGAATTCCGTCTCGATATACAGAAATACCCTTATGGGCTCGAATTGCCTTGCGAACAAGGCTCTTTTGAAAATCGAAACGATCAGCTATTTCCGATGTGTCATCTGCAGCTATGTCCCAAGCCCTAATCTCGAAATCGAATGGGCCGCAATGTGCCGTTTCGGAATCATCGGAGAACTGCATAGGATCCTGAATCTGTTCGAAAATCCTTTCCCAAGAATGACGTATTTCTTCGGTTCTAGGAGCGTCTTCCTTGATGGGAGCATAATGATACGTCCCTTGAATGTTACCTTTTTCGTCGACATGCCCTCGAATACTGTATTTCGGTCTGGATAAAAATTCTGGAGATGCGATCTCCACTTGTTCGGTTCCTGCTTGATCTTTATCGGGGTGCGTAAGAAATATCCTAAAATCTGCTGCATTAGAAAATGGTGATATGAGCCGTGCCAAATTCTCTTCGAGATCGGATATGCGATTTGCGTTCCACGATCCCGACAGATCATAGATACGGAGACGGGTGCCGGAAGCAAAGGGTGGTTTGTAAGGGTAGCGCCTGCATTCGATAAAACTATCCGACACATTTTCGCCTTGAGACATGTTAAACCAATTAACAGTAATCTCCCAGCAATCTTCATCAGAAGCTTTTGTCAGCATACTGAGGCGTTGTCCAAGTCGCGCCACAGAAAGACGTCCAAGGCCTTTTGCACCAGCGACCCGACGCTGCTTGTCCCCTTGTATGGCGAATGGATTTTGTACCTTGTATGGAGTCGCCACAACAGACCATACACTTTCGATAATTTCCTTGGTCATCCCGTGCCCGTCGTCTTCAATTTCCAGATAAAGTCCTTCTTCTGGATCGTTGTCGAATCGTAAATGGACGGTCGATGCAAAAGCGTCGTATGAATTCTTCACCAACTCGATGACAGCCACTACATCGTTGGTCACGAGATCAGCGCCCAACGCAGCGAATACTCGCGGATGCAACCGAAAAGGTATACGCTCTGATTCGTTCAATATGGATGCTGCCTGTGCCATTGCAAGCTACATATGCTTTGGTTTTTCAGATTGCACTCGATAGTTTAAGGCGCAATTTATGGCATCCCCCTTGGTAGCCGCTCTGTTAACAAAAATGGTCCCCTAAACTGCTCAGTTTTCAGGAGCCGTTTCAGGTGCAGGATTGCGGTGGGTTACGCCGCCCTCGCTAGCGGCTTGCGTCTGTAATATACGTTGTCCGGCGTAAGGTTGTCAAGGCTGGCGGGGATGTTTTTGGTTGCTTCGACGCAGAAAGCCGCGCCGCCGAGTGTGTTCGACGCCCCGGCGCCATCCTTGTTTGCGGACGAACTGTCGCGCAGTTTCCAACTGCCTCAAAGTACCATTCCCGGCGCTTCGGGTTTCAAGCCCCCCTCCCCGGAACCTTTTCCCCCGCCGGGCGAAAACAGAAAGCCCCCTTTTCCCCACGCCGTCGGCGACCGTCGTTCATGCGTATTTCGTATTGCCTCGCGCAAGCGTTTTTGTCCGCAGCGATTGCAGCGGCGGCGTTCGGCCAGGACGCTGCCCGGCAAACCGCCTCGCTAAGCGGATATGTCCGCGACGCCACCTCCGGGGAAACCCTGCTGCTGGCGAACGTGCGCGTGGAAGGCGCCCTGATCGGGGCGGCCACCAACAATTCGGGGTATTACGCCATAACGGACATTCCGCCGGGCGCCCTGACGATTTCTGCGTCCTATATCGGGTATCGCACGGAGCGCGTGGAACTCGAACTGGCTCCCGGCGAGCAGCGCCGACTGGATATCGAACTGCTTCCGGCGGCGCAGGATATCGAGGAAATCACCGTAACCGGCGAGCGGGAGGAATCGTACGAAGCGCGCAAGATCGGCGTGCAGCAACTTCAGACGCAGCTCATCAAGTCGCTTCCGGCGCTTCTGCAGCCGGACGTATTCCGGTCCCTGCAACTGTTGCCCGGCGTGAAGGCGGCCTCGGACTATTCGAGCGGCCTCTATATTCGGGGCGGCGGGCCGGATCAGACGCTTATTTTGCTTGATCGCACCACCATCTACAACCCGTCCCATTTCTTCGGCGTTTTTTCAACGTTCAATCCTGACGCCATCAAGGACGTGCGGCTCTACAAGGGCGGGTTTCCCGCCGAGTACGGCGGTCGTCTGGGGTCGGTGCTCGACATCTACAACCGGGACGGAAACAGGCGCGAATTCGACGCGGGCCTTGCGCTTGGCCTGCTTTCCTCGCGGGGCATTGTCGAGGGCCCCTGGCGGCGCGGCTCCTATATGCTGGCGATGCGGCGCTCCACCGTCGAACCGATATTGTACTTTTTGCGCCAGGCGGACGTCGAAGGCATTCCGGATGCGTTTTATTTCGTGGACGCGAACGGGAAATTCAATTTCGACTTGTCGAACAGGGATTTCATTTCGCTTGCGTTTTACGCCGGGCAGGATGTGCTGGACATAGAGATCGTGGACGACGCCCGCGCGAATATCCGATACGGGAACAGAACATTGAGCGTGAACTGGACCCATCTTTTTTCGCAGCAGCTTTTTTCCAATTTTACGTTCACCGGATCGCAATATTTCAGCAGGCCGGTGATCGAACTGGCGGCTACGCCCATAGAGAATGAAAATACGGTGGGCGATCTTTCCGTCAAGGGCGATTTCGAATACATTCCGGGCGGGAGCGTTTCAGCGAAAGCCGGTTTCTGGACGGGCCTCCTGAACTTGCGTTTCCGCACGGATTTTAATGAAGAAACGGCGATAAACTGGCTTACCCGAAGCGTGTATTCTTCTGCGTATGCGCAGGCTCGCTGGCGTCCTGCGCCGCGCATTACCGTCGAAGGCGGCGTTCGGGGGAATTATTTCGAGGAGGGCGGGTTTGTCCGGGCCTCGCCCCGCCTGTCGTTCGAATACGAACCAACGCCTGCGTTGCGGCTTCAGGCTGCCTACGGGCGGCAGTACCAGTTTCTTACGCTCATAACCAGCGAACTTTTTTCGGGATTCGACACCTGGCTGGCTACCGGAGAGGGGGTGCGCCCTTCGCGCGGCAACCAGGTCGTTATCGGCGCGAAACATATTTCTCCGCTTGGATTCAACCTGGATGTGGAGGCGTATTACCGCACGATGCAGAATCTTTTCGAATGGGATCCTTTCGTGTCGGATGTGGCGGGGCTGGACTACGACGAGTTGTTTCGTTTTGGAGAGGGCCGCGCTTATGGCCTCGAAATGATTGCGCAGCGTCCGCAAGGGCGCGTGAACGGATTCGTGGCCAGCACGCTAAGCCGTACCCGTCGCCGGTTTCCGAACGTCAACGATTTTCGGTTTTATTCGCCCAAATACGACCGAACGCTGGACGTGAAGACCGTGCTCAATGTCGAAATATCGCGCGCCTTTCGAGCCAGCGCCGTCTGGACGTATGCGACCGGGCAGGCCTATACCGAGCCGCTTGCGCAATACCGCCTCGTGCATTCGCCGTTCGATTCGGACTGGTCCAATGCGCTGGTCACGAAATACAACAACCGCCGCTTGCCGGCGTACCACCGCCTCGATGTGGGCGTTTCCTGGTTCGCCAGACTGTTCGGCGCGGATTGCGAACTGCAAGCACAGGCGCTGAATGCGTACGCCCGCCGCAATATCTGGTTTTATTTCTTCGATTTTACGGATGCGGCGGATATCGAGCGGAACGAGATACCGCAGATTCCCGTGCCGCTTCCGAACATTTCGCTCACCCTCGACTTCTGATATGCGTTCCGCGTTTGCATGGATATTGGTTTTTGCAGGGGCCGTTCTGGCGGGGCTCTGGTCCGGTTGCGACGCGGCCGGCCCGCCCGAGTTCGAGGAGGAAATCGTGGTGGAGGGCTATCTCGAGGCCGGTAAGCCGATCGGCTACGTTACCGTAAGCCGGACGCTGCCGGTCAACCAGACGTACGATCCCGCGATGCAAGGCGTGGCGGGCGCAGCGGCGCGCATCGAACTGCTTGAAGCCGAGGGGAATGGGGTGGAGACAGCCTGGCCCCTGTTCGCTCCCGACCCATCTTCGGGGCGGTACCGTACGGAGGAGGCAGTGGATGTGTTGCCGCTGCGGACGTATCGCCTTGTGGTGGACGTTCCCGGGGCCGGAACGGTTACTTCGGAAACGACGACGCCCGCCCTGTTCCGTTTTGTGGATACGGAAGAACGAACGTTCGTTTACGATGAGGGCGAAGCGCCCCTGTTCGAGATTACGGAGCCTTTTTACCCGGGCCGTCAGAGTATTTTCCTGATCACCACCATTGCGCTCGAAGCCGATTCGATGAATTTGACCCCGTTCGCCGACGGGCTTGACGAGGACCTGTTTACGCTTCGCGAGAATGTGTCGCCGCCGCTGAACGGCGAGAATTTCGACCGAACGCCGAGCGGGGGGATGCGCATCCGGTATCCCTGGATCGGGCTGGCCTTTTATGGGCTCAACGAGATGCGGATTCAGGCGATCGACGACAACGCGTTCGATTTCGTGCGTTCGAACGCGGTGCAGCAGGCAGACCAGGGCGGTTCGTCGACATTATCGCCGGGCGAAATTCCCAATGTGCTTGATCATGTGGAAGGGGGGCGCGGCCTGTTCGGCAGTTTCGCCAGCGCTTCCGTGCGGTTTCGGGTATTGCCTAATCCAGACCGGTAGCGTTTTGCGCGCGCATCGTTCGCCGCGGCTGGTTTGCGCGCGTTTTCGTACGGATGTGCAAGCCGGATTGCGGCAAGCAGATGCGGGCGCATGCAAAAGCCCGCGAGGAATAGTCCCCGCGGGCTTTAGGGTTTTGGCCAACCAGGAGGCGGAGCGCGTTGACGCCGGGCTCGCGCTGTTTATTGCGCCGCGCCTACTTCACCGCGATGCGGTGCGGACGGTGGGGCTCCTCCTTCGGAATGCGGATGGTCAGCACGCCGGCTTCGTAGGAAGCTGCGATGCGGCCTCCGTCGCTGGCCGCCTTGGGCAGGCGGTACGAGAAACCGAATTTTCCGCGGACCCTGTCGGTGCGTATCGACGTCTCGTTCTCGGCGGGGGCGGGAATTTCCCGTTCGCCGCTCACGGTCAGGACGTTCTCCTGCCAGTTGACGTCGAACGTGTCCCTGGTCATGCCGGGCGCGTCCGCGTTCAGGACATATTCCGCCTCCGATTCCGAAATGTCCACGCGGGGGGACCAGTTGGTCGCTGCTTCGTCCGGGGAGCAGCAGTCTGCTTCGACGCAGAAATTCCCAAGGGTTCTCGATGGAAAAAAGTCGTGAAAGAGCCGGTCGATGTCGCGTAGCCGGCTGATCGGCGTGAAACGAACCAGGTTGTTCATGGCGTAACCTCTCATTTAAGGATGGTGGATTGTTGCGAGGATGTTGCCCGCCTGTTAATCAAAGGCTGTGCCAATCCGGAAAGTCTGACAAAATGACACATGATCTTGCGTTGACCTATGTGGTAAGGAAGCGCTGATTAATCCGCCTGTGCAAGTTTGGCGTTTAATCAGCGTATCCTTGACGCTCGGGGTTTCCAGGCACTGGATCAGGCGGCTTGATTTTGAAATTTTCGCCGGGTATATTATCTTGGGAAAGGATATATTATCTTGGGAAAGGAAAGGGGGATCAAGGAGAAGAAAAGTGGTTGCGATCTTGCGGCGACATACGATTTCCAGAGAGGAGGCCGTGCACTCCATGCATGTCGTTCGATCATTTCGGCTGATTCGGGCGTTGTTCGCGTGCGTTTGCGCGGGCGGGTCGCTGTGCGCCGCTTCGGCGCAGGGCCAGGGGATCCGGGAGGGGTATCCGACGAAGGGCGTTTTGCAGGAAGAGTCCTACGCCGCGCCCGGCGGCGGGGAGGCGTGCGGTCCCTTTGAGGTTCCCGACGCATTCGGCGAGGGATGCACAGAAGAGAGAGGGGCTGACGCGGCCGGGACTGTCGCGGGGGCGGGAGCATTCCCGAACGCTTCGCCCGCGCCCGCCTTGTTTGCGCCTCCGCGCATCGAGTGCCCCGCCGCCGTCTTCGTCGAAGAGCTGGAGACGGGCGTCATCGAGTGCCGCGCCTGGGACGAGGCGGGCGAGGAGCATCTCGAGTACCGCTGGGAGCCTGCGGGCGGCGCGCCGCAAGACTACATGGACGCGCCCCGCCTGATAGGCGAGGACAGGCTTGCTCCTTCCATAGTGGCTCCGTCGTCTCCGTTCCACGATACGCTGGAATCGTTTCTGTCGGAGGAGGCGACGCTTCGCTACCGGTACCGCCTGACGGCTGCGTCCCGCGTTACGGGCCTTGCGTCTCAGGAAGAAGTGGAAGTGTTCGTTTTGCTTCGCCGTCCGAGCGTGTATTGTCCTCTGGAGTACGAAATCCCGGCGGGCGCGGAGATCGTTCTGTCTTGCGAGGGTGCGGATCCTTTGTCTTTTCGGATGGACTACGAGGCGGGTTCGTCTGTCTCGTGGAAGTGGGAGGGCTTGTGGGGATCGAGCGTTTCGCTGCTTGGTTCGACGGACGCTTCTTCTCCATCGTTCCGGGCTCCATTGGAGGGCGCGGGCGAGACGCATCACTACGTGGCGAGCATGACGACGACGTCATCGGGGGTTCCGCGGACGGCGCGGCGGCGGGTGAGCGTGACGGTGGTCGAAGGAGAGGCAGAGGTTTCCGGCTCCTTGCCCTCCTTGTCGACAGGCGGTCCTCCGCCGACGATCGCGTGCACGGACATTGAGGTGTACCCGAATACTCCTGCTTTCCCGCTGGACTGTTCCGTGAAGTACGAGCCGCCGGGCGCCCGATACAGATGGACGGAGACAGGCGGGCCGAAGAATTCTTTGAACCCAACAAACGTCCGTTCCCCACTTTTCCTCGGATGGAAGTATACCCCTCTTTCGGCAATTCCCGATGAGGGAATCAATCATGAATACAAGGCGAGCATGCTTGATAGCCTGGGTGCTGAAGTTGCTTCCGACTTAGTTACGATAACGGTACTGGGTCATCCGGATTTGATGAAGTGCGTGACGGAATACGAAGTATACGCGGGCGATCCTGATTTGCGACTCGAGTGCGACAGCAAGGGACACCAGGGCCTGTGGGTCTGGGCCGTTGCGCAATCGCACGCCACGCAGAATGAATGGCGTCGCGTCAGGTTTCCTTTGACCTCGTTGTCATCGCAGAATCCCCTTTTTCGCGTTCCGAAATCCTTGTCCCCGGGCAAGGAGATAGAATACTTTAAGTATTTGGCATGTTTCGTTAAAAAAATCCCCCATCCTGCTTCCCTCGTAGGAAACTACGAGATTATAGAGTCCGAATATATCACGGTGACGGTGAAGAAAAAGCTTCCTGAGATTACGGTCGCGTGCGCGGCGCCCTCTCCGGTCTACGAGGGGTCGCCGGACATCGCGTTGTCCTGCAAGGCTTCGGAGGCTCCGCCCGGTTCCGATTATGCGTATGCCTGGACGGCGCGGGGTTCGACGCCGGACACGAAACGCCTGACCCCAAAGGACGTCTTGAAGCCGACGTTCGACGTGCCGGCTGCGGTGGACAAGGACGAGACGTACGAATATCTGTTGACGGTCTCGGCGGATAACGCGAAAGACGGGAAGGCGGAAGTTACGATTACGGTGCTCGACAGGGCCGACCCGCCCGTCCCGCCGCCGACAACGCAGCCGCCCCCGCCGACGACAACGCCGCCCGTCCCGCCGCCGACAACGCAGCCGCCCCCGCCGACGACAACGCCGCCCGTCCCGCCTGTCGCCGTCGCACTGACCCTGACGTGCGCGGACGTCGTTCCGGTCTACGAAGGCTCGCCGGACGTCGCATTGTCCTGCGAGGCTTCGGAGGGTCCCGGAAACGATTCGGATTATACGTATGCCTGGGAGGCGCAGGGCGCTGCGGCGGACACGGACCTGTTGAGCGCGACGGACATATCTTCTCCGATGTTCTACGTGCCCGCCGCGGTGGAGGCGACGACGCGCTATGAATACAGGGTTACGGCCTCGGCGCAGAACGCGGAGCCTGCTTCTGAGGAAGTAACGGTTACGGTGCTCGACAAGGGCGCGCTGGCTCTGATGTGCGCGAACCCTGCTCCGGTCTATGAAGGAGCCCCGAATATCGCGCTGTCCTGCGAGGCTTCGGACGCGCCGGAGGGTTCCAGCTACGAATATGTCTGGGAGGCGCGGGGCGCTGCGGCGAACGCGGACCTCTTGAGCGCAACGGATATTTCTTCGCCGACGTTCATGACGCCGGAGGACGTATCGCAAACGACCCGCTACGAGTATCGCGTTACGGTCTCGGCGGATAACGCGGAAGACACGATGGCGGACGTTACCGTAACCGTGCTGGACAGGCCCACGCTGGCTCTGACGTGCGCGGACCCGGAACCCGTCTACGAAGGCTCGCCGGACATTGACTTGTCGTGCGAGGCTTCGGGGGCTCCCGACGGTTCTTCCTACGAGTACGCATGGGAGGCGCAGGGCGCTGCGGCGAACGCGGACCTGTTGAGCGCGACGAATACGTCTTCGCCGACGTTCGCGACGCCGGAGGAGGTATCGCAAACGACGCGCTACGAATATAAGGTTACGGCCTCTGCGGATAACGCGGAGGACGCCACGGCGGACGTTACCGTAACCGTGTTGGACAAACCATCGCTGGCTCTGACGTGCGCGGACCCGGAACCCGTCTACGAAGGTTCGCCGGACATTGACTTGTC
>CAYOEQ010000046.1:0-16829 GCA_964402775.1 uncultured Enterobacteriaceae bacterium
CCAGGTTCAGTTGCGCCAGGGCAGTATCTGCAAGGGTAATGTCCTCACGCTGCCCTCCCGGCCAGAATGACTGATATGGAAACCTGCCGGTCAGCACCGTTTCCTTGACCGTGGCCGGGAAGGTATCCTGGCTGTCCTGAAACAGGACGCCCACCTTCCGGGCCAGGTGCAGGCGCCGGTAATCCTGCAGGTCTGAATCATCCAGCATGATCCTGCCGCTGACCGGCTTTCTCAACCCGGCCAGGGTATGCAGCAAGGTAGTTTTCCCGACCCCGTTGCCGCCCAGCATTCCCCAGTGCTCCCCTGCCCTGATTTCCAGGTCGAAATCCCGGCAGATGAGTTTTTGCCCGACGCTTACGGTCAATGCCTCTGCGTTTACCGTCAACATTGCTCTGTCCCGGTTGTTGTCATGGCTTCTGTCTTGCCGCGGTGGATTGCAACAGCAACAGGAAGACCGGCACGCCGATGAGCGCGGTGAGGACGCCGACGGGCAGTTGCCTGGGCGCCAGCAGGGTGCGCGCCAGCATATCGGCAAACACCAGCAGTATGCCGCCTGCCAGCACGGAAGCCGGCAGCAGCAGCCGGTTGTCGTTCCCGATCAGCAGCCTGACCGCATGGGGGATGATAAGGCCGATAAAACCTATGCTCCCGGCCTGGATGACTGCCGTTGCCGTCAGTATCGAGGCCAGGAAATAGACCATAACGCGCAGGCGGTTCACGGAGACGCCCAGCGCGGCGGCCTGAAGATCGCCGACCGCCAGCAGGTTCAGGGCCCGTGAGAAATACATCGCCAGGATTACCGCCAGGATCAATACCAGGTAATAGCTCCCGCCCGGCTGGCTGAAGCTCAGGTCGCCCATCAGCCAGAACAACATGTTATGCAGCTTGGCGGCCGGGCTGACGGCCAGCAGGAAGCTGATGACCGCGCCCCAGCCGGCGGCGATGACCACCCCGGTCAGGAGCACTTTCAACGGGTTCCAGCCGGCGCCGGAACCTGAGAATACGAACACCATGAACATGGTCAGCAACGCGCCGAAGCAGGCGCCCAGCGTCAACCATATTCCTGCCAGGCCCATACTGATGGCCAGCAGCGCAAAAACGGAAGCGCCGCCGGACACGCCCAGGATATAAGGCTCCGCCAGCGGGTTGCGCAGCAATACCTGCATCAGCGCGCCGGCCAGCGCCAGCATCCCGCCCACGACAAAACCGGAAATGACCCTGGGCAGTCGCAGGTCAAGGACGATCTGCGAATTGATTCCAGGCGGCCGCTCGATAAGGATGTCGATCACTTCCCGGATCGGCACCGGCACGGAGCCGCCGGCCAGTGATACCAGCCCGGTGATGGCGGCGGCGGCGATCAATGCGCCAAACAGCAATACTATCCTGTAGCGGGGAGTGGAATGCAGGTTGACATTGAGCAGAGCCATCAGTCCGCCTTTTTGGCACGCCGGCGGCGCGCTTCTTTGGGGTCCACTTTCAACGGTTGATAAATTTCTATGCGGTCGCCGGCATGCACGGGGGCGTGCAACTCCCTCTGCCTGCTGAATATCCCCACCTTGTTGCTGTCCAGGTCGATTTCCGGATACATTTCCAGTATCCCTGATTGCTCGATAGCTTCCTTCAAGGTCGCGTTGGCCGGGACTTCCTGCCTGATTACCCGCGCCGAGCCGGTCTTGCCATAAACTATCTCAACTTCTATCAGCGGCACGGGCAATGAGCATGAATCAATGTCCCCCATATACCTGCCCCACCCTGTTTACCTGACCCTCGTCAGCCTGGAACTAGAAAATACCGAACAAGGTATGCAGCATGATCAACAACACTCCCAGCGGCGCAATGAAACGCACGCCCAGTTTCCATGCCTTGTAACCATATCCGGTGAGATTCAGCTCATCTGAGGTGGACGCCCTGGACATAAACCAGCCGGCAAATACGGCTATCAGCAAGCCGCCGAGAGGCAACATGATATTGACTGACAGGTATTCCACCAGGCCGAAGAAAGTCATCCCGAACAGCTTGACTTCGGACCAGAGATTCAGGGACAACAATGAACCTATGCCCAAAACCCAGGCCAGACCGCCTGTGTACGCCGCGGCGCGTACGCGGGTTAACCCTTTCCGCTCCACCAGCCAGGCAGTTGCCGGTTCCATGAGTGAAATGGCAGAGGTCCAGGCAGCAAACATCAATAACACGAAGAACAGCAGGCCGATAATATTCCCCATGGGCATCTTGCCGAAGGCAATCGGCAATACCTTGAAAATAAGGCCGGCCCCGGCTTCATGAGGTTGCAGTCCGTAACTGAACATGATGGGGAATATCGCTATACCGGCCAGCAATGCAACGCAGGTATCCAGCGCTGCTATGGTCAAGCTGGCGCGGGGAATGGAGATATGCTCAGGAAGATAAGCGCCGTAAGCCATGATGGCGCCCATGCCCAGGCTCAAGGTAAAAAATGCATGACCCAGGCCGGACAGGATGGTACCTGGGTTGATTTGACTGAAATCAGGCTTAAACAGGTAGGCAATGGCCTGGGACAAACCCGGCATCGTCAGGGAATAACAGACCAGGACCAATACCAGCGCAAACAATACCGGCATCAGGAAGCGTACTGCCTGTTCCAATCCGCCCTTTACGCCTCTGGCGATGACGACAATCGTCATGGCCATAAAGATTGTGTGCCAGGCCAGCAGCCGTAATGGATCTGACGTGAGCGCGGCAAACATGTTCTGAATCTGCGCGACGCTGGAATGGCTGAAAACTCCGGAGAGTGCGCGAAATACATAAGACAGGGTCCAACCGGCGACTACGCTGTAGAAGGTAAGGATCAGAAATCCGGCAGCGACCCCGAATATGCCCACCAACTGCCAGTACTTGCTACACTGTTCTTCCTCAGCCAGGGACTTCATGCTGTTGATGGGACTCTGACGACCACGCCGGCCTATCATCGTTTCAGCCATCAGGACCGGCAAGCCTACGAGGGCGATACAAACCAGATAGACGAGTACAAACGCGCCTCCGCCATTTTCAGCGGTCTCATAAGGAAACCTCCAGATATTGCCCAGTCCGACGGCGGAACCGGTAGCCGCCAGGATGAAGATCCATCTTGACGACCATTGACCATGTATGGAAGTGCGATTGGCAGCCATTTATTCTCTCTTGGTTTTTTTTCGATTCTGCGGGAATTCGCCCTGTTATACAAGCCGGCAAATATGGGACACCCATGTAAATTACGGGACACCCATACAAATTACAGGACACCCATACAAATTACAGGACACCCATACAAATTACAGGACACCCAATAAAAACAGGTGGGACAAAAATGGGACACCCATCGAATGATATACTTGAAGTGAACACTTCCCGCAGGACTACCGGTGACGAAGAAGAAAGGCAAAACTCCGGACAATACGATCGCCCGGAACAAAAAGGCGCGGTTTGAATATTCCATAGAAGACAAATTCGAGGCCGGCCTGGTCCTGGAGGGATGGGAGGTCAAAAGCCTGCGCGCCGGAAAAGTACAGATCAACGAGAGTTATATCCTGCTTAAAGACAGGGAGGCCTTCCTGTTCGGCGCCCTGATCACACCGTTGCCGACGGCTTCCACACATGTCAGCCCGGATCCGCAAAGGACCCGCAAACTACTGCTGAACCGGGCCGAGATAAACCGCCTGGCAAGCGCGGTGGAACGGCAGGGGTATACCGTGATACCGCTGACCATGTACTGGAAAAACAGCCGGGCGAAACTGGCGATCGGTGTTGCCAAAGGGAAAAAGACACATGACAAGCGCCGGACTGAACGTGACCGGGACTGGCAGCTGCAAAAAGAGCGTTTGCTGAAACAGCGTTGACCGACCGGGGACAGATTTTAAATCTGTCCCCTTCTATTTTTTCCTTGCCCGCGGGTGTGTCTGGTCGTAAACGCTCGCCAGGTGCTGAAAATCCAGGCTGGTGTAAACTTGCGTGGTGCTGATATCCGCGTGCCCCAGCAATTCCTGAACCGCCCTCAGATCACCGCTGGATTCCAGCAGGTGGGTGGCGAATGAATGGCGCAGCATGTGCGGATGCACGTTGGTATCCAGGCCCTGTTTCAATGCCCAGTGACGCAGGCGTTGTTGCACGGAGCGGGCGCTGATGCGCCTGCCGCGGGTACTGACAAACAAGGCGGTCTCGTCCAGCGCCGCCAGTTGCGGCCTGACCTTCAGCCATGCGCCGACCGCATCAAGGGCATAATTTCCCACGGGCACCTTGCGCGTTTTGTTGCCTTTTCCGGTAACGGTTACCAGTCCGTCCCGGATGTCCACACTGTAAATATCCAGACTGACACATTCCGCAAGCCGCAGGCCCGAAGAATACATCAACTCCAGTATGGCCCGGTCACGCAGCGTGAGCGCCTTGTCACCCTTGATCTCGACCAGCCGGGACGTCTGGTCCACGTCCAGCGTTTTCGGCAGGCGCTTTTCAGACTTAGGCGCCGAGATTCCTTCCGCAGGGTTGTTCGTTACCTCTCCCGCGGCCAGCAGGTACCTGTAAAACGCCCTGATGGAGGACAGGTTGCGCCGCAGACTCCTGCCGCCCGTGCCTTGCCTGTGTCTTTGCGTGATATACCCGCGTACCTGCCGGCCGTCCACGTCCTGCCATTTGCCGACTTCGAGTTGCCTGCAGTAATCCAGGAAAAACGCCAGGTCGCCGGCGTACGCCTTGCGCGTATGGACCGAGAGGTGTTGCAGGGTTCCCAGGAACGCATCGATTTTGGCAATTTCGGACTCTCTCACGAAAATAGTGTCAGGTAGCTATCCAGGGTTTCAGGATGAAACTGAGCACCTCACCCATATTCGCCAGCAGCTCTACGCCCATGCCTTTCTGGAAACGGTCCGGGTCCCGGCTGCCTATCGCCAGCACGCCGCCCCAATCGCCGCCGCGCAGCGGGACCAGCACCACGGATGCGATATCGGCGCCGTCGGGGCCGAATAAAAATGCCTGTTGTTCCAGGGCCGGCACGCCTACGACAGGCAGCCGCTTCTCTATCAGAGAGTCGAAAAAGCCTGCTTCCCCCGCCTGTTTCCCGACAAACTCAGCCAGCGCAGGGCCGGGGCTTGCTGACGCCTCGGCAAACAGTCTTATGACCACCTGCTCCGCCCTGAAATTACGTTTCAGGTTTTCATAAAGCGTTTTGAATATCTCTTCAGGATCGTCTGCATCGATGAGGGTCAGCACCAGGTGGTGCATCCGGTGCGCCAGATCCTCATTGAACTTGGCAATCTCAATCAATTCATGCAAACGTTTGCGGGCCTGTTCGTTCTGCTCGCGCAGCACCTTGACCTGTTTTTCCACCAGGGAAACGGCTGCTCCGGTGCCGTGAGGTATGGCCATGTCGGCCAGGAGCTCCTGCCGCGTGAGAAAGAAATCCGGGTTGTTCCTGATGTAAATCTCAACCTCTTCGGCGCTGATCGAAGAGTTATCCGATATTTTTTCTGTCACTTTCATAGGTTTATGTTTCCCTCGTATACGGTTGTACCCGGTCCCGTCATCCAGACCGGTTCATCGTTACCATCCCATGACACCTTCAAATAACCTCCGGGCAGTGATACCTCGACATTGCTGTCAAGATTATACACATTAATTCCCGCGATCACGGCGGCACAGGCCCCGGTGCCGCAGGCGAGCGTCTCTCCGGCCCCGCGCTCGTAAACCCGGAGCCTGATATGCGAACCATCCAGGACCTGCATGAATCCCACGTTCACACTGTCGGGAAACAGGTCGGAGTTTTGAAGCCGGGGGCCGATTTCGGTGACGGGGGCGCGGTCGACGTCATCGACTGCTATGACGGCATGGGGGTTGCCCAGGGACAGGGCCGCGAACTCGATGCCGGTCCCGTCCGCTTCGGCAGTGTAGAAATGTCTTTGCCCGGTTACGGCAAGCGGTATGCGTTCGGGCCTGAAATCGGGGCGGCCCATGTTTACCCTGACGAGATCACCCTCAAAACCAAGCCTCACCGGTCCGGCTACGGACTCAATGACCAGTTCATCCTTGCGGGTGATGCCGTTGTTGCGCAGGTACATGGCGACACAGCGTACACCGTTGCCGCAATGTTCGGCCTCACTGCCGTCGGAGTTATAAATACTGTAGTGAAAATCCGCCCCGCCACTGCGGCCCGGGCGGATGACCAGGACCTGGTCGCAGCCGATACCGAAGCGGCGGTGGGCAATCCTCTTTACCTGTTCCCGGTCCAGTTCAACGGCCTGTTCCAGGGCGTTGACGACTATGAAGTCATTACCCAGGCCATGCATTTTCGTGAACTCAAGCAACATGAGTACCCAGCTCAGCCCTCCGGCAGATCGGCCTGCCCGGGGGCTATGTGAATTGTCGAAGTCGGGAATGCGCTCTCGGCGCCGTGCCGCTCGATAATTTCCAATATCTTCAGCATCACGTCCTCCTTGATCTCATGGAACCTGATCCACTGGGTGGTCCGGGTAAACGTATACACGAAAAAATCCAGCGACGAGGGGGCGAACTTGACGAAATTGACTATCATGGTCTGGTTCGTATCGATCTCGGGATGCTCGCGCAGCATCTGCTTCACGTCATGGGTGATCGCAGCCATCTTGCCGGCGTCCTCATAACGAATGCCGATGGTCTCGTAGATGCGCCGGTTGGTCATCCGTTGCGGGTTTTCCACGGCGATAGTGGCAAACACGGAGTTGGGAACGTATAACGGCCGCTTGTCGAAGGTGCGTATCCGCGTCAGTCTCCAGCCGATGTTCTCCACGGTGCCTTCTATCTCCTTGTCGGGCGAACGGATCCAGTCGCCCACTTCGAAAGGCCGGTCCAGGTAGATCATCAGGCCGCCAAAAAAGTTGGCCAGTAAATCCCTGGCGGCGAACCCGACAACGATGCCGCCCACGCCGCCGAAGGCCAGTACCCCGGCCACGCTGAAACCCAGGGTCTGCAACAGGATCAGGAACGCAATGACGTTAACTACTATGCGCAGCAGCTTGGCGACGGCATCGGCAGTGGTGCGGTCGATCGGCGCGCCGGCATCAGCCCGTGACTTGAGATAGTGTATTTCGGCGCGGTTAACGAACCTGACCAGGAACCAGGCAATGACCGCGATGACACCGACTTCGCGGATCGGGTTCACGATATCGAAGATAGCTGCGTCCATCTCGTGTTTGACGATGTCGGCAGCCAGGGTAATGCCGATAAGCCATATCAATGCGGTCAACGGCTTGCCGACGGCTTCGAACAATGCCGTGTCCCAGGGAATCCTGGTCTTGCGGACACGGGCCAGCAGTTTTGTCACCACTCTTTTCTGCAGCCAATTCATGAACAGGGCTACCAGGAGGATGATCAAGACCTGCACTATCCATGCCTCATGCATGAGATAGTTCCAGACAGCGCTTATGTATTGAGTTAATTCCACTTCCGCCTCGTTGTTTCAGTCATCAGAACACCCGGGTTATTTCAAAGCCGCGCCGTTCAAGCAGGGCCAGGATGCCTTCTTCACCGGGCAGGTGCAATGCGCCTACGGCGATAAACGCACTGCCCGCCTCCAGCGCCGCCTGCATTCTTTCAGCCATCAGGCGGTTTCTCCTGGTGAGCAGCCTGTCCGTCAGCGTTTCGTACAATGTATTGTCATCGAACGAGTAACGCTGCCCGTAGGAAGACAATCCCGCGAGGTCCCCGTCTGCGTACAGCGAGATCATTTTCGCAAAATCCTCCTCCAGTATCCCGCGGTGGCAGACGGCGTCCGTCAACAATCGTACCTGATCGTCAAGGGAAAAACTATTGAACAGGCCTCCCTGTTCCACCACGGATTCAAGGCCCCTGGTATCGAGTCCCGCTTCCAGCGCCAGGTGCAACAGGCGCTGATCCAGTATGACGCCCATGTCGGCGGGATAACTCATGGTCAGGTAGGCGGCCCAGGGTTTCATGGCGGCCAGGTCGGTCTCCGTCACGTGATACGCGCCCAGTATCGCCAGCGTCTCGGCAAACAGGCCGGCAGGAATGACGTCCTGCAGCCGCGTGCCGTCGGTGAAGAACATCATCTCCCGCAGTGATTCAATACCGTCCGGGTCAAATATCGCTTCCATGACGAAAATCTCGCTGCCGGCCAGGACGTCCCTGACCTTCTCAAGTTGCGCGCTGACGTGACGCTCGGCAACGTGAATGGTGCCGAACAGGTAGCTCGGCGGGGCGTCTTGTCGGGTTACCTGCCATAACAGGCCCTGCCCGTACTCATCGGGGCCGGAATAGGGAGTTTCACTGATCTGCAGAGGGCGGCAGCCGGGATCTGCCGCCGGGACCACTCCGGTCCAGAACAGCAACAGGATGAATGCAAATCCGCTAACCCGCAATGCCGTCATCATCAAGTTGTAGCCCGGAAATTTCCGCGGCAATCCGCAAGCGCCTCTCGCTGCTGCATAAATCGGTAAAGGACAAGCCGGGTCCGGCGCCGTGCATACGCATCAGCCTGAGCTGGGATGCGGGGTCCGGGCTGATCTTCAACTCGTCCAGGAGTTCAGCGGCAGCCGCCTGGTTATTGCATACCAGGACCATGTCGCAACCGGCATCCAGCGCGCTGTATGCCCGTTCCGGGTAACTCCCCGCAAATTCCGCGCCCGCCATGCTGATATCGTCGCTGAAGATGACACCCTGGAAATTCAACCGTCCCCGCAGTACCTGTTTCAACCACACACTGGAGAAGCCGGCGGGTTTATCATCCACCCTGGAATAAATGACATGGGCCGGCATGACGGCCGCCAGCCCCGCACCGATAAGGCGTTCAAACGGCACCAGGTCCGCCATCAATATGGCGCCGTAATCCCGATCGTCCACCGGTATCTCGTGATGGGAATCGCCTTTCACGTGGCCGTGTCCCGGGAAGTGTTTGCCTACCGCCGTCATACCGGCGCTGCGCATGCCTTTCACCAGGGCTTGTCCCAGGCGCGCCACCACATCCGGGGAATGATGGTAGGTGCGATCTCCCAGGAAGGAACTGACGCCGGTATCCAGGTCCAGCACCGGGGTAAAACTGATATCGACACCGGCGGCAAGCAGTTCGCCGGCCAACAGCCAGCCGGTATCTTCCGCCAGTGTCAGGGCCCTGCGCGCATCCTGCCCGTACAAGTCGCCGAAGCAGCGGCCGGGGGGCAGGCGGGTAAAGCCCTGGTGGAAACGCTGCACCCGTCCTCCCTCGTGGTCCACGGCGATCAGCAGCGGGGGACTGCGCAGTTCATGAATCCGGGACGTGAGGGAGATCAACGTCTCCGGGTCCCGGTAGTTGCGCGCAAACAGGATGACTCCGCCGACCAGCGGGTGCAGCAGCATCTCCCGCTCATCCGCCTGCAACTCGACGCCGCGCAGGTCCAGCATTATGGGTCCGAGGGACATGTCTGTGTTACCGTGGCTTCACATGAATTACCAAAGCAGGTTACATATTATACAATGTTACCTCCATCGTATTTTGCCGGGGTGATCGGAGACTGACGTTCGGGGAGAGGAGATACGCCCTTTCGGTAAGCAGGTAAGCAGGTAAGCAGGAATTGTACTCTATATCAAGTTTGGTATAATCAATCATGGAAAAACGGATCGAATGGATGGGCGACAGTTACGAATCCCTATGTGCTTTCCCCGAACTTGCCCGTCGGGATGCAGGTTTTCAACTTGATAGCGTCCAGCGTGGTCTTGCGCCTTTTGACTGGAAGCCGATGCCGGTAATCGGCGCAGGTGTGCAAGAGATACGGATTAACAAAGGTGGCGCGTACCGAGTCATTTACATCGCAAAATATGAGGAAGCTGTCTATGTATTGCATGCTTTCAACAAGAAAACGCAACGTACATCCAGGAGAGATTTAGAGCTTGCTAAACGACGTTTACGTGATGTGCAACGTATGCGGGGTGAAAGATGAATAGTGAATACACAACGCCTTCGGACGGCAATATTTTTGCAGATTTGAACCTGCCAGATGCGGAGAACCTGAAATTGCGCTCGGAATTAATGATCGCAATCAGGAAATGGGTCAAGGACACCGGACTGACCCAGGCAGAAGCTGCGAAACGGCTGAATACGACACAGCCTATCCTGAATGATGTAATCAGGGGTCGCTATGAAAGGTTTACGATAGACAGGCTTGTGAAGATGTTGGACGCAGCGGGTCTGCGTGTATCGGTATCTGTCAGTAAAGCAGCGTAATCAGTAAGGTAAAACAAGAAGGTGGGAGCGACTGGTATCGCAGTGGCACTACGGTATCTTATGTATATGCCGAGCGGCAGGGTCTGTTTGTCATCCGGGCTACCGGGAGCAGCGCCAGCATCATCAACCGGACAGATTTCCGACCCAAGGTATTTTGCTGATTGACCACTCATCAGGGCAACCATAGCGTCCGATTAGTCAGGGAGGTCCGACCCCTTCCTACCGAAAAAGCTACGCCGAAGCCCCACGGGGCAAGTAGATGGCTGGGGCCTTAAAGTCTTCCCCTGAAAAAGCGAAAGGCTCCGGAAAATCCCAGAGCCAGTCGCCGACCGGGAACAGCCCCCAGTCCAGTACCGACTAATATAGCCCAAAGATCGGTTGCTACCAATGTTTGTGTGTCAACTCGTGCAAGGGGGTCGGACCAACATCACTCGATCCGATCCGGGGGAAAGATCGTGTACATTCTAACCCCCCACCTCTCTAACTTCCGCCGGTCTTCGGCTGTGACGATGTTTTTTCCGTCTTACCGTAAATGGTCATATCTTTCGACCATTCTCCAAGGTTGAGGCGTGTAAAGGCGGACTTATTCAATCCGCGTCCTTTAACCGCATCTTCGCCAAGCATTTCAGTCACCCTCAAAATGTTGGCACCGGGATTGTCATCAGCGGGACGGGATGGAAGTGCTACGTACTGCCCCATGTGATGATAAACTACCATCCACTCCCACTCCCCCTTGTCTGTAGGTACAGGGCCGGTAGTTCCCACAAGAGCGCCATCTTCTATATACACATTTGAAACGTCTGCCGCGTCTCCGGGGCTATTTCCTCTTTTTTCAAATTCGCTTCCGTTATTTTGCATTCAATCTGGTCTGAAAATCACCCACCACCATCAGGATTTTTTCGAATGTCGGCACATCACCATAGAACATCTCTTGCTGCATGCTTTCGTAATCGGCCTTCCAAGCCGGGCGGTCGGCCTCTGCGGGCATTAACCGTATCTGACCAATATCAAGTGTTGAATAATCGAACCAGGTATAGTGAAAGAAAACCCGGCGATGTTCGGCAACCCGATGGAACAGATCGAGATCCCGCGTAGACTGCTCGCCTATACCAGCCAGGATTAGCCGATAGAGGTCATAGTAATGCCGGGCCATGCCCTTCCGGCGTTTTTTATTAGTTTCCGGCCGAAAAATTTCCTCGTGCAACAGCATCGCTTTCTCCCAGAAGGTGCGTGTCGGCATAACCGCTCTGACAACGGTGCCTGGTTCCAGCAACAGATCCGGAAAGACGTCGCTGATATAAGGCCTTATCTCTATGGTTTCAGCGGGGTCCGTGTCCGAACGCGCACCCATTTCGATCTTCACGGCACGGCGAAGATAGGCAGCTTGCCGCTCCGGGAAAGCCGTCGGATAGGAGAATAGTAGAGCCTGTCCATTTGGTTCGTCGGGATCTGGTTCAAGCGTCCATTCAAGTGTCTCTCGCAAACCCGATGAGATGACATCGGTGAGCGCCGGATGAATATTCTCACTGATACATTGCCGACAAGCCGCTTTCAGTGCTTTGAGGCGCTTTCCCGTCTGTTTCTTGCTCGGCGCCTGTTCCACGGCATTCTCTCCACTAAAACCCAAGGGGTTCCGTTCGACAACGATATCGATATCTTCGGAAAAACGTTCGATTAGATTCCAGCACTTGGATAATGATGTACCACCCTTGAACGTCAGGTGTTCACCCCATTCGGGCAGTTCGAACAATTTGCGTAGCGTCCAGCAAACCCAGAAGTCCTTTTCAACGGATATCTCGGGCAGGTTCAGTTGTGCCCCAGCCTGCGTGCAGACCAGCCGACGACGTTCTTCCGACATTGCAATAAATTCTTTCATGCCGCCTGTTTCTGGCCAACCAGCCTGCGGATTATTTCGGCGATCCAGGCCGGGGCGTACCGAATATCATTCATCAATTGCTTACGAGCATTATCATCGAGACGGCGGTCAAGCTGCGAAATGATTTGCTCATCGACGTTTTCCCGGCCCAAGTGGCGCAAAGCCTGGATCACCAGTCCGCTGCTTCTCCCTGCAGTAGCCATATTGCGGGGGGTGGTTCGTTTCAGGACGATCTGGCGTTTGCCAACCTCTACTGTTCGCGGACGGCCATCTGTTAAATAAACGACCCTCATGGGCACTTGTGTAGAGAGCCCAAGAAGATTTGCCGCGTAGGCCCCGGAGGGTTGTAAACGGGTGGCGTCACGTCCTGCCAAAGCGCTTGCAATGTCATCCGTAGAGGGTTGTAACGGACCCAACTCAGGGTCGATTTTCGGATAATCGTACAGCCCCCGGGCCAGTTGCCGGATAAGACCGCTGTCCCGGTGCCGCATTAATGCAAGATCAACTGCCTGGCGGCTACCGAGGTCCGCGAAACGGTCGGGCGTAAAAACCCACCCCCGCTTGCGGGAACGAATCCGCCGCAGGATCTTGCTGTCAGTGCTGTCTGCGTGTCTGCCCATGTCTTTTTGAAAGAAAAACGTATATCTTTTTCTTTCAAAAATATAGCAAAATCCATTGCATGTCAAAGACTCATTTGACAAAGCCTCTCGAAAGGACATTAACCAACTGCTGTGGAGGAAGCTTAGTGATGCTTTTGATGACGAGCAGAAGGACAACCAGACAGGGAATCTCTTAACTAATCTTCGTCGTGTGGGGCGCATTCGGAATACTGGCTCCCGAAAATCTCCACAGTGGGTGATCGCAGAATAAATGCAGAATAAATGCAGAATAAATGCAGAATAAATGCAGAATAAATACAAGGATTCTATCGAGAAGGAACTGAGCCATTCGGCATTTAGACACACTGCTATTTGCATAGATAATTCTACACCCCACGATGAAGCAGTGATCGCGCCTTCGACCCAGGGTAACTTAACACAGATGAATGCACGTTACGTGAGAATTTGCGAATATTTTACAAATAATGCTATAATTCTGCAATCTAAATGACCTGATAGGAATAAACCAATGCTGTTACGCTTTGCTGTAGCAAATCACCTTTCCATTCGCGAGAAGCAGGAATTGTCCTTCGCTGCATCTTCGTTGAGAGATCGAGGCGATGGGCTGATTGACTGCAAAGCGGTGCAGAGCGGGTCAGTTTTACCCGCGATAGTGATCTATGGCGCCAATGCATCAGGCAAATCCAATATCGTGAATGCAATAGCTGACATGCAGGGAATGGTATTGTGGTCGCATACCCGGGGTGAACCCGGTGGTGGCGTACCACGCGATGCATTTAAGCTTGACTCAACTTGTTCGCAAACCCCGTCCAGGTTCGAAATCGACTTCGTTATTGATGACGTAAGATACCATTATGGATTTGAAACAACGGATGATGTTTTTACCGCGGAGTGGCTGTACGCTTTTCCTGGATCGCATCGCAGAAGGATGTTCGAGCGCGACAACGGCGAATTTAATTTTGGACGCTGGTTGAAGGGGCAGAACAACAATATTGCCGGATTGACCAGACCCAATAGCCTGTTTTTGTCAGCGGCAGCACAGAACAGCCATGAGCAGCTATCAAAAATATACAAGTATTTCAGGTCAATTGAGTTTGCCAGTACGATTTCAATACCAGGCAGAACGGCTTCAGCGCAATTTTCAGGAGATGATCCGGACCCACGAGTGATCGATTTCTTAACATCGATCAATACCGGAGTTATTGGTTACCAAAAAAGGAAGACTGAAATTCCGGAAGAAAGTCTGGCAGTGCTTCGAGAGGTATTCGCTTCAGTTGAAAAGTCCTCAGGTGGTAGCATAAAAATTGAACCCGACAAGTATGATAAGCATGTTGCTATTGAACTGGCTCATCGTGGCCGGCAGGGAGAGTCGGTTTATCTTGACCTGGATTCGGAAAGCGCCGGAACACGGCGGTTATTGATAGTGCTCAGCCTGGCATACCAGGCATTGGATGAGGGTACTCTTCTATGCATAGACGAAGTGGATGCCAGCCTGCACACCTATGCCAGTGAGGCGATACTGGAGTTATTCTGCCGGCCAGAGATAAACCGAAACGGCGCACAGCTTATTGCGACAACTCACAATACCAACCTGATGCAGTCGTCCGTACTGAGACGCGATCAACTCTGGTTTACTGAAAAGACCCCGGAGGGAGCTACGGAACTTTATCCGCTGACGGATATCCGAACGCGCAAGGGCGACAATATTGAATTAGGGTATTTGCAAGGCCGGTATGGAGCGCTGCCAAGTGATGACATAACATTGCCACTTCATGAGTTGAATTGAATGGCTAGCGGCAAGATACCGTTTAACCCTTGTTTCGAGCTTTGGCTAATCCTGCATGAAAGAGATTACGACCGACCCGATCACCGTGATGCTGTGCAGAGAGAGCTGAAGAAACTGCTGCCGGAATACGACAATCGCAGAGGAAGTGCATTGCGCGACCTGACCCCGTGGCCGTGCTTATTTTTGCTGAATAATTCGCCATAAGTAATTTGAGTGGGCACAGGAAATAACCAGCCTGTTCATACGAATAAATGATGGAAGCGTGTATGTTTGAGATTTGTGTAGATATAGAAATGTTCAATAAGTATCTTCCTGGACGAGTCACTAATTCTTTCACCGTACCTGATAAAGAGCAGGGGCAGCCCTGCCTCGTTATAATCAGGGCTGTCAACGAGCAACTTCTGCAAGGGGGGAGCCGGCCGCGTCTGGTTAAATTTTCAAGACGCGAACATGCGCCATGTCAATCGACAGTACTACGGCTGGCCACGCCTGAATATTACCGGAAATATGAAGATGGCTCTGCGGGTGTAGGGGATTCGCTGGAAGGCGTGCAACAGTTTGACATGAGTCGGCTGATTTACGAACACATATCCAAGGCCGGGATGACTGGCAGGAAAGAAGATATCCAGGCGCGTACAAACATTGTATCTCAATACGAACCCTGGCTGTTCTGCACGTCCGTTTACCCGGACAGTGAGAGAGAACTGAAAGCGCTACGCAAGGCGTTCCTGTCCTCTTGTGGCGATGAAAGAGGCGCGTACGATGCGGCAACTGAAATCAGCGATGCGGACGCATTTGCATGTCAACTGGGCAGGGATTTTGCGATGTATTTCGACAGCGATGAATACATGCAGCCACCTGACGGCCCCACCAGAATCTTATGGGACTTGGTAAAGCACCAAGTAATTCAGGCATTCCCCGAGATTGAAGAGTCGCAATCTTTTCTGAATAGCGCTTTAAATGTGTTTGTAGTCAGCCACGGTCCAGTGATGTACGGGGATGCGCCGATACCGGAGTACTCGCCAGAGAAATTGGACGCAACAATTTTTCGATACTTTTCCAAACGTAGCGTATTCTCGAAGCAGGCAGAATATAGATTCGCCATTGATATGCCGGGAAGGCGACCGATAAAGGAAGTCTGTAGTCTTCCATTCTCGGATGAGATCAGGAGGCTGACAAGAGAACACAAGCAGAGCACGAATTTTATATAAACCGGGGGGTCAGTTAGTAAGCTTTCCTTTGTATTGTGCGACCTGACCCCGTGTTCAACGATGAGAAGTCACAGCTTAACAGGTTTCTCCGGGATTGCAGGCTCGCGGAATCCCTCGCCGGGGGACGTATAGTGGCTGATCGAGTTAGGGGCCTCGTAGTAGTCGATCCAATTGCTGACGTAGGTGTTGCCGAAAGTGTCCTGACACTCGTGCCGAATGCGTTGGCCTGGGTCAAGGCGGGTGGCCAACGCGTCCAAGTCGTATAAAACTCTTATTCTCTCCCCCGACATCAATCGGTGAGGCGGCTTGAAGTCCGAGATTTGTCTTCCTTGATGCTCTGTGGTCCAGTCAAGAGCACTGTATATCGCGCCTTTGTTGGGTTCTGCCGCGGGTATGCCTTCCGAGATGTGAGCACTCATCACCGTGACATCCGGGACACCTGCATTCGTTAGCGTGAAGCCACCGAAACGATTATTCCCGTCTTCGCCAGTGATGCTGGCGTAGGTTATCCTTACTTGATGCTTTTGTTGTCTTTCAAGAAGGGCCGTCTGAGCCTCAGCACTCTTTTCAAGTTGCCAGGTCGCAACTGCTAACAGGCCAGTCGCAATGACCATCAGAATCCCGGTTACGGTAGTCCATACCGGCTGGCTAAGATTTGATACTAAGCCCATTTTTTATGGGGCAGCCTGAACGGCGCAGGAACCTTCAAGTGCGCCAAAACTGACGACGCCGAAATCAACTTCGACGGCTGACCGATGTTCGATGGGTAGCGCTACATCAATGTCGACTTGTGTTGGCTGGGGGCACAATTCCAGAAGATACTGCCAAATTTCAATGATGATGGTCACAATGATAAAATCGCCGCTGGTCAAATAATTGACAATTCGCATAGCAACGGCGGTGAGCTTCAACATGTGGACAAGCATAGCAGATTGTTATATTCATGGAAAATATGTCACCTGACATCCGAGTCTGAAAACCCATTTTGGAATGCCAAATGGAAAATACCGGACACACCAATGCCTGAAATCTGTCCCCGTATTTTGCAGGTGCATTGTGCGACCTGACCCCATTGCCCTGTGTTGGCGATTGGTGACATCAGGAATAAATTTCAAGACAACTACGCTCTTGATCTTTAAAA
>CAYOEQ010000047.1:0-15803 GCA_964402775.1 uncultured Enterobacteriaceae bacterium
AAGCCAATACAATCAATGAGTTAGGAGGAATAATCTGGTTATTCAGGGGCGACTATTTATCGGCCATAGCGGGGGGAGCGGGCATATCAATATCCAAGGCGCCTATCAGCAATGCCAATTGGCCTTCGATGCGCGCCGTCCGTTGCTGCAGGTCCGCTATATCGACCTTCATCCCGTGTATTTCGCCCTTTATTCCATGTTGTCCCGTCAATATCAATCCCGCCAATAAAGCGCCGACACCGAATATACTTACAATGATGCTGGTAACATCCGTCAGTTTGCGCATAAGCGCCTCCTTTGTTGTATTACGTATTCCGTGCAAAACATTATAGCCGATGACTTCTTCTTTCGCTCGTTCTATTTTACGATTTAGGTGGGCTCGCTGCCTGTTCCCGAGCGCCTTCGGCGTTCCTGACTGCCTGTTGCGAGGCAAACGGGACCGCGCGCCTGTCGGCCGCCATCTCTGCCTTGACATGCGCCATCAGGCTGGGAATCCCGGGTTCGCATCGACCATCGCCTGCAGGTTGCCAGATATAGCCCAGGTTAGACAGTTGCTCCAACTGCGCATCGGCCGCTTGTGTCTCCACGTCGGTCTGGACAACCAGGAAGTCTGAAAGGTGAGCCGGGCGGACCGTTTCCTGTTCCTCAAACGCGTCGGCTACCACTTGCGCGGCCTGGAGCAACCCATGCTTGCGCAGTTCTCCGTAACGATCTCCGTAGTAAGCGGATTTGCCGGCCTCAAACCTCGACCTGGCGACCTCGACAATCCCGGTCCGCACCTGGAAATCCGCTGAACTTACCATGGTATGGCACAGGGCCTCACCCCATAGTTGAATGAAATAGGGATAGTGCTGGCTTTCTCCCACCACAAGCTCCAAGGCGTTCCCGTCAAAGACGATGCCGTAGCCTGACAGGGGCTGCGCCAGCGCTTCGATAGTGGCCTCCCGGGTCAGTCGTTCGATGCCCAGGACCTCGGCCCGGTTCCAGAAAGTAACGCTCATTTTATTCAGGTGGTCTCTCAGGTTCGGGGTCCCCGCGAGTACCAGCAGGAAGAGCGCGCCTTGTTTGCGCGCCCGCTGGCTGGCGTTCAACAGCGCATGGCCGACCTCAATGTCCAGGGTATGCGCCTCATCGAGCGTCACCACCAGTGGGCGCTTGTGGCAGCGAGCTATTAACATTTGCACGAGATGGCGGCGTTTGACGTTGTCTTTCTCGGCGGGTGTCATGCTGTTCCAGCGCGCGCCGATGGCCTGCAAGTCGATACTGTGGCCGGTGGGCATAACGGATTTAAGAAACTTTCCCAATGCACTGTCGTCATAGAGGAGGTGGCTCGCCAGGTCCGTGACGTTTGTGATCTCAGCCGGCGTCAGGTCCAGCGTATCGACGCCCTGGCTCTCGCACTGTCGCCGGAAGGTTTCGAGCAGCACGGTCTTGCCGTTGCCCCGGGGTCCGTAGAGTATCGCTTCGCGGGGCGGGCTGCGGCCGTCCTGCAGGTCGGCAAACAGCGTTTGCAGTGTATCCAGCGGCGCTTCGCGCCCCGCCAGCAAGGGCGGTGCGTCACCACTGCCGGGGCGAAACAGACGCCTTAATTTTGAGCGGTATCCGGGGTCGGTATGGTTTGCTGTCACGGCAGGGAGTATAGCACAGGGGTATAACTTCCCATGTTCAGGCTGACGGCTGCCTGATACGCGCAGGGAGTAAGCCGGCAGGCAGGAGACTATCCATAGACGTATTGGACTCCTGTTTATGTGGGAGGACCGGTAAGGTGTTGAGCGCCAGCCTGCAGGCGTAAGGAATCCACGTCTGCTATCACGGCATACGATATCGGTTGCCCTGGATTATCAGAACAGGAAGTCCGTTGCATCCAGGTTGGCGATATCGAAATCCTGCAGCAAAATCGTTCCTCCCCCATGTTCCGAGAGGTCTATTGTCACGCTGCCCGGGGTAGACGCGACGGTGAGTTCATCATATCCCGACAGCCCAAACGCGCTGAGGTCGATTTTGTCTTCATGATTGGCAAAATCAAAAATGATATCGTCTCCATGACCGGCGCCGAAGACAAAGACATCGACGCTCCCTTCTATATCCCACCAGTCACCGCGTAATTGGTCATCTCCAGCGCCCCCTTCCAATCGATCAGCGCCAACTCCCCCGGTTAGGAAATCATCACCTTCGCCTCCGTAAATCTCATCATCTCCATCATAACCCTGGAGGTTATTGGTGCTTTCATCTCCGCGCAAAATATCTGCAAAGTCAGAACCGGATACGCCCTCAATACTGGTGAAGACATCGCCCTCAGCATGACCTCCCGCCGCCGTGTTCTCCGCCAGGTTCACCCGGACCCCCGCATCGGATAAACTGTAGGACAGCGTATCACTTCCCGAGCCGCCGTCCAGTCGGTCCGCGCCCGCGCCGCCCGCCAGTACGTCACCACCCTCGTTGCCCCGAAGTTCGTCATCACCCCCGTTGCCCCGCAATGTGTCATCGCCGGCATTGCCGACCAACTCATTGGCGCCGTCATCCCCTGTGAGGACGTCCCGGTAAAGCGACCCGGCAATGTTCTCGACATTGTCGATGACATCACCTTCGGCATGACCGCCCGTAGCCACCCGGCCAAGCAGGTTGACCGTCACCCCCGCCCCTGATTCAAGATAGGAGGCCCAGTCCATACCACCCCCGCCGTCCAGCCGGTCCGCGCCCGCGCCGCCTTCCAGTACGTCATCCCCGCCATGGCCCCCTAATTGGTCATCACCGTCACCCCCCTCCAGCCGGTTCGCACTGCTATCACCCGCCAGGGCATCCGCATGGGCGGAGCCCCGCAGGTTCTCAAACCCGCTGATAACGTCGCCTTCGGCATGACCTCTCCCGGTATACTCGTCATAGAGCCGTACCGACACCGCCCCGTCCGACCCCGCATAGGACAACCAGTCCACCCCGGCGCCACCGTCCAGCCGGTCCGCGCCGGCGCCGCCTTCCAACACGTCATCCCCACTGCCGCCATTCAACCGGTCGTCCCCGGCGCCCCCCGCCAGCCGGTTCGCACTGCCATCACCTGCCAGGGCATCCGCATACACCGATCCTCTCAGGTTCTCAAAGCCATTGATAACGTCACCTTCAGCATGGCCTCTCCCGGCATACCCGTCGTAGAGCCGTACCGACACCGCCCCGTCCGACCCCTGATAGGATAACCAGTCCATACCAGGCCCGCCGTCCAGCCGGTCCGCGCCGGCGCCACCCTCCACTATGTCATCGCCGGCATTGCCGACCAACTCATTGGCGCCGTCATCCCCTGTGAGGACGTCCCGGTAAAGCGACCCGGCAATGTTCTCGACATTGTCGATGACATCACCCTCGGCATGGCCGGCAGCGGCCGTGTTGTCACGGAGATTGACCGTCACACCTGTATCCGAACGCAGGTAGGCCACCCAGTCCACCCCAGCCCCACCGTCCAGCCGGTCCGCGCCCGCGCCCCCGTCCAGCCGGTTAGGGGCGTCGTTACCGGTCAACACATCATCGTAGCCAGACCCCGTCACGTTCTCAATTTCGGTAAGCACGTCCCCCTCGGCGTGGCCTCCTGAAACAGTGCCATCGGCAAGATTAACTGTTACTGCCGCATCCGAGTCACGATAAGATACCCAGTCCATACCGGCGCCCCCGTCCAGTTGGTCTGCGCCCGCGCCCCCTTCCAGGATGTCATCACCGCCATTGCCCCATAGCCGGTCATTGCCGTCTCGTCCGTTCAAATCATTGGCAATATCATTGCCGATAACCATGTCATCCCCGGAACCGGCAATGACATTCTCTATCCAGGTGTCCCGCGCGATAATCATGTTGCCGACCAGGCCGTACACGTCGGAGATGCCTTCAGGGCGCAGGTCAATGCGCTGGTCTTGCCTGTCCGTGCGTAAATCCAGTGTGTCGTTACCGCCGTTGTCGTAAATCGTGAAGGTGGTGGGGAGCGTGAAGCTTTGTGGTGAAAACTCCGGGTTGGCGTGGGCGCCTGTGTTCTCAAGGTAGAGGATAGCGCTATCCACGTTCCCGACCACAAGGTCAAGCTTACCGTCGCCGTTGAGGTCGGCAAATTCGGGGGCTGTATAACTACCCACATCGGCTCCATGGAAGGGATTGTCAAAGTCGGAACGTTGGGTGAAACCCGGCTCCGTCAGTGTGCCGGTGTTCTCGAAGTAAAGAATATCCCTACCGCTGTTTCCCACAACGAGATCAACATCCTTGTCATCGTCAATATCAATAAATACAGGCGCACTGTCATAACCTGCATCGATGTTGTTAAAGGGGTTATCCGAGTCAGTACGTTGGGTGAAACCGGGATTAACAGAGGTACCGGTATTTTCAAAGTAATGAATACCGCCATCATTATTTCCGACGGCCAAGTCAAGGTCACCGTCGCCGTCCAGGTCGCTGAAAGTCGACGTGTTGTAACCACCTGCATCCATCCCATCCAGTGGACTGGCGGCGCCGGTACGTTGCGTGAAATCGGGAGCGGTCGCTGTACCGGTATTCTCAAAGTAGGCGATCTCATTGCGGCCATCCATGACGATGAGGTCAGGGTCGCCATCACCGTCCAGGTCGCCGAACGTCGGGGCGCTGTAACCCAGCACTGACACCTCCTCCAGCGGATTGTCTGTGCCGGTGCGTTCCGTAAAAACAGGTTCTGCCAGCGTGCCTGTATTCTCGAAATAATGCAGAGTGTTGAACTCTCCGATGACAAGGTCCGCATCGCCATCACCGTCAAGGTCTGCCAACCTCGGTTTGCCAAAGGGAGAATACGTGCCGTCTCCCACGACAATACCTGAAAACGGATCGTCCTCACCGCTCCACAACCTGAAGAATTCATCCAGGTAACCATCCACGTTGGACTGGTAGCCATAAACCGTATCGCCGGCGTTGATATTGTCGGGCACGCCATAGAGATTCTGGATGGCGATGATGTCGGCAATCATCGGCGTGACGGGATTGGCAAAGCTGGCATCAATGAGGGTGTTACTAGCCTGACTTATATACGACATTATCGAGGCCTGATAAGAGTCGACCAGGAAAATGGTTTCAACCCCATAGTAGGCTACAGGATTATCGAAGTCCGTTGGGTAAGGCCCGGGGTGTCCTAACCCCAGTGCATGCCCTATTTCATGAAGAATTACCACAAAAGAAAAATCGCCGATCGTGGTTCCGCTCACAGCGAAAAAGTCCGGTGGAATATTGACGATGGAGGAAATGATAAATCCGTTACGTATTGCCGCAGGACCACCCGTGGCTGCTATGGCAGGTTCATTATCGAACATGATGTCTGCGAGGTTATCTTCCACAAACTCGAACCTGATACCCGTGACGTTGGTCCAGGCCTCAAAGGCCCAGCGGGCCAGTTGCCGACCCTCTTCAGGCAGCGCAGTGATATTCGCAGTCAGTACGCCGCCAGGCCCGACGAAAAAAGCGCTTCTTTCCCAGAACCCATCGGTCAGGTAGTCGGCGATGTCATCATAGCTGCCTGTTGGAATCGTGTTTTCAACCAGGGAAAGCTCGTACTCCCCCGTGAAAGCAAAATCGTGATTACCTGCCCGGATATAATACGTGCCGGTAACATCCGGGCTGAAGATGAGCTTTGCTCCGGAGGGAATGGGGTTACCGGAAACCATGTGGTTCCCGGAGGAATCATGGAGCGCTAATCCAGCCAACTCATTCTCTATGCCGATCAGAGTAAAATCGTATATCGTCCCCGCGCTCAGTTCGACCCTGACCCAGTCATCGTCGTCGGCCGGGTCAAGCTTTCCCTGGAACACGTCTCCCAGAGCTATCGTATATTGCGTGTACGTATCGGCGCCAGCATCGCCGTTGTCTTCTTTAATGACAGCCATCTGTGTCTCCATCCTTCTGCCTGAATTCAAAGGGAATTATATACGACAGTGAGCGGGCTTTCGGCACTATCTTATATATTTCCCAACACAATAATGCACAAGATCTTCAGGTTCATCGAATGATTCCTCCGGCAGTAGTCGTTATTACCGCGGTGTCCGCCGCATCGGGTTTCCCGTCTGCCGCCTGCCGCACCGGTACGACCAGGTCGTAGAGAATCCTGGCGGCTTCTTCCAGGAACGGGTCGATCTGTTCCAGTTCTTCATCATTTACGGGTTCATCGGCATCGGCAGGGACAGGTTCCAGCCCTGCGGCCACGCGCAATTCATTGCGTATTGCCGCCGCTTCAAGGCGCAACTTTTCACGTTCTGCCCTGCGTTTGCCCGCGTGCAGGCTCACGCTCTTGATGTTTTCGTTGGATTGAGACGTTTCTATTTCCTCCAGGAGCACCCCGATCAAGCGATTGTCCTGAAGCCGCTGCCGGTGCAGTTCCCTGGCCAGGGCGAAATTTTCGACCGGCGCGCTGGTCGGCACGAAATGCACCGGCCTGACCTTGTCCCAGGGCAGGGCATTGTCCAGGACGCGTTCTCCATAATCTCCGGCGTAGCGGGCAGTGGGATATATGATGTCCGGCACCACCCCGCGGTGCTGGTTGCTGCCGCCGCTGATGCGGAAAAACTGGGCAATGGTAGCCTTCAGCCGGCCATGGTCTTCATCCGAGGAGTCGGTAAAATGATTCAGGTCGATGACGTTCTGTACCGTGCCTTTCCCGAAAGTGGGTTCGCCGATAATGATGCCGCGCCGGTAGTCCTGGATTGCGCCGGCAAAGATCTCAGAGGCCGAGGCGCTGTCGCGGTTAACCAGTACGGCAAGAGGGCCGCCGTAGCTGATCTCCGGGTCGGGATCACTGTTGATCTCAATCTTGCCCGAGTAATCCCTGGTCTGGATAATGGGTCCCGATTCTATGAACAGCCCGGTCAATTCCAGGGCTTCAATCAACGATCCGCCGCCGTTGCCGCGCAGGTCGATTACCAGGCCATCCAGGTTTTTATCCTTCAATCCGGCAAGTAAGCGCCTCACGTCCCGGGTTGTGCTGCGATAATCCTTTTTTCCCTGTGCCTGGGCCGCATAGTCACTGTAAAACGCCGGCACCTTGATAATGCCGATTTCGCCGCCGTTTTCCAGTTGGATGGTTTCCGACTTGGCGGCCTGGTCCTCCAGCCTGATTTCATCCCGGGTGATGGAGATGACTTTATTGACGTCCTTGAGGCCGGCCCTCTCGGTCAGAATTTCCAGCCTCACGACCGATCCTTTAGGACCGCGTATCATATCCACCACGTCATCCAGGCGCCAGCCTACCACGTCCGTTATTTCGCCTCCGACGCCCTGGCCGACACCGATTATCCTGTCTTCCTCGCGCAACTCGCCGCCAAGTTCTGCCGGTCCTCCGGGTATGATTTTCTGTACCACCGTGTAATCGTATTCAGCGCGCAGTACCGCGCCGATCCCCTCCAGCGAGAGTCTCATGGTGATATCGAAGTTTTCCGAAGAACGCGGGGTGAAATAAAATGTATGCGGTTCTATGGCCGTGGCATAGGAATTTATGAACATCTGGAACACGTCGTTGGAATTAAGCTGGAACGCGCTGGTGCGCAGGCGTGTATAGCGTTTACGCAGGATATCCTTTATTTCGCCGTCTTCCTTGTCCGCGAGCAGCAACATCAGGTAATCGTTCTTTATCTTTTTCCTCCATGTCTCATCCAGGTCGGTTCCGGTCTGCGCCCAGTCCGTTTCCAGCCGGTCAAACACGTAATCTTCATCAATACTGAAATCAAACCCGTCATCAAGCAATTGATCGGCAAAGTCCGTGCGTGCCGCAACCCGTTGCCGGTACACCTTGAAGATGTCAAAAGCGGGGTCCAGGTCCGGCGTATCCAGGGCCTCATCGAGCAGGTAGCGATAACGTTCAAAGTCTTTTATGTCCTTGTCGAGAAAGAAACTGCGGTTGCCGTCCAGACTGTCCAGGTAGGTATCCAGTATGCGGCCGGACAAATCATCGTCCAGGGGCTTGTTCCGGTAATGATATTTCTCCAGGATATGAGTGATGATCACCGTGGCGCGCGCATGACGCACCTCCGCCCGCAGTTCGTCGTCCGTTATGACCGGCGGTGTTGCGGCCGCCGCGACAGTCGGCAGCAACAGCAGCATGAATAGTCTAGTTATCACTTTCCTCGCGCGCATAGTGCAACGCTTCCAATCGCTGTCTCAATTGCCTTGCTTCAAGCCTGTTCCCCCCCATGAAGCCGGGAGCAGTTTCCAGGTAATCTATCAGGTCGCGTAATGCGTCGTAGTTGTCTGCGTCGAGTTCCACCGCCTTGCGAAACTGTTTCAGGGTTTTTCCGGCATGGGACAAGGCGGTAAACCAGTTACCGTTTTCAGCTATTCTTCCATAACACTTGCCCAGCCAGTGGTGCAGGGAAGAGTCCTGCGGCGCTGCCTCGATGGCTTTCCTGAAGCTTGCAGCGGCCGATTTGTAATTTCCTTCGTGATATGCGTGCATACCCGCATCAATCGCGGTGTCATCGGCGCGGCTGTCCGGAGCGGCAAACACCGCGAACTGCAACGCCAGGAAGATAAAGGCTGCGGGATTAATGAACTTCAATTAACTCGATCTCAAATATCAGGGTTTCATCGGGCCCGATTGTGCCTGCCCCGGTGGCGCCGTAGGCAAGCTCCGAAGGTATGTAGATCTCCCACAGGGCGCCTGTTTTCATCAGCGGCAGCGCCTGTTGCCAACCCCGGATTACCCGGTTGAGGGAAAGTTTTGCCGGTTCGTTGCGCCTGTATGAACTGTCAAATTCATTCCCGTCCAGCAGCGTCCCGCGATAATGCACCGTGACTTCGCTGCCGGGTTCAGGGTTCGGGCCGCTGCCCGACCGCAGGATTTTGTATTGCAGGCCGTTTTCCAACTCAACAACCCCTTCCTTCGTCCTGTTCCGGTCCAGAAATTCTTTTCCTGTCTGCTTGTTTGCGGCAGCCTGCTTCGCCCGGGTTTCCTGTTCCAGTGCCTGGTATTTCAAAAATATGGTCCTGATCTCTTCATCAGACAGTTTCGGCCGGTCATTATTCAATATATCGGATACCGCTGCCAGGAAATACTCGACGTCCATATCGATATCCTGTTGTGATATGTTCTGTGCGAAGAATACGCCCAGTGCATAACCGAGTTTTTGCCTGTCGGTCATGCCCGTTTCCTCGGCATGGATAGGATTTAGTAAAAATAACAGAATAAAAACAATAAGTAATAGGAAGTTTCTCATGTAGTCTCTCTAATTAACTAATGCTGCCGCCTCCCTGACAATTTCCAATCCGGCATTCATTTGGACGGCTTTTGTGGTCAAGTGACGCCGGTATGCGCGGGCGCCGCGTTGTCCGTGGAACAGGCCGAGTATATGCCGCGCCATGGCATACAGGTTTTCGCCGCCGGCCATCTCCCTTTCCATGTAACGCATGTAATTTTGCAGCGATTCCATGCGCGAGGCTGCTATATTGTTCACGCCGAACAGGTATTTGTCCACCCCGGCAAGCAGGTAAGGGTTATTGCAGACGGCCCTGCCGAGCATGACTCCGTCAACGCGGCGCAGGTGACTGTGCGCTTCGTCAAGACTGGTGATGCCCCCGTTGATGATTATTTCCAGTTCCGGAAAATCCTGTTTCAGGCGATACACCATATCGTATTGCAATGGTGGCACCGTCCGATTTTGCCGCGGGCTCAGTCCTTGCAGCCAGGCCTTGCGGGCATGGATGATAAAGGTACGGCAACCGGCCGCGGCAACGGCCGAAACAAAACGGGCCAGGTGTTCATAATCGTCCTGTTCATCAATACCGGTGCGTGTTTTGACCGTAACGGGCAGGCCGGTCTTTGCCGACATTGCCGCGACACACTCGGCGACAAGTCCCGGTTCGGCCATGAGACAGGCGCCGAAGCGCCCGGATTTCACCCGTTTGCTGGGACAGCCCACATTGAGGTTTATTTCGTCGTAACCGTAATCAGAGGCGATATTTGCGCAACTTGCCAGGTCGCCGGGGTGCCCGCCGCCCAACTGTATGCCCACAGGACGTTCCGCTTCATTGAACCTGGCATACTTCTCCGTGTTTCCATGCAGCAGGGCGCCCGTTGTCAGCATTTCCGTATACAGCATGGAACGGACGGAAAGCAGGCGCAGCAAGTAACGGAAATGTCTGTCCGTATGGGCCATCATCGGCGCCACACTGAATTTATGATCGATTGTCATCGTGCGTATTAACTCCGTTGTGATGATTTTCGATAAATTACGTTACCAGTTCAACTTCTTTTTTGTGCGTAACAAAGTCACAAAGTCGTTGCATGGGGGCGAGATAAATTCTATGATGAACTTATGAGCGAGCGATTGCATTTGATACCCACCGGTTCGTTAAGCGATTGACGGAGACGGGGTTCACAGAGGCGCAGGCCGAAGCGCTGGCGGATGAGCAGGTGAACCTGCTGAACAGCAACCTGGCTACCAAGCAGGATATATTAGTTCTGAAGAAGGATATACTGGCTACCAAGCAGGATATACTGGCCCTCAAGGCGGACCTTGAGCGGCGGATGGCCGAAGACAAAGCGGACCTGCTGAAATGGATGATCGGCGCGCTGGTTGCCCAGGGCGGGGTGATTGTGGCGCTAATCAAACTGTTGTAGTCACCACCGAAACCCGGCTGCTTTCGTAGTTGAACGCAGTTATAGCGTCTTTTATTATCGAATCGGGTGCCGGCTTAGCTTCCAATGACAAATAATACTCAAAGCTGTAGCCGAAGAGCATAATAGACCCTTGACAGCGAACTGGGCAAACAGGACGCTGTTTCATGGCGATAATCTTGATTTCATGCGCGCCATGAACACCGAATCCGTTGACTTGATCGCCACCGATCCGCCGTTCAACAAAAGCAGGGATTTTCACGCAACCCCTGACAGTTTAGCGGCTGGCGCATCCTTCCAGGACAGGTGGTCATGGGAAAAAGACGTGCACCAGGAGTGGGTGGACCAGTTAACGGACGATCATCCGGCGCTCATGGAGGCGATAGAGTCGGCTATGCATGCGCACTCGGACGGCATGGGCGCGTATATGTGCTTTATGGCTGTTAGATTGCTCGCCATGCGCCGCATTCTCAAGCCTGCGGGGAGCATATACTTGCACTGTGACCCTACTGCAAGCCACTACATCAAGGCCGTTATGGATGCGATATTCGGATGCAAAAATTTCAGGAATGAGATTATCTGGAAGGGACGAAATGCCAGGGCTGTGATAGAAAGTTCGACGATCCGCGCTACCTGGAACTGGACCACAACGTGCCCAGGTCAGACGGCGGCATTAATCACATATCAAATCGCATTCTGCTCTGCGGTCCTTGCAACAGGCTGAAGTCTAATACCTATACCCTATCGGGATTAAGGCGTGAAAATGCCAAGCGGGGACACATGGCGAAATGAGCATTAACTGGCGATGGTTTGTCAAGCCGTTTCCGCCGGCACGCGCTCCATGTATTTATCTCATGGAAAATATCGATAGACCTCCCGTCGATGCAGACACCTTACAAACTCGACTCCTGTGGCTTGTGCCGCCAACCCTATCCTGTATTCACCGATCCGGATGCGGTAAAAGTTGCCGGAAGTACCGAGCTTCTTTACTCCATTGATCTCTTTTAAACTGACTGCTGCCTCTACTTCCTCAATGGATTGCCTGACTTTTGTCAGGATGGCTCGATTTCTAATTTTCTTCAGGTCCCGTTCAAAACTCCTGCGGAATACCGCTTTCACCCCTGTCCCTCAAGGCTTCTGAAAATAGCTTCTCTGGGAACGGTTTCAGTCTGCCGACCTTCACGGATTGCCTCCTCCAACGCCACATCCTCCATAGCTTCAGCAAACAGCTGGTGCAATAATTCACGCTGCTCCTGGAAAGTCTCTGTGAGAGCTTCCTTGAAGAGCTTTTTTAACGTATTTTCGTTCAGTTCAGCCTGCGCCATGACATTCACCTCCATTAGTCGGGCATATTACAAAGTGTAACCCGTCAGGGGGTGCTGTTCAACGCTACCCACAGAAATGTCTGAAGAACTGTTCCGTTTATATGCCAGTTTTCCCTGTTATTTCCCCTTGGAACCTTTTTCTGCTGGATCGAACCGGTGATCAAATATGATCTTTAAGCAGCATGTTGGTGAAGCGGGTGCGCAGGTAAAATCCCCTGGGCAGGGTCAGCCCGGTTTCACCATTGGGCAACGTGGCCCGCGCTAGGCTGGCGGAGTTGGCCGCCTTGGGTCTTACCTGCAAATATTCGCCGTGTTTTGCGCTGATCCTGTCAAGCTCGCCAAAACATACCATTTCAATCAATTCATGCCAATCCTGTTCAAGTACCCGCGCCTGTTCCGCCGAAGGGCTCCACAGAAAGGCGTTTCCAACCCTGCTGTTGGCCGGGAGGATGCCCGAGTCGGCTTCTATCGGAACCCAGAGAACCCGGTTGAGTTTATGCCTGACAGTGGAATCGGGCCAGCGCAACCCGGCTGAGGCCGTCATCGGCGTCATGCAGACGAATGTCGATTCTTTTGCCCGTCCACGTCGATTAACAGGTATGGTTTTTAATTCTATGCCGAGAGCTTGGAAGTCCGGTTCGGGCTGTGAGGCAGCGCTGGCGCCCAGGTAGCGTTCAATGAGCTGGCCGGCCCATCCCTTTGCGCTGGCTCGGGAGACGGGGACTGCAATATTCAACTCAGCGGCCACCTGCCCAAGCGACTTGCCGGCCAGCGCCCGGCAACGGCGCATCAACTCAGCTTCCGATTCGGGCGGCTGTGTGTGTACGTTCATTTATTTTTATCCGCAGATGACGCAGATTAACGCAGATGAAACGATGTTGTTTGTTTTTTTTCTGAAAGCACAATGATCTGTTTGAACGCTGAATCAAAAAACAAATAAAAAATAATCTGCGTAAATCTGCGTCATCTGCGGATGAATAAAAGCGGATCAGTTCATGCTGAGGGACATCGTGATCGTGTCGCTGAGGCACTTCAGCTTGGCGTCGTCCGTAATGACCTGGTTATTCCGGTCGGTTATGTAGAACAGGTCTTCCACCCGTTCGCCGTAGGTGGCGATTTTGGCGGCCTGCAGGCGCGTGCCGCAATACTCCAGCGCCATCCCGACCGACGAAAGAAAACCGGGCCGGTCCCTGGCGCTGACTTCCATGATATTGCGGTTGTTCCTGTCATCAATACTGAAGTCAACGCGGACAGGTATGGAAAAATGCTGTAGTCTCCTCGATCTCAGCCGTTCCGCGCGTTTTATCGGTTTATCCAGCGACAACAGGTTCTGTTTCAGGGCGTTGATGATCTCTTTTTTCCGCTCGCGGCTCTTTACGGTAGCGCCGTTTTTTTCCAGGACACTGAAAGTATCCAGGGTATAGCCGTGGTTGGAGTTCATTATGCGGGCGTCGACGACATTGAGGTCCAGCAGGTCCAGGGTACGGGAAATACGCGAAAATATGTTGTCGTGGTCATGCATGTAAATAAATACTGCGGTTGCCCCGCGTTCGGATTCTTCCCGCAGCAGAATCATGGGTAACCTGTCTTCCCGGCTTTTTATTATGGCCCTGGTATGCCAGGCAATTTCCGTGACCGAATAATGCAGGAAATAATCATCGCTGAGGTATGACCATATGGTTTCAGTTTCACCGGCGCCACCTTTTGAGTCCCTGACGATCGCCAGGGAGCCGGCTTTTGTATCAGCTATGAGTTCGTCCTTGTTTATCGGGTTTTCGAGTCCGCGCCGCAGCGCCGACAGGGTTTTGTTGTACAGGTCGGCGAACAGGGCGTCCTTCCAACTGTTCCACAGGGCGGGGTTCGTGCCGTTGATATCGGCCACCGTAAGCAGGTAGAGATAGTTCAGGTGTATGGTGTCGCCCACCTTTTGGGCGAACCTGTTGATGACATCCGGATCGTTGATATCCTCTCTTTGCGCGGTTTTCGACATCAGCAGGTGATGTTCCACCAGCCATGAGACAAGTTTCGCATCATAATCGCTCAAGTGGTGTCGCCGGCAGAAAGTCAGTGCATCCCTGGAACCCAGGGTGGAATGGTCGCCGCGCCTGCCTTTGGCCATATCATGAAACATGCCGGCAAAGTACAGTAATTCCTGTTTTGGTACCTGCTCCAGGACCTGCCGGCACAAGGGAAATTTTGTTCTGTATTCGTCCAGGCCGAAACGCCGCATATTCCTGATAACAAACAGTATATGCTCATCAACCGTGTAGATATGGAACAGGTCGAATTGCATCAACCCTTCTATCTTTGCGAATTCAGGCATATATACGCCCAGCACTCCGTACTTGTGCATGCGTCTTAACTCATGTCCGACCCGGTGCGGCTGGCGGATTATTTCCAGGAACAGGCTTTGACTCTTTATGTCTTCCCTGAAGGCCTCGTCAACCAGGTGTAATGACTCCCGGACCAGCCTGATGGTGCTGGCCCTTACCCCCTTGATATTCTTGTTCTGTTGCAGCAGCAGGAATAGCTCGAGCAGGGCAAGGGGATATTTTTTGAAGACCTGGCGGTTCTTCACCTCGATAAAGTCATTCCTTATCTGGAAACGCTTGTTCAACGACCGCAGCTTTTCTCTCCTTTGTGCGTAAATGATCTCTTCCTGGAAGTGCTGCAGGAGCATTTCGTTCAGGCGGCTGTTCTCCTTGACTGTACGGTAATAGCTTTTCATGAATTGTTCGACGCCGGCATTGTCTTCGGAGACGAAGCCGAATTTGCCTGCAACGGTTTTCTGGTGGTCGAACAGCAACCGATCTTCCCGTCTGTCCGAAATGACGTGCAGCGCATAGCGCACGCGCCATAAAAAATTGTGCCCCGCGTTCAGGCTGTCATATTCTTTTTGAGACAGGAAACCATGTTTTACCAGCTCCCTCAGGCGCTCCGCGCCGAAATGTCTTTTTGCAACCCAGCCGATCATCTGAATGTCGCGCAACCCGCCCGGTCCTTCCTTGATATTGGGTTCCAGGTTGTTCTCACTGTCGTCGAATTTATGGTGGCGGGCCACCTGTTCTTCCCATTTCGCCGCAAAGAATTTCCTTGAAGGCCAGATTTTTTTCGGCCCCGTCATTTCAGCCATACTGTCGAACAGCGCTGCATTACCGACAATCAGCCTGGATTCCATGAGGTTTGTGGCTATTGTTATGTCGGCTTTAGCCTCCCGGACACATTCCTTTACCGTCCTGACGCTATGGCCGACTTCCAGGCCCATGTCCCAGAGAAAAGCGAGAAAGGTTTCGATGCTGGATTTCAGGTCTTTTTGTCTGCGCGGTTTAATCAGCAGCATCAGGTCCACGTCTGAGGCCGGCAACAAATCCCCGCGTCCGTAACCACCTGTCGCTATCAATGCCATGGAGTCGCTGGCGATATGATGCTGCCATGCGCAGATGAGCAACTGGTCGATCAGCCAGGCGCGTTTATTGATGACCTCACGCACCGGCGTTCCGGCATCAAACCGTTCGTTCAGGTAATGATTACCCCGGTCCAGCGCGTGCCTGAAGCGGGCTACGTCGGGAACATCTCCGTCCAGGCCGGTCTTATCGAACAGCAGGGAGTCTTCAACAGTCATTTAAGTATGGCCACAGAGAGCACAGAGATCACAGAGTGGAACGGGGGTTATGCTGATAAACGAGTAGTCTTCATATTTAATCCTGGTTTGCTGTATCCAATTTTTTCGGGCTGACATAAGGCAATAAACAGCCAACTCTGTGTCCTCTGTGTTCTCTGTGGCTAAAATTTCTCTTCCGGACGACGGGTCAATACCTCATGGCCATCGTCGGTGACCAGGATGGTATGTTCCCATTGTGCGGATAGAGAGTGATCCTTGGTGACGACGG
>CAYOEQ010000048.1:0-14950 GCA_964402775.1 uncultured Enterobacteriaceae bacterium
GATCCGGCGCCACAGGAGCAAGCGCGTCAGCCAGGAGTCAGCGGGGCCAGAGTAAGTGTCGATATCTGAAATTAAGGGGTCAGAGTAAAATTATTCGATGCTTGGTGTTACAGCACAGATCTCGACAATATTAATCTGACCCCATATATCTAGAATAAACAGTTGGCAAACGGGAAAAAATTGGCTATGCTTGTCTTCATGCTGTCATAGATGTAGGTAGTATCAACCGTTATTTCTGCCGTACACCGGATAGCCGACACCCAGTAACCCACAATAATATTATTTAAGGGGGAGAGCAGTATGAGTACGAGGGGAACCGTCAAATGGTTCAACAATGCCAAGGGATTTGGTTTTATCGAACCGTCAGACGGCGGGGATGATATCTTTGTGCATTATTCGTCGATAAAATCTGAAGGGTACAAAACCTTGAATGAGGGACAGAGTGTTTCCTACACCGCTGAACAGGGACCGAAAGGATACCATGCCACGGAAGTGGTCGTTTTAAGCTGAACAGGTTATTTCTGCTTGATAAAACCCCGTGAAAACGGGGTTTCATTTTTGATCCTCCGGGTGCCGGATCTCCGGTTCGTTGTTGCAGCGATTACCGGAGACAGGCAGGTTGCGTCTACAGACCGGGAGCGATAAACCGTCATGGAGCTATTTGAGCAGATACTGGTCGGAATCCTGGCAGTCGGCGTCCTGTTCCTGTTCTGGCCCGGGGCGAAGGCCGCGATGCGGAAAAGCAGGGAAGCGGAGAATCCCGATTGGGCCAGCGCGCTGATACCCATTGGTATCGTGGTGCTGTTTATCGTGTTCCTGATCATCCTCGCCCGGAACTGACCGGGACAGCCATGTTCGAACTCTCCCTGGTGGGAAAAATCGTCGTTGCCGCAGTACCCATAATATTTGCCATCACCGTGCATGAAGTCGCCCACGGCTGGGTGGCGGGCAAACTGGGCGACCCCACTGCCAGGCTGGCCGGGCGCCTGACTCTGAACCCTGTAAAACACATCGACCCGCTGGGCACGATAATCGTTCCGCTGGTCATGATCGTGCTGACGCCGTTTGCCTTCGGCTGGGCCAAACCGGTGCCTGTGGACTGGCGCAACCTCAAGCGACCACGACGCGACATGGCCCTGGTCGCAGCGGCGGGACCGGGGGCCAACGTCCTCATGTTGCTGCTATGGACGCTGTTGCTGGCGGCCCTGTTTACGGCGGGGAACGCGGTTTCCTACCAGGAATACCTGTTGATTGAAATGGCAAAGGTCGGGGTCATTATCAACATTGTGTTGATTGCCTTGAACCTGTTGCCGTTGCCGCCCCTGGACGGCAGCCGTATCGTCACGGCCTTTCTCCCGCCTGAAGCGGCGCGCAGGTATAATTTACTGGAGCGCTGGGGCCTGCCGATTCTGGTTGTTCTGATCTTTACCGGAGTCCTCGGAAAAATCCTGCATCCGCTGATCAGCTTCATGCTTGATGGTGTGAACGTGCTGCTGGGAGGACGATAGGAACCGGGGGGATTTCGAGGTTCACGGCCTGGAGCGTTTCAGGTATTGCAGCCTAGCGATTTACGTTGCTCAAAACAGCGGTTTGTGATAAGATCGGCCGCGTTTAAAGAAAAAAACAGGGGGAGGGCAATGAACGCTGAACGCATTAAACTATCCCGCCATTGTATTTCATTTCCGGGGAAACTCATCACGGCTGTGATACTCCTGGTGGCCGCATCCAGTGCGCATGCTGCGGTGGAGCAGGAATTGCAGTTCGTCTTCAATACCTTTTCTTTTCTGATCTGGGGCGCGCTGGTGATGTGGATGTGCGCCGGCTTCACCATGCTCGAAGCTGGGTCGGTGCGCACCAAGAATTCCTCGGTCATCTGCCTCAAGAATATCGGGCTTTATTCCATCGCCGGCCTTATGTACTACCTGGTGGGCTACAACCTCATGTATACGGACGTGTCCGGCTGGATCGGCACCTTCAGCCTGGCCTACGGGCCGTCGGAGGCGGAGCTTGCCCTGTTGGCCGGAGATGAGAGCGCAAAGGCCGCGGTCACGGATAACGGCTATTCCGTGATGTCCGACTGGTTCTTCCAGATGGTGTTCGTGGCGACCACGGCCTCCATTATTTCCGGCACCATGGCGGAGCGGGTAAAGCTGTGGTCGTTCCTGCTGTTTACGGCTTTTCTGGCCGGCGCGATTTACCCGATAGTCGGCGCCTGGACCTGGGGCGGCGGCTGGCTCAGCGAGATGGGATTCCAGGACTTTGCCGGTTCCACCATAGTGCATTCCACCGGGGGCTGGGCCGCGCTGGCCGGCGCGCTCATCGTGGGTCCCAGACTGGGAAAATACCGCGCCGACGGCAGTATCAAGGCCACGCCTCCCTCCAACGTGCCTATCGTGACCCTGGGGGTTTTTATCCTGTGGCTGGGCTGGTTCGGGTTTAACGGCGGTTCGCAGCTCGCCCTGGGGGGCGCAGCCGATGCCGTGGCGATGAGCAACGTGCTGGTCAACACCAACCTGGCCGCGGCGGCAGGCGTGATTGCGGCCATCAGTGTATCCCGGCCGCTGCTGGGACGTGTCGACCTGCTGGCCGGCCTGAACGGCGCAATCGCCGGCCTCGTGTCGATTACCGCCGGGCCGGATATCGTCGCCCATAGCTGGGCGATCTTTATCGGTCTTGTAGGCGGCGTCATTTGCGTTCTGGGCATGAAGATGCTGGAAGGGTTGAAAGTGGATGACGTCGTCGGCGCAATCTCCGCGCACCTGTTTGCCGGTATCTGGGGTACCCTCGCTGTGTGCATAGCCGCCGGTGGCGACCTGAAGGTTCAGCTTACCGGCATTCTCGCGATCGGTGTATACGTCTTCCTGGTTTCAATGATTATCTGGTACGCGATAGAAAAGACCATAGGGGTGAGAGTGTCGGCCGAGGTTGAGGAACTGGGCCAGGATTCAGCAGAACTGGGTATTGAATCCTATCCCGAGTTCGTGCTGATGCCGGACACCGAGGACGTTGATTTCCTGCGTAACGACGACTGAGTATCTATCAAGAACTAATCCACTATTCGGATTTTGTTGCCTATCGTGGCTACCGGTTCGCCTTTTTCGAAACGCGGCCGGTAGAGGCGTCCCCGGATGGTTTTCTTCGCTTTTCTGCGGGCGGAGGTGGCGTCCGGTGGTTCTGACTCGATAATCTGCACGTTTTTTGCGCGGCCGGAGCGGGACACGTCAAACGATGCAAGCACGAACGTGGTCTTCTCTTCTTCCAGCTTTTCATCAATCTCGGGCAGGGGCAGGCGCAGGGCCGGCAGGTTCTGGGGTTTGCCGAACAGTTCCGCAATGGCTTGCTGATGTTCATCACCGTCTGCCAGCAGCGCGTAAGCGGCCTTGTATTTCTTGTAGGCCGTGGTTTTCTTCCCCCTGAGGAGATTCCAGTCGCCCAGGTGCACCAGGGCCCTGGCATGGGAATCCTTTGACAGGTCCGGATTGGCGTCATGAATTTGAACTATCTGCTTCAATGCCTTGCCCACGGCAACAAGACGCTGTCCCAGGGCAAAATCCTTATTGCTTGACTGGCTGGCGTAATAGCTCGGATCGGGCACCCTGATGGTGTTGCAGATGCGCCTGGCGCCGCCATTGGGCGTCGGAATGGTACGGCAGACCACCTGAGTCCTGGTCGGACTTCCGGCGCCGTGGAACTCGTCCTGCGGCGTATTGGCCACTTCAATGGCATACTGGTAATTCGTCAATGCCCTGCCGTAGAGCGGGTTGATAAGTCTCGGATCGTTTTCCCCGTACTGGCGTTCCAGGATGCCGATCGTATCCTGGAAAAGCTTTTCGGATTCACCGATAATCCTTATCGCACTACCGTCCAGCAGGTTTTCCTTGTATGCCTTGAGTTTCCAGCGTCCCACCTTATCGACGACGGGTAACAGACGGGGGTCGCCGGTATCATAATTGCGCTTGTGGACCCACAGCAGTTGCTGGTAGTTGCGGTCCACTTCCTCCCAGTCGGCGTTGGCGATATTGCTTTTGACGAGTTGCTCCAGAATCAGCAGTTGGCCGGTACTTTGCAGTCCTTCGTTGACCCGCTTGATCTGCAGGGCGCGGGCGAATGCGTCGACGGCTTCCTCATGTCTTCCCGCATTCTGGTATACCAGGCCCACGGACAGCAGGTATTCACCCGTGGCAGGGTCATAAACACCATGTTCTGCCTCCCGGGCCTGGATTTCACGTTCGTATTCCGCGATGGACCGGGGCAGTTCAGGAGTGTCGGAAACCTGTGCATCGGCAGCGGCAGAAACATTGCCGGCATGGCACCACAGCCCCAACAACAGGGGAAATGCCGATACAACCGACCGAACCGGGTTTGGTTTCATTATACTGCCCATGTAGTCACTGAGACTTCGTGCCTGAGATATGGTTCAAAAGAAGTATAGCATTATTGGGGAATATATCGGGTAACACCCACTTACTCACATTGCCGGCCTGCGGATGTTATAATTTTTAGATTTACTTCGAACCGGAGGTTTACATTATGGGAAGAGTAGCAGTGGTAACGGGCGGCACCCGGGGTATCGGCGGCGCCGTATCAATCGCCCTGAAGGAAGCAGGGTATAAGGTTGCGGCAAGTTACGTGGGCAACGATGAGGCAGCCGCCAGGTTCAGGGAAGTAACCCACATTGACGTATACAAGTTCGACGTGGGTGATTATGCCGCGTGCCGGGATGCCGTGACGCAGATTGAACAGGACCTGGGTTCGATAGACGTGCTGGTCAACAATGCGGGCGTTACCCGGGACGGCACCATGCACAAGATGGATTTCGAGCAGTGGGATAAAGTAATCCAGACCAACCTGGGTTCCTGCTTCAATATGTCCCGGTGTGTGATCGACGGCATGCGCCAGCGCGGCTTCGGCCGTATCGTGAATATCGGTTCAATCAACGGCCAGGCAGGCCAGTACGGCCAGGTGAATTATGCAGCCGCCAAGTCGGGGATACACGGCTTTACCAAGGCGCTGGCCCAGGAAGGCGCGGCCAAAGGGATAACGGTCAACGCGATTGCGCCTGGATATATCGACACCGACATGGTTCGGGCGGTGCCGGAAAACGTGCTGGAAAAAATCATCGCCAGGATCCCCGTCCGTCGCCTGGGCAAGGCCGAGGAAATCGCCCGCGGAGTGTTGTTCCTGGTCAATGATGAAGCCGGGTTCATAACCGGTTCCACCCTGAGTATTAACGGCGGGCAACATATGTATTAAAAGCCGGGAGTTGGATAAGGTGGCAGCCCCTCCATATCTCCTCTCATTGGGGGGGAAAGAGCAGAAACGGGGGGCTACCGGAAAAAAATGCGCATTATACCGGAAAATTCCGTTAAAACAGAAAATTTTTAACCACCAGTCAATAGTTCCCGCTAACTCCGGTCGGACTGGTGGGGTCAGAGTAAAAATTCTTCGAATTTCTTACTCTGACTCCTGCAACACTCCTATGCTGCCAGCGCCTCCACGGCCGGCAGGTAGTCATATTGAAGGTCGTTGGCCACTGCTTCACAGGTGACCCGACCCTTGTAGACGTTCAGGCCGTTGCGCAGGCCCCGGTCATCCATCAAGGCCTGATTGATTCCCTTGCCAGCCAGCGTCCTGATATATGGCATGGTTGCGTTGTTGAGAGCCAGCGTGGAAGTACGCGGGACTGCGCCGGGCATGTTCGCGACACAGTAGTGAACAACGCCGTCGACGATATAGACAGGCTCCTGGTGCGTGGTTGGCCGGGACGTCTCGAAACAACCTCCCTGGTCTATGGCGACATCAACCAGGACCGAACCCGGTTTCATGCGCCTGACCAGGTCTTTGCCGATTAGTTTCGGCGCGGTGGCGCCGGGGCGCAGCACCGCGCCGACGATAAGGTCTGCCTGCAATGCGTACTCTTCTATGGCTTCACGGGTTGAGTAAACGCATTTGACCCGCCCGCCGTATTCTGCGTCAAGCTGGCGCAGGCGCGGCAGGGAGCAGTCCAGGAGCGTCACGTCAGCGCCCATCCCGAGGGCCATGGCCGCGGCATTATCGCCTACCACACCGCCGCCGATGACCAGCACCCTGGCCGGCGCCACGCCGGGCACGCCTCCCAGCAGGACTCCGGCGCCACCTTGCGCTTTTTCCAGACAGTGCGCCCCGGCCTGTACGGACAGCCGTCCCGCCACCTCACTCATGGGAGCGAGCAGGGGCAGTGTGCCGTCCGGCGCCGTGACCGTTTCATAGGCAATGGCAATCGCACCGGAGTCCAGGAGCAAGCGGGTCTGGATCGGGTCTGGCGCCAGGTGCAGGTAGGTAAACAAGGTCTGTCCCGGGCGCAGTAACCGGCATTCATCGGGTTGCGGTTCCTTTACCTTGATGATCAGGTCGGCCTCGGCAAAGACCCGGCGCGCACTGTTTGCGATGCCGGCGCCGGCGCTGGTGTAGTCGGCATCTGACATGCCAATGGCATTGCCGGCATTGGTCTCAACCACGACCCGGTGCCCGGCCTGTACCAGTTCATTCACACCCGCCGGCGTCAAACCCACGCGATATTCATGGTTTTTGGTTTCTTTAGGCACTCCGATCTGCATGTTGCATCCTACCCGGGCCAAGTGTGTCAAAAGTACTGTGATCCTAGCGAAAAATGCAGAGAATTTCTTTGCAAATTATTAGGTAGTTTGATGTATAATTAGAATTATCTTGTGTTAATTACGATATTTATGGAATTTAATTTTTATGCTGTCACTTGACAGGACAGATCGAGCTATCCTGCATGAGCTGCAGATGGACGGCCGAATCAGCAACGTCAGGTTGGCGGAACGGGTCAATTTATCCGAGTCCGCCTGCCTGCGGCGGGTCAAGTTGCTGGAAGATGCAGGTGTCATCGGCGGCTATGCCATGTTGATTAGCCAGGCGGCGGTTGGCCTTCCGGGCAACGTCTTCGTGGAAATCGCCCTGAACCGCCAGCGCCGGGAAGACCAGGACGCATTCGAAGCCGCCCTGGTCCGGGTGCCCGAGGTCATGGAGTGTTACCTGATGTCCGGCGAGTACGATTACCTGCTGCGGGTTGTCGTGGCCGACGCCGCCGACTATGAACGAATCCACCATGAACAGTTGACTTCGTTACCCGGCGTCGCGCGGGTCAGGTCCAGCTTCGCCCTGCGCGCGGTGACGAAAAGAACGGAGTTGCCCATCCCTGCCTGACGTAAGAGAATTCAGGGGTCAGAGTAAAATCACCCCCGACAGTGCCATCGGTCACGATAACGAGGATTTTACTCTGACCCCATCTATCCTCCCTTCTATCCGGACGGTTGTCAATTCAACCGTTACCTATTAGGATCACTACCTTTCCATAATAACGGTCAAGAAGGAACCATCCATGCCAGCCACAGTCAGCTACGAAGTCACAGACGGCATTGCCGTCATCACCATTGATAACCCTCCCGTGAATGCCATGTCCGCGGCAGTCAGAAAAGGTTGCTGGGATGCGCTGGACAGGCTGGCGGCCGATGACACGGCCAGGGCCGCGGTGCTGATCTGTGCAGGCAGGACTTTCATAGCCGGCGCGGACATCACAGAATTCGACAAACCCATTGTGGATCCCTGGCTGCCGGATGTGGTGGAGAAATTCGAAGCCTCGGAGAAACCGGTCGTCGCCGCCATCCACGGCACCGCCCTGGGCGGTGGCCTGGAGACGGCCATGGGTTGCCATTACCGCTGTGCTTTGCCGGCTGCAAGGGTGGGGCTCCCGGAAGTCCATCTCGGTCTCCTGCCCGGGGCCACCGGCACGCAACGTCTGCCGCGCCTGGCCGGCGCGCGCAAAGCACTGGACATGATGACCTCGGGCCGCCAGGTCGGCGCCGCGGAAGCCCTGGAGTCAGGCATAATCGAAAAGATTGTCGAGGGAGATTTGCGCGCCGGCGCCATCGCCTGGGCCAGGGAGTTGCTGGACGGCGGCGCGCCGCTGAAACGGGTCAGCCAACTGGAAATTCATGACGCCGCAGACATGGACGATGAATTTTATGCGGAGTATGAGCAACAACTTGCCAGGAAGGCCCGGGGTTTCTTTGCCCCGTTCCAGATAGTGAAGTGCGTGCAGGCGGCGGTGAATGAATCCTACTCGGACGCTTTCAGGACCGAACGGCGCCTGTTCGATGAATGCAAGGAGTCCACCCATTCCCAGGCGCAGCGGCACCTGTTTTTTGCGGAACGGGAGGTTGCCAAGATACCTGATGTCCCCAAAACCACACCTGTCAGGGATATAAACAGTGTGGCCGTCATCGGCGCCGGCACCATGGGCGGCGGCATCGCCATGAACTTCGTCAATGCCGGCATACCGGTTACGGTGCTGGAGGCGGACCAGGCCGGCCTGGAGCGCGGGCTGGGTGTTATACGGAAAAACTACGGTGTCGCCGTCGATAAGGGGCGCATGACCGAAGCGCAACTGGAACAGGCCATGGGCATGATTACCCCGACCACCGATTATGCAGGCGTTGCCGGGGCCGATCTGGTCATCGAAGCCGTTTTCGAGAACATGGAGATAAAGAAACAGGTGTTCACGAAGCTGGACGGGGTCTGCAAACAGGGCGCCATCCTGGCAAGCAATACCTCCAGCCTGGACCTGAACGAGATTGCCGCGGTGACGAAACGCCCCGGAGACGTGATCGGCATGCACTTCTTTGCGCCGGCCAACATCATGAAACTGCTGGAGATCGTACGCGGCGAACAGACTGCCGCTGACGTTATCGCCACGGCCATGGCCACCGCAAAAAAGATACGTAAAGTGGGCGTCCTGGTGGGAGTCTGCTTCGGCTTCGTAGGCAACCGCATGTTCTTCCCATATATCAGGGAGGCGCAACTGATGATGCTGGAAGGCATCCCGCCGGAGCGGGTCGACCAGGTTGCTTTTGACTGGGGCATGGCTATGGGACCCCATGCAGTCATGGACCTGTCCGGCCTCGACGTGTTCTACAAGTTGAATAACGAATGGCAGGAGCGGCCGGATGACCCGGTTTACTGCCGCATGATCAACGTCCTCACGGAAATGGGGCGTTTGGGCCAGAAGACCGGGGCGGGGACATATCGCTACGAGGGCAGGAAAGCCGTGCCGGACCCGGAGGTCATGGAACTGGCGCGCCGCGAGGCGCAGGCGCTGGGTGTGCGGCAGATCGAGGTCAGCGACGACGAGATTGTAGAGCGCCTGCTGTTTTCCATGGTCAACGAAGGCGCACGGGTGCTGGCGGAAGGCATCTCCATACGGCCCGGCGACATCGATGTGATCTTCATCAACGGTTACGGCATGCCCCGTTACCGCGGCGGACCCATGAAGTACGCCGACATGGCCGGCCTCGATAATGTGCTTGCCGCGGTTGAAAAATACCGCGCCCGCTACGGCGACCTGTGGTGGACGCCGGCCCCGTTACTGGAACAACTGGCCCACTCCAGCAGCAGCTTCCGGGAGTGGAACGAGAGCAGGTAAACGGTTGAGGTTATTTTACAAGTCAAGTATCATCCTGTTCCTGAATATCCGAAAATATCCGGGGTCAGAGTAAAATTATCGAGTTCTGTACTAGACATCGAAAAATTTTACTCTGACCCCATATATCCCCACACTCTGAAGTAATCAGGTATCAGTAATGACAAGACGAAATATTCATACGCATTTCGCGGTTGCGGCAGTGGCCGCGGCAATTGTGTTCATGGATGCCGCGGCAATCCTGAAACCGGCACATGCCCAGGGCCGTAGCGCCGCGCTCATAGAGGAAATCGTAGTCACCGCCCGCAAACGCGAGGAAAACCTGCAGGACGCGCCTATCGCGGTATCCGCGTTTACCGGCGATGCCCTGGACTTCCGCGGCGTGACGGAGATCGGCAAGCTGGACCAGTTCGTGCCCAACCTGGTATTGAATGAATCGACTACCTATTCCAACGTCACCAATGCCGCGGTGTACATCCGCGGTATCGGCCAGAATGACTTCACCCCGGTCATCGACCCTGGCGTCGGCATCTATGTGGACGGCGTGTACCTGGGCCGTTCCGTGGGCGCGGTTCTGGATATCGTCGACGTGGAACGGGTCGAGGTGCTGCGCGGGCCGCAAGGCACTCTGTTCGGCCGCAACACTATAGGCGGCGCCATCACCTTGAGCAGCAAAAAACCTGATGAGGAGTTCGGAGGGAAGCTGGATGTCAAGTACGGCACCGATGATCGCTTCAACGTCAGGGGCAGCGTTAACATTCCCCTGACCGACAAGTTCTTTGCCCGCCTGTCCGCGGCCAGCTTCAACCAGGACGGCTATGTCACCCGCGTAGTCGACGGCGAGGACCTGGGCGACCAGGACGTGGTGGCCCTGCGCGGGGCGTTGCGCTGGTTGCCCAATGACAACCTGGACATCAACTGGTCCGTGGACTACAGCACCGAAAATGAGAACGGCAATCCTTTTGTCCTCGCCGGTATCCAGCCGCTGAATGTCGGCATATTGACCGGGGGCGGCCCTTCCATGACCCTGGCGGCCAATACCCTGGCCGCGCAACTGGCCAGCGGCGGCCCGGCTTCATTCCCGGGAGGCGAGTTCTTTAACGTATTGCATCCCAGCGGTTTCCCGTTCCAGTTCCTGGCCTGTTTTTCGCCTGATAACGCCAACAACCCGGTCTGTTTCAACCAGCAATATATCGACAACGGCGAGAGGAAACTTAATTACAGCGGCGATCCTTCCTACCAGAAACTGGACGTCTGGGGAACGGGCCTGACCGTGGACTGGCAAATCAACGAGAGTCTCGCGGTTAAATCGATCACATCATTGCGCGGCTTTGAAGGCAATTTTGAGGGTGACCAGGACGGTTCGCCAATCCGGGTTTCCTACCTCATCGATATTTACCAGCACGAGCAGTTCAGCCAGGAACTGCAACTGTTGGGGACCAGTTTTGCCGACCGGCTGGACTGGATCATCGGCGCTTATTATTTCGAGGAAGACGGTAAGAACATCAACCCGGTGCGTTTCTCCCAGGTATACCTGCAATCCGGCGGGCATTACGATGCGGATTCCTGGGCGGTATTCGCCCAGGGCACCTGGCATTTCAACGACAAGCTGGACCTGACCTTCGGTCTGCGTTACACCGAGGATACCCGCGATTACCTGCCGGACCAGTTCATAGAAGTGTTGCCGGTAGGACCGTTGCCCTTTAACTGCCCGCCGCCGGCTACCCCGATGCCGTTCAACCCCGCCCTGCCGACATGCGGGCTCGGCGACCGGCCGCTGCCGTTCGAGTGGACCTCGCACCAGACCTCGGAACTGGTGCCCATGGTGAACCTGTCCTACCGCTGGAATGACAGCCTGATGACCTATTTCACCTATTCCGAAGGCTTCAAGTCCGGCGGTTACACGCAGCGTATCTTCCCGCCTGAGGCCAGCACGCCCAGTTTTGATCCCGAGTTCGTCAAATCCTACGAAGGCGGGTTCAAATTCGACGGCTGGAACGATCGTTTGCGCTTTAATGTCGCCATCTTCTATACCGATTACACCGACCTGCAACTGCTGGTGGCTGACCCTTCACGACTTGGGCCCTTTGTCAGCAACGCGGGCGACGCCGAGGTCATCGGGGTTGAGATGGAGGCGTTGCTGAACCCTGCGGAAGGGTGGTATATCACCGGCAGCGCGGGGATGACCGATATCGACCGCACTGCGCTGGAAGGCACCGTACAGGGCCTTACCCTGGACAGCCCGTTCCAGCATGTTTCCGAGTGGACGGCCAATGCGCAGATCTACAAGGAGTTCGCTATCGGCGACCTGGGCTACCTGACTCCACGGTTCGAGTGGTCTTACCGCACGGACTGGGGCACCAACTCGAACAACATCCCGCGCTTCGGCGATGATATCCTGCCCGGCGGCCCGTTCGCCGGTGTGCCCTTGAGTTTCGGCGTGCCCAACCCGGTCCTGGTAGAGGATGACCTGCACTTGCTCAATGCCAGCGTGCGCTGGGATGTGCGCAACAGCGGCCTGGCTATCTCCGGTGGCGTGGACAACCTGACCGACGAGAATTTCGTCATATTCTCGAACTACCAGGACGGGTTTGGTTTTACCCAGCAGACGTTCGACCGCGGCCGGGAATGGTACATACAGGCCGGCTACGAGTTCTGAATAACAGTCAGCAGGGAAGGGACAGAATTTTGCGGAAATGCCGTGAGCATTCTTGACCTGACACTGGTCAAGGCCCTGGAACGGATGCAGGCCGGGGAATTCAGCGCGGTCGAGTATGTTCAGGCCATGCTGGAGCGTCACGGGGAAACGGCGCACCTGAATGCACTGGTATGCCTGGATGAGCAGTCCGTGCTGGAATCTGCGGCGCAGCGGGACCGGCAACGGCGGGACAACGGGAATCCTGAACTGCTGGGCGCCCCCCTGCTGCTGAAGGACAACATCAATACCGCCAGCCTGCCCACCTCGGGCTGCACGCCGGCGCTGAGGGGGCATGTCCCGCCGGCGGATGCTCCTGTCGCCAGGTTGTTGCTTGATGCCGGCGCCGTCACTTTCGGCAAGTCCAACATGCACGAACTGGCCTTTGGCGTCACCAACAACAACCCCGCGTTCGGCCCGGCGCGCAACCCCTATAACCCCGACCTCATACCGGGAGGCAGCAGCGGCGGCACTGCGGTTGCCATTGGCGCCGGGATACTGCCCGCCGGTCTTGGTTCGGATACGGGCGGGTCGACGCGCCTGCCGGCAGCCTTCTGCGGTATCTGCGGGTTCAGGCCTACAGGAGGCCGTTACCCCGCTGCAGGGATAATACCTATCTCCGCAACCCGCGATACGCCGGGGCCCATGGCCCGGGCGGTTGAAGACCTGCAACTGCTGGACCGGGTGATGGCCGGCGATCCGTCTCCTGTGGCGAGAGTCAGCCTGGCGGACGTCAGGCTGGGTGTTCCCCGCGCATATTATTACGAGAACCTGGAACCGGGTGTCGCAGGCGTTGTTGAGGCTACCCTCGACCTCCTCGCTGCATCCTGCAAGTCCCTGGTGGAAGTTGACCTTGACGGGGTGGCTGACCTGAACGACAAGGTGAGTTTCCCTGTCGTGCTGTATGAGGCAAAGCGTGACATGATTCAGTACCTTGCCGACTTTGCGCCCGGCATTTCCATTGAGGACGTGCTGGCGCAGATAGCCAGCCCGGACGTGAAAGAGGCGTACAACGCAGTCGTGTCCGGCGCCGTCAGTAAAGCGGTCTACGAAGAAGCGTTGCATACGTATCGGCCGCAGTTGCAGGCGCTGTTTTCTACGTATTTTACCGATAACAGGCTGGATGCCCTGGTCATCCCTGCGACACCGCTGACCGCGCCGCCCATAGGCCATGACAGCACCATTGAACTGAATGGTTCGACACACCCGACAATGGCGACCATCATCCGCAGTACCGACCCTTCCAGCAATGCAGGAATCCCCAGCCTGTGCGTGGCCGCGGGTCTGGCTCCCAACGGGATGCCCGCCGGAATCTGCCTGGAAGGGCCGGCCGGCTCCGACCGCAGGTTGCTGGCCATCGGGAAAGCCCTGCAGGATGAGATCGGTTTTCTGCCGAGGCCGAAATGAACGATTTTTATCAACTCCCCGTCGCCGAACTGGAAAATCGCTATGAAGAATTGGTGCGGCGCGCACTGCCGCTTTGGGGCATTGACCGCGATTCGGCACTGGGCCTGCTCAAGCTGCGTGAGAATGCCGTCTATGCGGTGACCGACCGCGCCGCGAATGAGAAACTCGTAATACGCGTACACCGCGCGGGGTACCACAGCGACGCCGAATTGCGATCCGAATGGCAATGGATAACCGGCCTGAAAGAGTATGGCGTGCTGACGCCGGAACCGCGCTATTCCAGGAACGGACGCATGTTTGAAATCGTCGAGTCTCCCGGCGTGCCGGAACCGCGCCAGGTGGATATCGTTGACTGGATAGAGGGCGAACAGTGGGGCAGCGTGGAGGAGGGGCTGGAGGGTTCTCCGGACGAGATTCGCGCGCACTTTGAAACCCTGGGCAGCACCATGGCGAAGATGCACAACCATGCGCGGCACTGGCAGGCGCCGGAGGGCTTTACCCGGCATGCCTGGGATGTTGACGGCCTCACCGGGGATGAGCCGTTCTGGGGCCGTTTCTGGGAACTGCCGGCCCTGAACGCCCGGCAGCGGGATATGATGCTCGAGGTAAGGGACAGGTTACGCGCCGGATTGACGGAACTGGGAACGGCGCCGGACATTTATGGTTTAATCCATGCGGACCTGGTATTTGAAAATGTCCTGACCGGCGCGGACGGCATCCGGGTGATCGATTTTGACGACTGCGGCTACGGCTGGCACCTGTTCGACATCGCTACTTCGATTATATTCCTGCACGGGACCGGGCATTTTGCCATGGCAAAAGAAGCGCTGGTTGCGGGGTACCGGCACAACAGGCCGTTGCCGGACGATCACCTGGCCTGGTTTCCGGTATTGCTGATGGCGCGCGCAACCACGTACCTGGGCTGGATGCACACCCGCTCGGAGACGGAAACCGCCAGGGAGATGACCCCGTACATCATTGAACTGGTCATGAACCTGGCAGAAGATTATCTTGGGAACCTCTGAACAAACCCTCCAGAGAACGGCGCTCACCATCGTCTGCCTGGGAGCGTTTATCACCCCGCTGATGCTGTCCGCCGTAAACGTGGCCATCCCCACTATCGCCCTGGGGTTGAGGATGGACGCAATAACCGCAAGCTGGGTGCCCCTGGCATACCTGTTGTCCAGCGGCGTATTCCTGTTGCCGTTCGGGCGGCTGGGGGACATGTACGGGCGCAAGAAAATGTTCCTGTCCGGTATGACGACGGTGACCATTGCGTCGATTCTTGCTTCCATGGCCCAGTCCGCCCTGTTGCTGATCCTGTGCCGGGCATTGCAGGGCATGGGCGCGGCAATGCTGTTCGGTAC
>CAYOEQ010000049.1:0-14806 GCA_964402775.1 uncultured Enterobacteriaceae bacterium
AAATTTCAGTTCCGACTGATATGGTATCCATCCAGTACCGAAGGTGGCTGCGTGAGATCGAAGGAGCTGTTGACAACGATAGCTTATTGAAAAATCTTACTACCAATGAAACATGTGCATAGGGCGGGTCAGGATGCCCGTCTCTCCGTTGTCTCGAATCAAGGTAAAGGTTGTAAACGCAGCACCATCCGGGGACGAACTTAAGCCCGTCCCCTGCCGACCTCATTCAATCAAGGTCAAGTTTGAACAACTCGATCGCATTGCTGCGGCCAATCTGCACACGTTCCTCATCGGTGATTACGTCGGTAGCGTCATACCAGTCGGCAGCATCCTCCATCCGCTCGAACGGATAATCGGCGGAGAAGTAAACCCTGTCCTTACCCATAACGTCCAGGACGCAACGGAAAGCCGGATCGGCGAACAGGCCGCTGACCGTAATGTGGAAATGTTCCCGGAAGTAGTCGCCCAGGGGCCGTTTGCCGCGATAGCCGCGCCGTGAAAAACGCATGCGCGCATCGAGACGCCACAGGGCGAATGGAATGTTTTCCCCCATGTGCCCCAGGCAGATCTTCAGGTTGGGAAAATCGTCAAACACGCCGGAACCGCACAGGCGCAGCGCGTGGATCGAGGTTTCCACCGCGAAACCCCAGGGTGCGCTCATCAGCCAGGGGTGCCCTTCGTAGTTCCCGGCCCGGGCCGGTATCTGCATGCGGGGGTGCAGGTAAAACGGCACGTCAAGATCGGAAACCGTTGCCCAGAAGTCCCGGTATTCGGGGATATCATAATATATTGCCGAGTCCGGTTCGCCCTTCTGGGTAAATCCGTTCACCATTGCCCCTTTGAAGCCAAGTTCATTGACGCAGCGCTCCAGTTCTGCCGAGGCGGCGGCCGGGTCCTGCATGGGCAGTGCGGCCATGCCGGCATAGCGGCCCGGGTGCCGGGCGACCGCCCCGGCGATTTTTGTATTGGCTTTTTTCGCAAGCTCTATGGCTTCATCGGTATCCAGGACTGCCTGCAAGCCAGGGGCGTTGAGTGACAACAACGCCATTTCTATACCGGTTTTGTCCATGAATGCCAGCCGTTTTTCATCGACGTCAAGGAGTTCCAGGGTAAAGTCTTCCCATCTCCCGGAGTCGCCGGCAAACGCTTTGGCATTTCCTACCGTTTCTTCTACAGCCAGGTGTTCTTCAAAAGCTATTTTTCCTTTCATGATTCTCTTATCTCACAGTGTTATCAGGGTTAAGGTTAAGGTTGTGAACGCAGTTCGGGTGGAAGCCAGTCATAATGGGAAAAGCGGTTGGTCCAGCCGGTTTCGTAGCCAGGAATGGGGATAACGCCGTTGGCGGCGACGTAGGCGTCCCAGAGCGCCTGCATTTCAGCCAGTTTGTCCGGGCGGCTTGCGGCCAGGTCGTTGCGCTCCGCCGGATCCTCGGCCAGGTTATAGAGGGACCAGCGTCCCTCCGGCCCCCAGGGCGCATTCATCCAGGTGATCTTCCAGTCCCCCTGCACTACCCCCCTGCGGCCCATCATCACGTAGGCAAAATAATCCTCCGGTGGATGGATCTGCCCGCTTGTTCCGTCCAGAAAGTCGCGTATCGACCTGCCCCTTATGGGAGGCATGGGTTCGCCGTTGTCCGCGACTCCCGGGTGCTCAACGCCGGCATAATCCAGCAGGGTGACCGGCAGGTCCAGGATGTTCGCGCTGACGGACGAGACCTTGCCCGCCTCGATGCGACCCGGAAAACTGAATATGGCGGGCGTGCGGATCCCCCCCTCGGTCGGGAAACCCTTGAAATAACGCAACGGCGTGCTGCCGACGTGCGCCCATCCGGCCCCCAGCCAGGAATATGAACCAGGACTGCCCAGGTTTTCCAGGCTGACGTCGAAGCCGTCTTCAGCCCAGTCGAAACCGGGCTGGCCGTAGAAATCCAGCGGATTGCCGCCCTCCGCGCCGTTGTCCGAGAGGAAAATCACCAGGGTGTTGTCCGCCAGTCCTTCCTGTTCCAGGTAATCCAGAACCCTGCCGATGTGAAAATCCATGGCCTCCGTCATCGCCGCGTACACCTGCATGCGCCGCGCCTCCAGGCTGCGCATGGTATCGTCCAGATCATCCCATGCCGGCCAGGCGGGATGGTGCTCGGCCGCGGCCTGGTGTGCGCCCATTAACCCCTTCTCCCGCATACGTTCGATGCGCGCGGCGCGCACGGCCTCGTAGCCCTGCTCGTATACCCCGGCATAGCGCTCTATGTATTCGTCCGGCGCGTGCAGCGGGTAGTGCGGCGCGGTAAACGGCAGGTAGGCAAAAAAGGCCTTGCCGTCCGGCCTGTGCCGGTCGATGTATTCGATGATCTTGTCTGCGTAATTCCGGGAAGAGTAAAAATCGCCGGGCAGTTCAATCTCCCGGCCGTTTTCCACGTAGGTCACCGTCGCGAGTTCCAGCAGCGAGGGTGAGTTGTCGTAATGGGAACCACTGCCCTCCACCAGCACGTAGGACTCCTCGAAACCCCGCTTGTCGGGCCACAACGCCGGGTTGCCGTGCCCGCCCATGTCCCACTTGCCTGCGATGTAGGTATGGTAGCCGCCGTCCCGGAGCACGTTGGCGATGGTCGTCACCCGGTCGGTGAGGTAGGTTTCATAGCCCGCCTGCCCGCGAATCGCCGGCGTGAACTCCCCGGCCATGGTTCCGTAACCGGCGGGGTGGCTGTCCGCGCCCGTGAGCAGCATGGCGCGGGTAGGCGAGCACATCATGTGCACCCGGAAATGGGTCATGAGCATGCCCCGTTGCGCCAGCCGGTCGATATTGGGCGTGCGTATCTCGCTGCCCATCACGCCGATGTCCGAATAGCCCATGTCGTCCGCCAGGATGACCAGGAAATTGGGGCGTTCGGCCTGCTCTGTTGAACAGGCGGCCAGCAGGCACGCGGCGCACAGCGACAACAGGCGTGTTGTCAGCCGCAAAGACAAGGGAAAAGAGTCACTGCCCCTCATGAATCAGCGCAGGCCGTTGCTTGCATGAGGGGCAGTTTTTTATTCGCGCAATCAGAAACTGTAGGAAACGGTTCCGCCGAACCACTGCGGCGGGCCGTAAATTTCTTCCAGGAAACCGGCCAGACCCAGGTCGATCAGGTAAATCCGATATTCCGTATCGGTCAGGTTCTTGCCCCAGGCCGTCACCTTCCACTTCCCGTCATCCGTGGTATAGGAAACACTCGCATTCAGGATACCGAAACCATCCTCGGCATTAGCCTCGTTCTTCTGGCTGTACAGATAATGGTCGCCGTAGATGAAACCATCAAGCTGTACGGCCATGGAGCCTCCGGGTACCTGCCAGGTGTGCCGGCCGAGGAAATTGAAACTGATTTCCGGCGCCTGGGGCAGGTCGCCCTTGACGAACTGGAAGTTGCCCTGTTCGTCCGGCAGAACCGCTGGAGTATCATCCACTTCGCTGGACATCAGGGCCACGCCAAAATTGAAATCCCAGTTATCCGCCGGGGACAGGGCCAGTTCGACCTCGCCGCCATAGGCGGTGGCATCAGAATTCAAAACGTCCGGCGCCAGGAAGATCAGCGAAAACACCTGATAGTCACTGTAGTCGTAATAGAATGCAGTGGCGTTCAGACGTGCGGTGCCGTTGAACAGGGTGAATTTACCACCAATTTCATAAGACCAGAGCACCTCCTCTTCATGGCGGAGTTCACCGTCTGCGTCCGGCACGGTCGCCACTACCCAGTTACCGCCCTTGATACCGCGGTTGACGGAGGCAAACAGCAGGGCGTCGTCATTGGGGCGATAATCAAGCTGGAAGCGCGCCGCCCAGTCGTTGTAGCTCATATCCGCCTTGGGATCCAGGGATGGATTATAGGCCAGGAACGGGCCAGCCCGGAAAACGGCCTCAGGTATGCCGTAGACTCCCTCCATGGCGGCATAACCGGCCGGATCGACGTCCGTGAAGGTGCTGGCGTAGTCGATGTCCTTGTCGTCCTCGGACCAGCGCAGGCCGGCGATGAAGGTCAGTTGTTCCGTCAGGTCAAACTCCGCCTGGCCGAAGATCGACCAGTTCTCGGAATTCAGCTTGTAGGTGGCCAGTATCTCCCCCGTAGGCGAATTGGTCAGGATTATCCCGCTGACGAATGCGCTGTTGTCCATCTTCTGGTCGAAATAATAGGCGCCCGCGGTCCAGCGCATACGGTCGGTCTCACCCGAAACACGCAGTTCCTGGGTCCAGGATTCGAAGTCGGCAACTGGTTCAAACGGAAAATGCAGGAACGCAATCGGCGTTGCATCGGCATCCTCGGTGTAAGTTTTGTCGAAGGTCTGGTAGTTGGTGATCGATTCCACCCTGATATCGTCGTTCACGTCCCAGGTGAACTTGGCGGTCGCGTTCCAGCCGTCACGGTCCATGCGTCCTTCCCAATCCGCATGATGGGTGCGCGGGTCGCTGCTGACTTCAAGAGTCACAGGATCACTGGGCGGCGCAGTAGGGATGCCAAAACCCGTGGCCGGATCAATCGTGGCGGGGGTCCACGTATACGTGCCGGTCGGCACGTCGCTGTCTTCAATATAGGTCACCCGGAAATCGCCGAGCAACTGCTCGCTGAAATCGACCTGCAGGGAACCGCGCAACACGAAGCCGTTGGCCCCGTGCGAATCCCTGGCGGGCGCAGCGCCTGTCGGCGCCACATTACCGGCATCGTCAATAAAATCCACCGGCTCGGCTAGTGATTTCACGTAACCATCGCCCTTTTCCCAGCGTCCTGCAATGCGGGCGCGCACGTTGCTGCCCAGCGCCCCGCCGAATGCGGCCTCCACGTACCTGCGGTCATACTCCGCGTAGGATGCCTCGATATAGCCGTTGAATTCCTCGTCCGTGGCGCCGCGGGTCACGTATTGCACCACGCCGCCGGTGGCGTTGCGGCCGAACAGGGTGCCCTGGGGCCCGCGCAGCACCTCGACGCGTTCCATGTCGAACATCTGTTGCCCTACCATGTTCATGCTGGAGATATAAGCCTCGTCGATGTAAGCCGCAATGGGCGCCTCCAGGTTGTCCTGGAAGTTACTCTGGGACACCCCGCGGATGGCCAGGATAGTCAATGAAGGCGTATAGGTGAACAACTGCATCGACGGCACCTGCTGGGTAATATCGACAGTGTTGGTATAGTTCAGGTTCTTGAGCATGTCGCCGCTGAATGCCGTCACCGCGATGCCTACGTCCTGCATACTCTGCTCACGTTTCTGTGCGGTAACGATGACCTCTTCGAGCAACTGCGCGCCGGCAGACGGCGCGGCAAGCAGCATGGCGCAGGTTACGATGGCGGACAGCGTGACGTTGCCTGATTTGACTGGATGCATCTCTCATTCCTCCCGCTGGTTACAGGTTCTGGTTCTGCGGCGGCATTGTACTACAGCAATTACTCAAAAAAAACAAATTATTGACTTTTTTACACAAATTGTTGTACAAAATTAACATCATTTTACCCAACTCCCGTAGTTTACAGCAGATGACGCAGAATTCTGTACCACAAAAACCCGATTCCGGGCAGTTGCTGGCCATGTACCGGACCATGTTGCTGATCCGGCGCACCGAGGAACAACTGCGGGATGACTTCCATGCCGGCAGGCTGCCCGGCGGCGTGCACCTGTACATCGGCCAGGAGGCCATCGCTGCGGGCGTGTGTGCGCACCTGGACGACGCCGACCCGATTGCCAGCACGCACCGCGGCCACGGCCATTACCTGGCCAAGGGCGGCGACCCGGAGGCCATGCTGGCGGAGGTCTACGCGCGGGAAACCGGCATCTGCAAGGGCATGGGCGGTTCCATGCACGTGGCGGATTTCTCCAGGGGCATCATCGGCGCCAACGGCATCGTAGGCGCCGGCCTCGCCATCAGCGCCGGCGCCGCGTTCGCCGCGCAACTGGACCGCAAGGGCCGGGTCGCCGTGTGCTTCTTCGGTGACGGCGCCGCCAACCAGGGCGTGTTCATGGAAGTGCTGAACGTCGCCACGCTGTGGAAACTGCCGCTTCTGCTGGTGTGCGAGCACAACTGCTATTCGGAGTTTTCCCCCTCGGACACGGTGACGGCCGGGGAGATCGCCGACCGCGCCCGGGCCTTCAACATCCCCTGCAGCGTGGTGGACGGCAATGACGCCGTCGCCGTATGGCAGGCGGCCGCAGCCGCGGTGGAACTGGCGCGCCGCGGGGGCGGCCCGTCTTTCATTGAGGCCAAGACCTACCGCATCTACGGGCATAACGAGAGCGAGGTGCACTGGCTCAGCAGCGAGTACCGGGATGAAAACGAGATCGAACCCTGGCGCAAACGGGACCCCATGGAACGCCTGGGCAGCTTCATGCTGGAAAACGGGGTCTGCGCCCGTGAGGACCTGGACGCCCTGGACGCCGAGGTCCGCGCCGGGGTTGCAGCGGCGGCTGAAGCTGCGGCAGCAGCGCCCCCTCCCGACCCGGAGCTCATGCGTGACATGATGTTTTCCGGACAACAGCCCTGAGGCCCGGTTATGGCGAAGAAGCGGCTCATACAGGCCATTAACGACACCTTGTTTGCCGAGATGGAGCGCGACCCGAAGGTCATCCTGTTCGGCGAAGACGTCGAGATCAGCATGTTCGGCGACACCAGGGGATTGCACGAACGCTTCGGCCCGGACCGCATCCGCAACACACCCATCTGCGAGGCCACCCTGACCGGCATGGCGGTCGGCGCCGCGGCCGGCGGCTACCGGGTGATATTGCACCTGATGTTCTCCAATTTCATCTATACCGGTTTTGACGCCATCGCCAACCAGATGGCTAAGCTTCGGTTGATGACCGGCGGGCAGATTAAACTGCCGATCACCGTCATTGCCGGATATGGCGGCGGCCGCTCCACTGCCGCACAGCATTCCGATACGCCTTATCCCCTGCTGATGAACCTGGGGGGCGTGAATGTCGCAGTCCCATCCACCCCGGCGGACGCGGCGGGATTGCTGAAAACTGCGATACGAGGCGACAACCCGACCTTCTACCTGGAAGCCGGCGGCCGGGGCGGTGAACGGGGCGAGGTGCCGGACGGGGATTTCACCGTCCCGTTCGGATCTGCCCGGGTGTGCCGTACGGGAACGGACGTTACCCTGGTCAGCGTCGGCGCCATGATGAAGCCGACCCTGCAGGCCGCGGCGGCGCTGGCCGGACAGGATATCGACGCGGAAGTCATCGATTGCCGCACCCTGGTGCCGCTGGATACGGACACCATCATCGCTTCGGTGGCGAAAACCGGGCGCATTGTTATTATCGACGAGGCGCGGGACCGTTGCAGCGCCGCCAGCCATATCGCCGCAGTCGTCAGCGATGAGGCTTTCACACACCTCAAGGCCCCCATTAAGCGCATCACGGTGCCCAACGTCGCCATGCCTTACGCCCCCAACGTGGAGAAGACCGTGATCCCGGACCGGGAACGGATCTGCGCCGTCACCGCATCACTTGTAAACAATACGGACCTGCAATGAAAGTCAAACTGAAACTCGCCCAGGTGGGCATGAACATGGAAACCGCCACCATCGTGGCCTGGCTCAGGCAACCCGGGGAAGCCTTCAGCAAAGGCGAGCCGCTGTATGAAATCGAAACGGAAAAAGTCACCCAGGAGATCGAGGCGCCCGGTGACGGCCGCCTGCTGGAAATCCTGGTGCCCGAAGACGAAGACGCGGACGTGGGGCAGGAGGTCTGTGTGGTGGAACTGGAATTCTGATGCGGGTATACTTTTCCAGGTTAACAAAATACTTGGTTCAGAGATAATAAATGATATATATCAATAGAATATTAGTACTTTCTATAGTGTTTTATTGCTTTATCACGCACGCGGGGGCTGATGAATATGTGGAGATGAAGCAACGCGTCGAACAGCAGCAGAAAACACCTGACAGGCATAAGTGGGATATCCGCCGGGACAAGCCCAGGAAACCCTTCGAGTCCTTCAGGTTCCTCGGCCTGGAGCCGGGCATGACGGTGATGGACGTGGGCGCCGCCGCCGGTTACACCACCGAGATGCTGGCAGCGGCGGTCGGTCCCGACGGCAAAGTCTATTCCCATAACCGGGAACGGGTGCTGTACAACTATGCCGACGGTTACTACAAGCGCACCATGGATGAACGGCTGGCGAACAACCGTTTGCCCAACGTGGCGCTGCACGTCAGGGAGTACGACGACCTGGGACTGGAAGGGCAATTGGACCTGGCCTTCTGGGGCAACAACTTCCATGACTACCATTACCACGAACCGGGCGAGGCCACTGCCCTGGAAATCCTGTTCAGCATTAAAAAGACCCTCAAACCCGGTGGTGTCCTCGGCATCACGGACCACGTCGGCACTGCGGACCATGACAACCGGGAACTGCACCGGATTGAACCGCATATCATACGGGCTGCGCTGCAACAGGCGGGCTTCGTCGTCGAGGCGGAATCCGACCTGTTCGCCAACCCGGAGGACGACCACAGCCTGGGGGTCTATGACGATGAGATTTACCTGAAGACCGACCGGGTGCTCATCCGCGCCAGGAAGCCCTGACGCCCTGTATCGGTCCCGGCGGCGTGTGTTAAGATTCGTGACCGATAACAACCAAATAACAAGGTCACTTCCCATGGCATCATTTCGCCTTTCAGCGCTTCTCATTCCCCTGCTCTGCTTTCTTGCAGCCTGTTCCGGCCCCGGCTCCGGTTCATCCGGCGCTGAGGATTCCCGGCCGAACGTGCTGCTCATCGTCGTGGACGACGTGGCGTTCAATGATCTCAGCCTGTTCGGCAGCGAGATCAGGACACCCAACATCGATGCCCTGGCGCGGGAGGGGGTGTTCCTCACCAACTTCCACGTCTCGCCGAACTGTTCGCCCACCCGGGCCATGCTGTTTTCCGGCACCGACAGCCATAATGCCGGGCTCGGCAACATGTTCGAAGACCTGGCGCCGAACCAGGCAGGCAACCCGGGTTACGAGGGTTACCTGAACTTCCAGGTCGCGGCGCTCTCCGAACTGTTTCTGGAGGCCGGTTACAACACGTACATGACCGGCAAATGGCACCTCGGGCTGACGCAGGAAACCAGCCCGGCCGGTCGGGGATTTGAAAAGTCCTTCGGCCCGCTGCAGGGCGGCGCTGGTGCGTTCGGCAACATGCTGCCCATCGTCGGTCCCGACAAGGCACTTTACCGGGAAGACGGCGTAACACTGGAAGAGTTGCCGGAAGATTTTTATTCCACCCCGTTCTACACCGAACTCATGCAGGAATACATCGGTGCGGACCTGGATAACGGCAAACCGTTTTTTGCTTACCTGTCCTACACTTCACCGCACTGGCCGCTGCAAGCGCCGCAGGAGTCCATAGCAAGGTACAAGGGCGTATATGACGCCGGTTACGATGTATTGGCTGATCAGCGCCTGCAAAACCTGAAGGACCGGGGGCTGGTGGATGCTGACGTCGAACCTTTCCCCAGGTTGCTGGACGAGCGGCCCTGGGCAGAACTGAACGCTGAGGAGCGACGCTACCAGGCCAAAGTCATGGAAATTTACGCGGCGATGGTGGATGACGTAGACGTGTACATCGGCACGATGATCGATTATCTCAAGGAAATCGGCGAGTACGAGAACACCGCCATTTTCTTCATGTCGGACAACGGCCCCGAAGGCCATGCCATGGAAAAATCTTTTCCCGAGGTGGCTGCGTGGGCGGACGAGTGCTGCGACAACAGTTACGAGAATATAGGCAATGCCGATTCCTATGTCTGGCTGGGACCGAACTGGGCGCGGGCGGGGAACACGCCGTTGCGCATGTTCAAGGGCTACACCAGCCAGGGCGGCGTGCGGGCGCCGGCGTTTTTCCATTACCCGCGCGCCATGCAGACTGCTGCAATGAACGACTCGATAGTCACTGTAAAGGACGTCATGCCCACCCTGCTGGAACTGGCCGGGATCGCACACCCCGGCGCAGGTATGTTCCAGGGCCGGGAAGTGCAGGCCATGCAGGGACGGTCGGTCGTGCCGATCCTCACCGGTGACCGCGCCACGATCCGGGAACCGGGCGATTTCATGGGCTGGGAGCTGTTCGGCAAGCAGGCCATCCGCCAGGGCGACTGGAAGATCCTTTACGTTCCCAGCATCCCGTCCCGGGACGTGCGTCTGCCGGCGCTGAAACCCGGGCAATGGCAGTTGTACAACCTGGCCGAGGACCCGGCGGAGATGAACGACCTGGCTGGGTCCAACCCTGCGAAACTCAAGGAAATGCTCGCACTGTGGGAGCAATACACCACCGAGAACAATTTCATCTATCCGGATACTCTTTCCGGTTACTGAGTTTATTCGGACGGCTTGACCTCCCCCCAGACAGGTAGTAATACTGCTGGCCGTGTGCGACACCCGTGTTACCAGTTTCTTTCACCACGCCGCAATTATCCCAGGAAAAACCGGATACTACTCTCCAACTTTTATCCAGCCGGCTAACTGACGGTGTCTTTAAAATCAGAAAGTGCGCTGTTCAACACGTTTTGACGTCGAACAAACTCATCCAGACAATGTTCAAACAACTCGTTCTGGCTACATATTCCCATCTTTCTATAACCGCGTTTACGCATCGTTGCGACAGAACATTCTTTGAGCCCGAGTTCTAATGCTATTCCAAGTGTCGAGTACCCCAATACAATTCTGGAACATACATCCAGTTCCCTTAACGACAGGTCAGGTGCTTTGCTGGATAATAAATCCCTTATGAATACCAGTTTTTCCTGTCTGCCAATCGACTTTTTTGCTGTATTTGAAAAAACAAAGTGGCGAAGTAAACAGGCAATGCCGAATGAGGACAAGTATTTGAAGTAGCTTATATCGACTTCGTCAAATCTCTTGAAGTCGGGCGATCGATGGAAACCTATATGTATAGATCCATTCAGGAAGCGTTCTGCAAATATAAGTTCTTCTAAAAGATTAGTGCTATCAAAAAAAAGTGAACGGTATGTCTCGTCCTCGACTTCATCTCTATTAATCAGCAAGTGTTTTGCAGAACGTGAACGTAGATTTGCGCCCCATATACTCTTATTAGGGTCATATTTGTAATACTCGCTGACATAGAGCTCGGCTATCTGCAGCATGAGCTCTGCATTCTCTTCTTTGCCGGTGGGAATCAGGCACTGAGGGGCTTTTTTGTGTGGAAAATAGTAGGCAACGAGGTTATCAATATCGACAAAATGCTTAAAAAAATCCAGAAAAGTACGATTGAAATTGGAAGTGCCGATTTGTCCGACCAGAGTACCGAATTCCGGTAACCCATTGACTATTTTGTCACATATTGCAAAATGCCCAAGTTGATTATGCATGTTATTTTCCTGCCTGAGCCTTATTGTCGTTTCCCCCGGGGGGCACAGAATAAGGCTCTGTTGCCGATGCATTGGATTAAACAAAATAACGTTCTGCCGTCATAAGTGTAGCAGTATTGCCCTGTACCGCAAATAAACAGAATTAAAGCATTCCTGTTGTCCTCCTTTAAAGTGACAACAACATTGTTTTATACGTTTTATGCTATGTTCGGCAGGTCGGCATACGGAAGAATCACCGTAGACAAAAAGACCAGAGAATAAAGAAATGAACATTCGAGAATTATCCGAACAGGAGATCAATGCATTCCGTCAGGATGGGTTTTGCTACATTCCAAAACTTGTAGATGCTGGAACGATTACCCGCTTACTTGAAGCTGCGGATCATCGGATGGCCAATCCGGGCAAACATGCAGAGGAGCTGGCAAAAAAAGGACGTTTTTTTCAGGAGCAGTACATGTTTCCCGAAGTTCCTGTATTCAGGGAGTTTATGACTAATGTGGACATGGCAAAAAACGCAGGCCTGGCAATGGGCGCTACACAAGTTCGGGCGTATTTTGATCACTTGTTTACCTGCGAACCGGACACGAAAGTCGACTACTACTGGCATCAGGACCTGCCCTATTGGCCGATAGATGGAAAACAGATATGTTCGTTCTGGTTAGCCTTGACAGACTGTAGTCGGGAAAGCAGTGCCCTGCAATTTGTAAAAGGAGCGGAAAAGCCGGACCGCATGTACAAGCAGACTGATTTTGGTGACGCGCCACTGGACCCCGATAAGATACAGATAGAACATGATTCAAATGCCGAGGTAATACCGCAATTTGATAAGTATCCAGAGAAATATGAACTGATAACCTGGAATTTCAGTGCCGGTGATGCGGTATTATTCAATGCTTATGTCGTACATAGTTCCGGTGGCAATACATCGCTCACCCAACGGCGTGTAGCATACTCGTCACGATGGATCGGTGAAGATACCGTATTCAAAGTCAGACCCGGTTTTCAGGATCCTGCTTTATTTCCAGACAAGGATGAGAATATCAGCGAGGGTGAGTCACTTGACAGCCGTCGCTTTCCACTGGTATGGCAAGCCTAGTACCCTTTCCAGTTGATATTGAGGCACAATCCAACTAACTACTTGAGGACTTAAATGAACAGACCAATCAATGCGGTCATATTCGGAGTTGGCGCGATGGGCAAGTTAACTACCCGCTACCTTGTCGAAAAGGGCGTAAAGATAAGTGGTGCGTATAATAGAACTTCAAACCTGGGTGAAGACCTGGGTACCGTTGCCGGCTTGAAGCAGCCACTTAATGTGCCAATAACTTCCGCCAGGGAAGCAACGCCTAAGGCTCTGTTGCCGATGCATTGGATTAAACAAAATAACGTTCTGCCGTCATAAGTGTAGCAGTATTGCCCTATACCGCAAAAAATCGGCAGTTGGTGGATGTGCATTACCCCGATGCTGAGTGCATCCGGGTGGTGCTGGACAATTTGAACACACACCGGCCGGCTTCGCTGTACCAGGCCCATGACAAGTTAACCGGTCAGAATTAAATTGAAAGAGTAGTAGGAGACTTTTATGGAACAACCTGCTGACACGCCCCGGCAAACCCTTATTGATGAATACGGGGCAGAATTTTGCAAATCCCTTGAGATGGTCTTTGGGGAAAATATGCTATCTGAAGGAGGGGTCGAAGGGATAGAATTTCTCCTTGAGGGCCTGGATATTGAAGGACGAACGGCTCTCGATTTTGGGTCAGGTTTAGGTGGAGTTTCCTTCTATCTCGCCAGGAAATATGCAATGAAGATAACCGGGGTCGAAATCAATCCCCGAATGATTCAAGAGTGCAATGACAGAATCTCCGAAGAACTCATGGATCGCTTATCTTTTATTCTTTCCAACGCTGATGGGACGATCCCCCTCCCGGATAAATCTTTTGAAATCGTTTTCAGTAAGGGGGTCATCGTACATGTCGAAAACAAGCTTGAACTTTTCAAGGAGCTTTACAGACTTTTACAATTCGATGGTTTCCTGGTCATAAATGATTGGCTAAGCAGCACCCATGGAAAGTGGGGGCCTGTCATGACTAAATCTTGTGAGGTTTATGACCTTCTCCTCTACCCTGATGGCATTGAACATTATGTGCGTTGTCTTGAGGAAGCTGGATTCGTAGATATTCAGGTTAAAGATGTCGGAAAAATATGTCGAGAAGATAACCAGAATATTGTCAATTCCCTCATAGAGCCTAAAAATAAAGAAAACATCATAAACAAATTTGATGAAGCGATGTATGCTGGATCCCTGGAAGGCTCCATAAATATCGTAAATGCCATAGACGGTGGTGAACTTAAAGTGATTCACTTAATTGCAAGAAAGGTGAAAGAGAATGCATGAAGTTGCCATGATAACTGGCGTGACACTAACGAGATAATAAAATGGACAGACCAATCAATGCAGTCATTTTTGGAGTTGGCGCTATGGGTAAGTTAACCACGAGATACCTGGTCGAAAAAGGCGTCAATATTTCCGGTGCGTATAACAGGTCTTCGAACCTGGGCGAAGATTTAGGTACTGTCGCCGGCCTGAAGCAGGCACTTAATGTGCCAATAACTTCTGCAAAGCAAGCAATACCAGGTGACGATGTTGACATTGCTGTGGTTACTGCCGTTGGAGACATGGAATCACTCTATGAGATCGCTGAACGCTGTTTACGCAACGGCATTAACGTGGTGAATATTGCGGAAGATACTTTCTATCCCCGCCCGTTTGATCCGGAATGGACTGATAAAATTGATAAGCTGGCGAAAGAAAACAACGCCACCATTGTGTCAACGGGGGTACAGGACATATTCTGGTTAAATATACCCATCATTTTGACCGGTGCTTGCCATACCATCGAATCGGTACACTTCGAAGGAGGCGCTAATGTTGACGTATTCGGCCCTGTCGTTCTCAGGAAATTCCCAATCGGTTATACGCCCGAGCAATTTGAAACGGGCTGGCGACCCAAGCCGAACGAAGGCAAGATCCCGACCAGTGGCATTTCCATGGAAGCATTGATTGCTGCCATGGGATTAACCGTGGAAACCCGCGGCTGGCATTATGACCCCGTGTACAGTGACGTGAGAATCAAATCCAACAGTCTTGACCGGTTTATCGAACCGGGCATGGTTACCGGCGCTCTTGAAGTTTACGAAGCCCAAACGAAAGAGGGGATTTATTTTCGTTCGGAGTTCGCTGAAGTGGTCATGGAAGAAGGTAAGACGGATTATTCAAATTGGCATATAAAAGGGGAGCCTGACGTTGCTCTGTCTTGTGATCCTTTTATGGGAGGGGAGATCACATGCACGACGACGGTAAACCGGATCCCGGATGTTATAAATGCTCCCCCCGGTTTGCTTATCGCCAGCGAATTGCCCAGGATACAATACCGTTCACTCCCCCTGCAAAATTACATGAGTTAGCCGG